>JAFNAG010000685.1 GCA_017860135.1 Acidobacteriota bacterium
AGACGGAAAGTATCGCAAGATCCGGGTCGAGGTGAAGGCCGACATCAACGGGGACGGCAAACCCGACGAGCTCAAGCTCCGCACCCGCCAAGGTTATCAGTCTCGCGACAAGTGAACCCCCAAATAGTGAGGGCGGGCTTCAGCCTAGTGAGCGCGGGCTTTAGCCTAGTGAGCGCGGGCTTTAGCCCGCGCGCTTTAAAACGAATACACATCCGGTCGGGGTAAATAAGGAGATCTAAAGCGCACGGGCTAAAGCCCGTGCTCACTTTTTAAAGCCCATGCCCACAGGGAAAGATAATAGAGTCACCGCGGCAGCGGACGCGCTCTGTGCCGGTCAAAGGTCCAGACTCATTCTGTAAGCGTCGGCTTATATCCGAATGTGTGGTAGAAGCGCTGGGCCCCCGTATTGGCGGTGTCCACCTCCAGCACGGCCCGGCTTGCGCCGCGACTGCGAAATTCCCCGTGAAGCGCCTCCATCAGCCCCGTTCCTATTTTCCAGCGCCGCGCCTCGGGGATGACATCCAGGGTGATAACGCGGGAGATGGAACCGCCGGCAACATGACCGATGGCAAAGCCCAGGATTTCTCCATCCCGTTCCGCCGCCAATCCGATCGACGACCTGCGCTTGAGGTAGAACAACATCTCAGCACGCGAATACGCCTGATCCGGCGGGAAACAGATGCGGTCGATCTCGAGCAGCCGGTCCACATCCCCCGGGCGGCACTCACGGAGAATTACTGGAGAATGAGGAAAATCCATGATCAAGCAATTATACCGATATGTAATCCGGAATGCGGAGTTGGCGCATGCGGAATTTGGATTGCGGAGTTGGTGATATCGGGAGGCCCAATTCCCGCATTCGAGACATTCCGCATTTGAGAAATTCCAAAATCCCCGGGAACTGCTGCTATGATATGATTCAGGATTTTACGTGGAGAGGAGGAAGTCCTTGCCCGAGAAGATACTCGTGACTGCCGCGTTGCCCTATGCGAACGGCCCTCTGCACCTGGGGCACCTGGCCGGCGCGTACATGCCGGCGGATGTCTATGTTCGCTATCAGCGGCTCAAGAAGAGCGACGTCGTTTTCATTTGCGGCTCCGACGAGCACGGAGTGCCAATCACCATCCGCGCCGACCGGGAGAGGATCTCCCCGCAGCAGGTAGTCGACCGCTTTCACACAATGATGAAAGAGAGCTTTTCCCGGCTCGGTATCCGATTCGACAACTATTCACGCACTTCCCTGCCCCTTCACCACAAGATCTCGCAGGACATTTTTTTAAAGCTTTACGAATCGGGGTACATCAAGGAACAGGACGTCCGGCAGTACTATTGCGTCTCCTGCCGGCGGTTTCTTCCCGACAGGTACATCGAAGGGGAATGCCCGCACTGCCACCACGGCGGTGCGCGCGGCGATCAATGCGAGGCATGCGGCCGCTGGCTCGAGCCGGAGCAACTGGTTTCCCCGAGATGCAAGGTCTGCGGTTCGGCGCCGGAGGTGCGCGGCACAAAGCACTGGTACTTCGCTCTTTCCCGGTTCCAGCCGGATCTCGAGAGATGGCAGGAATCCAAGGCCCACTGGAAGAGCAACGTGCGCGAGTTCTGCTCCGGCTGGTTCGGTGAAGGGCTGACTGACCGGCCGATCACGCGTGACATCGATTGGGGCATCCCGGTGCCGCTCCAGGGCGCGGAGGGGAAGGTGTTGTATGTCTGGTTCGATGCCCCGATCGGGTACATCTCCTCCACGGTGGAGTGGGCCCGCAACCGGGGAGAGCCGGAGCGCTGGCGCGATTACTGGTGCAACCAGGACACCCGCCTGATTCATTTCATCGGGAAGGACAACATCGTGTTTCATGCCATCGTCTGGCCCGCGGTTTTGATGGCCCACGGCGGCTTTGTCCTCCCGGACAACATCCCGGCAAACGAGTTTCTGAACATCGAAGGGGAGAAACTCTCCACGAGCCGCAACTGGGCCGTATGGGTGGACGATTACCTCGAGGTTTTCCCTCCGGATCCGTTGCGGTACTATCTCGCCGCGAACGCCCCGGAGAGCAAGGACTCCGACTTCTCCTGGAAGGACTTCCAGGTGCGGAACAACAGCGAGCTCGCAGACATCCTGGGGAACCTGGTGAACCGGAGCCTGTCGTTCGTCGAAAAGCACTTCGGCGCCAGGATTCCCGCGGCGGAGATGCTGTCGGAATCCGATCGGGAGGTCTTGGCGGCCATCGGACGTACGGCGGCGACGATCGGTAGCCTGCTCGAGGACTTCCAGGTGCGACGCGCGGTCAGCGAGCTGATGAACCTGGCCCGCATCGGCAACAGGTATTTCAACGATTCCGCTCCCTGGTCGGCGTTGAAGCAGGACCCGGCGCGATGCGCCGCGACGCTCAACACTACGGTGCAGCTCCAACTGGCGCTTGCCGTGATGATGGACCCATTCATGCCGTTTTCCGCCGAGAAGTTGTGGAAAATGCTGCAGGCGCCTGGTTCCCACCGGGACGTGCGCTGGCAGGATCTGGAAGGCTTACGCCTGCCTGCCGGCCATCCGCTCGGCGCCCGGGAGATCCTCTTCCGCAAGATCGAGGACGAAGTCATCGAAGCCCAGGTTGCCAGGCTGCACGGCAGCAAGCCGGCTTGACAGCGGCCACGAATTTCACTCGTTGCACAAAGAAGCCATACACAGCGTCATAAGTCCCGACCGGTTTTCGGG
>JAFNAG010000070.1 GCA_017860135.1 Acidobacteriota bacterium
TTCCAATCCTCGAGATATTTCTTTTTCAGGCGATCCAGCCGGATGCCTCCCTTGACGGGGATCACAGCCTGCACATCCGGCTTTGCATCGCTCGAAAACAGCTCTTGAGCAGGCAGGCCGCCGGACCGAAAGGTGAGAAGCATGAAAACCACTGCTGCTTTCCACAAGCTCGCGCAGGTCCTCATGGTGGCCTCCGGGAGGGCGTTGCCCCCTGCTGACAAGGTATGCGAAATTCCGCGCCGATAACTTGAAAGGAATAGAGCAGAGATTCTCTGCACCGGTTCAGGGAAGCTTCAGGGACCGACGCCGCCTCGAAATACACGACAATCAGGGGTCCGATGCCGCGGAGCGGTCACTTCGATTTCTCATCCCACGCGGCCGCCACGATCGTTTTGAGCAGTAGAATCCCGGTGCCTTGCCCGGATCGCGTCGCGTTCGCAAGTTCGATGTTGATGGCCGCCTGTACCCTCAGAGCAGGCGCCTCCAGCTGATCCATCAAGTACTGCATTCGCTTCATTTTTCCTTTTATTTCGGCAGTATAAAATTTCGGTCATGGAAGGCTCCGGCGCGCGCTGTACCATTCGGCACTCAGTTTTTCCAACTCACGGTAGATACGTGCATAGGGAGGGTCTTCCAGCAGCAGGTAGGCATGCGTCAGTTCGTGTCCGAGGATTTCAGCGCATCGCTCGGCCAAGCCCTCCCCCGGAGATGCGACTAGTTTCAGGGGCTTGGTTCCACTGACATACCTCTTCGCGCCTTTGATTGCATCCAGGTAGATTCTGACCGTTGCGCGGCAGTCCTGTATTTCCGGGGTGCACCTTTCCAGTATTGTCTCACCCGCTGTGAACTGGAAATCCGCTCCCTTGATGAATTCAATGTGAACGAATGATTCGTTTGCCTCCATCCAGTCCCACAGTTGGTGCAACACCGGATGTTCCGGATGCCCGAGATTGTCCTCCGCCCGTATGATCTTGCGGATGGAATCCCAGATTGCGAGATGCTCTGCATTCATCCCTGCCGTGTTGATTCCCCGCTGCGGTAGCCTGGACGACACATTTCCTGACGGAGGAGTGGCTTCCTGAGAATGAGCAATGAAGGGGAAAGGGATTAATAGGCACGCAAATGCCGCCAGGGCAAGTCTGCACTTGGACCTCATGGAGCCGTTCCTCCACGTGTAAGGCTGCAGTGCTTTTGCTTATTTATGCGAAAGTACGAGGAGAAAAACTGCATTGCGTTTTGCAGTTTCTTAAAGGAATTCGACCTCATCTCCCAGGCCGGCGTCCGGGAACAGGGCCGATGTCCGGAATGAAGGCGCATGATTCTGGGGTTCTTCGGCAGGAACCAGACCACAGCCTGTGATTCCCTCGACTCGTTATCCCGTTCTATAACAGATTGTAGAATAAGCGGTTCCGCGAACTGTCGGCAGGAGCCCGGGAAGAGTGGCGGCTGCGGAATGAGGTACAAAAACACGCCGGTTTCGAGCCTGTCGGTCCACAGGACACATCCCTGCCATTACTCTCTGCTGGACGAGAGACCGATTATGAAATGTTAAAACTTGTTTAACATTTGGCTGCATGCCTCTATAATGCATTACATCTCATTGCCTTTGGCCCTTACTCCGGAGTGGCCGATGACGCGCACTGCCCCTGAGGAAGTGACTTTGCTGCTCAAGGCCTGGAGTAGTGGCGATCAGGCGGCTCTCGACCGGCTGATGCCGCTTGTATACGGAGAATTGCACCGCCTGGCGCGCCGGTACATGAGGCGGGAGCGCCCCGACCATTCGCTGCAGACGACGGACCTGGTCCACGAGGCATACCTGCGGCTGGTGGACGCCAAAGGGATTGCCTGGCAGGAGCGCGCCCAGTTCTTTGCGGTTTCCGCCACCCTGATGCGACGCATACTGGTTGAGTTTGCGCGTTCCCACGGCTGCAGCAAACGGGGCGGGCAGGCACAGAAGGTGAAGCTCGAAGAAGGATGCTCCTGCATTTCCCCGCGGGACGCGGATCTGGTTTGCCTTGACGAGGCTCTCGAGACTCTTGCCGCCTTCGACCCGAGGAAGGCGAAGGTCGTCGAACTGCGCTTTTTCGGCGGACTGAGCGTTGCAGAGGCGGCCGAGGTGCTCGAGGTATCGGAAGACACGGTCCTGAGGGACTGGCGGCTTGCCAAAGTGTGGCTGATCCGCGAAATAAGGTCCTGTGCAACCTGACGTGACCGCAAGGGCAATCGCGCATGGATGCGACACGGTGGCAACGGCTGGCGAGAATCTATGACGCTGTCGAGAATCTTGGGCCGGATCTGCGCGACAGGTATCTCGACGAAGCGTGCGCGGGCGACCCCCCACTCCGGACCGAGATCGAAATCCTGCTCGGGAACCAGGAAGCGGCGGACCGATTGTTTGAGCAACCGGCTCTCGACGTGGTAGCCAGAGCGGTCGCGGAGAGCGGATCTGCCAATCTCGGGGAATACCCGGCCGGCAAGTCCCTGCTGCACTACGACCTGCTGGAGAAGGTGGGTGCCGGGGGCACGGGTGTCGTGTATCGTGCGCGCGACACGCGCCTGAACCGCCAGGTTGCCATAAAGGTGCTGCCCAGCATCCTGGTTGAGGACAAGCAGACGTTGGCGCGTTTCAAGCGCGAGGCCATGATGATGGCGGCGCTCGATCATCCCGGAATTGCCGGCATCTACGGGTTGGAGCAGACGGAGAGGGATTATTTCCTCGCGATGGAGTGGGTGGAGGGCGAACTGCTGACGCAGTTCCTGCGCGAACGCACCCTTGGCCTCGACGAGGCGCTCCGGATCTGCTGCGAGATCGCGGAAGGCCTGGAAACTGCGCACGCGCACGGCATCCTCCACAGGGACCTGAAGCCGGACAATATCAAGGTCACGCCGGAGGGGAAGGCCAAGATCCTGGACCTCGGCCTCGCCAAGCCGATGCGGGACCGTCCGGCGCGAGCGGTATTGCCGACCGCACCGTCTCTGCTGGACGGCATATCCCAGCCGGGTTTTGTGCTCGGCACGCCTGCCTACATGAGTCCGGAACAGATTCTTGGCGAGGAGGTCGATGCGGGCACGGACATCTGGGGGTTCGGCTGCGTGCTCTATGAGTGCCTGACGGGCAGAAGAGCATTCCGGGGCAGTGACTTTGTCGAAGTCAGGACCGCGATCCTGCAGGCGGATCCCGACTGGAACCTGGTGCCGGAAGACACACCGGAACCGATCCGCGTGTTGATGCGGCGCTGCCTGCAGAAATCGCCGCACCGCAGGTTGCGCCAGATGGCTCATGCCCGGCAGGAGCTTGGCGCTGCGCTGGATCCTCCTGGCCCGGGAGAACGGGACGGAGGGCGGAAATACGTCAATGTCCGGAGGGCGATCCTGCTGGCGCTTGCGGCCGCCCTGTTGGTCCTGGCCGCTTCTGTGGTCTTCCTGCTTGTGTCGCGATAGGATGTGCTGACAGGCTACCGTGTCCCCATTGCCTTCTACTCCTGCCGGAGGGCGAGGACAGGGTCGACGGCCATGGCGCGCCGGGCCGGCAGGTAGCTTGCCAGGAGGGCGAGGAATACCATGAGCGCCGCTGCTGCGGCGTAGGTGGCCGGGTCGGTCGGCGATATTCCGAACAGGAATCCTGACAGGAAGCTGTTTACGGCCCATGCGCCGGCCAAGCCGGTTGCGACACCCACGCATGCCAGAAGGAGCCCCTGGCGCAGGATCAGGAAGAAGAGATTCGCCCGTTGTGCTCCGAGTGCCATGCGGATGCCGATTTCCCGCCTGCACTGAGACACGTGATAGGAAAACACGCCGTAGATGCCGACGGCCGCCAGTACAAGCGCCAGGCCGGCGAAGATTCCCAGCAGCACAGCGTAGAAGCGCGGCTGCGCCACCGAATCCGATACCCGCTGCTTCAGAGTCGACACGTTGAAGATCGGGATCTGCGGATCGAGCGCGCCGACGCGCGCGCGCACGGACGAGACCAGGGTGAGGGGGTCTCCGCCGGTGCGCACGACGACGTTCATCGCGTTCGCGGGACCTCCCATCATCAGCATCCGCGCGGACTGCCGGTGCGGCAGGTACAACTCCGGCTGCGGCTCTGAATCGAGGCCTTGCGGCTTCACATCCTCGACGACCGCGATGACCTCGCGGGGGCCGTTCAGGTCCACCTGGCGCCCGATTGGGTTTGCGCCTGAAAACCAGCGGCGGACCATCGATTCGTTCACGATGACGACCGGCGCCGCATTTTCGCGATCCTGGTCGCTGAAATCGCGGCCGCTGATGATGCGGGTGCCCATGGTCTGCAGATAGCCGGGGCTGACCAGGCGCACGCCGGCCGAGGGCATGGACTCCGGGCCCGTGCTCTCGGGATGTCCCGGGATGCGGAAGTTGATGCGGATTACGGCCGGGGTCATCGGCATCAGATTTGCCGACCCGGCCGACTGCACTCCGGGAACACCGCGCAGAGCCTGGAGCAGCTGATCGAAGAAGGCGAGCTGCATATCAGGTTGTGGATATCGTGCGCGCGGCAGGCTGATCTGCAAAGCCAGGACCCCTTCCGGATTGTAGCCGGGCTTTTGCCGGATCAGGATCAGGAAACTGTTGGCGAGCAGTCCTGCGCCGACCAGAAGCATGAGCGCCAGTCCGAACTCCGCCATAACCAGGAGGCTTCTCGCCTTGTTGCGCCGGAAAAGGTGCAGACCCGCCGAGGCCTGTGCTTCCCCCTCCTTCAGTGTGCCGGTCAAATCCGCCCGGGCGCAGTGGAGAGCGGGCGCGAGTCCGAAGAGCAGTCCTGTGAAAAGAGACAGCCCGAAGGTGATCGCCAGAGTCCAGCCATCGATGTGGATCCGGTCCAGCCCGGGGATGTTCGAGGGGCTGAACTTCGGCAGCGCCACGATGCACCAGAAACCAAACAGCAGACCGGCGGCTCCCCCCAGCAGTGACAACAGCATGCTCTCGGTCAGCATTTGCCGGACCAGCCGCCCGCGCCCGGATCCCAGGGATGCACGGATGGCGATTTCCTTCCTGCGGTCCACAGCCCGCGACAGCAGCAGGTTCGCAACGTTGGAACAGGCGATCAGCAGAACGAGCGCTACCGACACCATCAGGATCAGGAGCGCCGGGCGCATGGGACGCGCCGTCTGGTCCTGCAACGTGGTGAGCTGAATGGTGCCGCCGCGCAGTTCGGGCGCCACGTCCTGCCTGCCGGCCGGCGGCCGGAGCAGCGCCGTTCCCTCCGCCTCTGCCTGTGCGATCGAAACTCCCGGACGCAACCTTGCGATCGCGGGCATCATTATGACCCGGCGCACGTTCCCCCCCTGCTGCGGTTGCTCCAGCACCATCGGGGTCCAGTATTCCGCCTGCTTGTTGGGAAACTCGAAGCCCTGCGGCATAACGCCAACGACACGGTAATCGTTTCCGTCGAGCTTGATGAACCGGTCGACGATGCCTTCGTCTTTTCCGAACCGGGCGGCCCATGCGGAGTAGCTGAGGACCACTGCGCGATCGTTCCCAGCCCTCTCCTCATCCGGCTGCAGAGTGCGACCGAGGAGCGGGTTGACGCGCAACAGAGGAAACAGGGCAGGGGAGACCCGGGCTCCCGTAAGCCGGACCGGTTCCTCGTGCCCTGTCAGTGTGAGCGTATCCTGGGCGTACATTGCCATCTGCTCCAGCAGTTTTGTGGCCCGGCGCCAGGTCTGGAAATCGTCGCTCGAGACGGCGGGCACCCTCTGCATGGTGCCGGTGACCTGCCGATTCTGGGTGATTATTACGATGGAGTCGGGGTCGTGGTAGGGAGGGGGCGTCAGGAGGAGGGCGCGGACGGCGCTGAAAATGGCGGTGTTGGGCCCGATCCCTAATGCCAGAGCGAGTACGACGACCGCAGTGAATCCCGGTTTTCTCGCCAGCAGTCTTGCCGCCTGCCGGAGGTCCTGCCAGAGGATGTCCATGTGTGCATTTCTCCTGACTGTGAGGTTCTCCCGCGACACTTCATATTCCAGACGGCCCGGAATCCGGGCCGGATATTCATATTACGTCTCCAATCGCTTTGGGTTGCCTTTAATCTGAGGAGCAATGCACCTGCAGCATCTTATGTTTACTCGTTCTAAAGCGCACAGGCTGAAGCCCGTGCTCCCTGTCGAATTCCCTGGGGCGCTGGCGCTCCTGAAAAAGAGACCTCGAGGACCAGGGAGGACTCACATGGCGCCCTTCATGGTCTTCGAGGTCTTTGCGGTTTGCAGGTTGCGCCTATTTGACGGGCGCCGGTACGTTCAGGTCAATGCCGTACTTCTTAAGCGAATCGCTCATTGCCATGCCCTTTGCGAGGAAGGCATTGGCTTCGAGGATGGCCTTGGGAAACGCCAGCTTCAGCTCGTTGTACTGTTTCAGGAGTGTGTCACTGGGCAATTCCCAGAAGGACATGATCTGGCCCTTCAGCGTGCCGGCCCGGCTCACGAGTCCTCCCCCCCCGCCACCGCCGAACCCCATCATCTGGGCCGGATTGAATCCGCCCGTAATCTCCTGGCCCGCCGCCTCAGCCGCCCCTGCGGCGGCGCCCGGGGCTCCGCCGCGCCCGGCGGTTGCACCACCGCCGGCGCCTCCGCCCCGTCCGCCGCCCGCTCCTGCGGGCACTCCGAATTTGGCGCGGACTGCGTCAAACTCCTTGTTGAAGGAGTCGAACTGGGTTTTTACGTTCGCGGGCGCGCTCGTGGATTCTTTCACTTTCGCGGTGACGACGCTCATCTGCTGGAAGACCGAGTTGAGCGCCTGCTGCACGGGCATCCCCTTGCGTTGCATTTCATGCAGGTCCATGAGAATGTCGTTGTAACGCTTCCGCTGCACATCGGTCATCTGGCTCTCCGGATCTGCGACGATCTTGATCGGCTTGGTCTCTACCGGTTTGCCGTTGACGACCAGGGCGACGCTATAGGTCCCCGGCATTACGAACGGACCGGCGTTCCCGCCGCCCCCGCCGCGTCCTCCGCCCCCGCCTGCGCCTCCGCCCCCGCAAGGATTGGACGGCATGTATCCGGCTTCCGGTTGCGGCGCAGGGATACCCGGAATCACCGGCCCCCGTCCGCCGCGACCACCGGCCATTCCACCTGCAGCAGCGCCGCCGCGTCCAGCCGCCTGTTCGGCGCCCGCACCGCCACGGCCTCCGGCTTGCGGTGTGGCGGCCGCGATCGGCTCGACGCGCATATCCCAGCATCCCGTCTGGATGCCGGGCTTCAGCCTGTCGCCGGTCAGGGTGACTTCGCGGACATCCTTGCCGAGGCTGTCGGTGATCTTCAGCCTGGCATCGTTGGCCTGCGCCTTGACATGGTACTGAATGACAGCCTCAAACGGAGGATTCTCGCCCAGGAAATACTGGTGCCCCCAGAATTCGTCGTTCTTGTCGTCCATGGGCTTCCACTGAAGGGCGGGTCCGATGGAGAAGAGTTTTGCCTCCGCCGCCTGCGCTGCGGCATACTCCTGGATCGGTTCGAGGTGATCGAGGATCCACAGGGACCGGCCGTGGGTCGCGACCAGCATGGCATTGTCGCGGGGATGCAATGTGATTTCGTCCACGCGCACCGTCGGGAGATTGGCTTTGAGACGCGCCCAGCTCCTGCCGCGGTCGAGTGTCAGGAAGATGCCCGTCTCGGCGCCCAGGTAAAGCACATCGGGATTGCGCTGGTCCTCGGTCAGCGTCTTGATGACTTCGCCCTTGAGGTTGGCGTTCAAGGAGCGGAAGGTCGCGCCGAAGTCGTCGCTCACCCAGATGTAGGTGTTGTAATCGTTCAGGCGATGCGCATCCACGGTGATGTAGACCGTGCCGGGCTCGTAGCGCGACGGGACGACTTCCGACACCCAGGCGCCTGCGGGAAATCCCGGCAGCCGGCCGGTCACGTTTTCCCAGGTTTTGCCTCCGTCCCTGGTCATGCTCACCACGCCGTCATCAGTGCCGGTGTAGAGAACGCCGGGCTGTTTCGGCGACTCCGCGAGCGAGACGATCGTGGGCCAGTTCGAGATGCCGTCATTTCGCGAGATGCGGACCTCGCTGGTTTTCACTCCCATGATCATCATGTTGTTGCGGTCCGGATTGGTTGTCAGGTCCGGGCTCATCATTGCCCAGCTGTCGCCTCGATCGGTGGACTTGAACACGTACTGGGCTGCCACAAGCAGCGAGCCCGGATCGTGGGGCGAGAAGATGATGGGCGTGTCCCAGTTCCAGCGGAAGCGCTCGTTGGCTGCAGGCGCCGGCGTTACGTTGTCGGGGCTCGGGCGGATGCTCTTCGAATCCCCGGTCACCCGGTTTTTGCGCGTCATGTTGCCGTCCTGGGATTCGGTGTAAACGATGCGCCAGTCGCGCTGGTCGACGATGGCGACGAATCCGTCGCCTCCCTGGATCGTCTGCCACTGGTCGTTGCCGATGCCGGCGCGGAAGCGCACAGCGCTCGGGCCGCACCAGTCGTAGTTGTCCTGCAGGCCGCCGCACACGTTGTACGGATACTGCATGTCGAAGCCGACGTGGTAGAAGGTGCCGAGAGGAAGATTCGGCAGCCAATGCCACGTCCGGCTGCCGTCATACGACACGGAGACGCCGCCGTCGTGCCCGATCAGGATGTGGTTCGAATTGGCCGGGTTGATCCAGATGGCGTGAACGTCGTCGTGCGTCGCCCGGGCCGCGTCCGTCTCGACGGTCTTGCCGCCGTCGACGGACATGTGCAGGCCGACGCCCGCCATGAATACGGTGTCGGGATTGTTGGGATCGATGCGCACCTGAGAAAAATACATCGGGCGCGGGTTCACCGAGTTCATCTTCTGCCAGGAAGCGCCGGCGTCATCGGACCGATAGAGTCCGCTGTTACTCGCTGCGGCGCCCCCGGCGGCTCCACCAGCTCCGCCGGCTCCACCACCTCCGCCGGCTCCGCGGCCGCCTCCGGCAGGCTCTTCGGCCTGGATGGAGGCATATAAAATATTGGGGCTTTTCAGGTACACCTCGAGGCCGATGCGGCCGAGCGATCCCTTGGGTATGCCTCCGGTCAAGCGATTCCAGTTTTCGCCGCCGTCGGTCGACTTCCACAGCCCGCTCCCCGGCCCGCCGCCGTTGAAGCAACACTGCGAGCGCTGGCGCTGGTACGTCGAGGCGTAGAGAATCCTGTTGTTCGTCGGGTCCATGACCACTTCGTTGGCGCCCGTGTTTTCATCGACCTTCAGCACCTGCTTCCAGGTGGCGCCGCCGTCGGCTGTCTTGTAGACGCCGCGGTCTCCGCCCGGCCCGAATAGTGCTCCCTGCGCCGCAACGAAAACAACGTTGTTGTCCTTGGGATCGATGATGATGCGGTTGATGTGGTACGACGTGCGCAGGCCCATGTTCCTGAAGCTCGTTCCGCCGTCGGTGGATTTGTACACACCGTCGCCCCAGGAGAGGCTCTGACGGTTGTTGCCCTCGCCGGTTCCCAGCCAGACAAGGTTTGGATTGGATTGCGAAACGGCTACGTCGCCCACCGAGATCAATCCCATGTCCTGAAACTGCGGAGTGAAGGTAAGCCCGTTGTTGACCGTTTTCCACAAGCCGCCGTGCGAGGAACCTACGTAGTAGATGCTCGGGTTAGCTTCGTACACTGCGAGATCTGTGATGCGGCCCGACATGCTGGCCGGGCCGATGGAGCGGAAGTGCAATTGCTCGAACTGCGTGGCCACGGGGACACTGCCCGGTATCTGGCTGAGAAGCACCTGGCCGGCAGCGACAAGCGAAAGCGCCGCGCACATCAGTAAAAGTCGAAAATGCCTCGACATAGATCCTCCAACGAGAATAGGTGACCGTTATCCTGTTCCGGGTGGGGGGAGGATACCATCGGCCGGTTCAGAAATCACCTAGAATGATGAGCGAAATCCGCCCCAATAGCCCGCGCGCTTCAAATCTCCGGAACGAGTGTTCAGTGAGCGCGGGCTTTAGCCCGCGCGCTTTAACCGTATAATTCCACGAAAGAAAAGTGGACAGGCTGAAGCCCGCCCTCACTTGCCCGCGTGCTTCAGATCCCCTACCTGGATGCTTTGACTCCCCTGAGGCACCCCTCGACCAGGTTGCAGGCTGCCTTCAAGGATTTGCCGCCCGGATCCGACTGAAACGGGTAGGAGGCGACGCCCAAGGCGGCCGCCTTGCGGTACTGGAACATCACCTCGAGCCCAGAGGCAAGCTCCTGACTGCTCGGCCCGCCTCGGACAGTCAGCGGATGGCCGGAAACTTCAGCCGGATCCAGCACGTCCATGTCAATGTGGACATAGATCAGGTCGGTCCACCCGCTCAGCCGCTTCATCTGCGCATGAATGCCGCTGAACGGCGGCCGGAGCGCCTCGGCAGGCACAAGTTCGATGCGGTGCCGGTCGATCAGTTCCCGTTCGAGCGGGTCCGCGTCGCGGATGCCCAGCATGGTGACGTACGCGAAGGGCAATGCAGGATCGAGCCCGGATTGCAGGCGAAAGCGGGTCAGACAGAGGCCGGTTGCCACAGCCACCGGCATTCCTCCCAACATTCCGCTGAGCGTGGTCTCGGGAGTGTTGAAGTCGGCATGGGCATCAATCCAGACGAGTCCCACTCGCAGCGGCTGGGTGTCGGGCCCGGAATGCTGCAGTCCCGCCAGCATGCCGAGCAGCGAGTTGCAGTTGGCGAGCAGACCGATGGGGAATTCGCCGTTGCGTAGAACCGCGGCGACGGCGCGACCGAGGTGGCCGTTGGCCAGGCCCATGCGGTTCCAGGCGCCGTACGCCCTGTCTTCCTCAGGCGTGAGCTGCACGGCCCGGGAGGCGGCAAGTTCGAAGCCGGCTTTGGAGGCCATCCCCGCAATGCCGCCGGTTTCCAATGCGTCGGGACCTTTGGAAAGCTCCGGTTCACCCCGGTTTCCAGAGTAGGCGTTTTTGACGATGGCTACTTTCATCGATGGTGCTCCGGCAAACTGGGCCCGTGCGATCGCCGGCCCGAGGATCAACGCGCCGCAAAGCAGCGAAAGGATACGCCTCATCTGCCCCTCCGGGACTGCAGCATGACAGGTTTGACCGACCCTGATCTTCTCCGCCCCGCATCGCTATGTCAACGAAATCCAATCGGATGAATGGCTGCCGTGTTCCGGTTCGCGCTCGAGTTTGCCTTGCCAATACGGATTGTGAGACCGCGGCGACCTGTCAGAATTATCGGTTCCGGCAACGCGATCGCGGCCCGACAGAATGCCATCACAACATCGCCTGTTCCTCCGTGACGGCCCTGGTGTCGACAACTACGATGGTGGCCCCCTTTCTTTCAGCGATCAGGCGATCCACGATGCTCGCGTCTCCGCGCAGTCGCTTCAGGAAGGAAGATTTTCCACCCGGAGTACCGATTACAATGTGCCCGACACGATACTCCCTGGCGAACTGCAGTAACGTCTTGACGATGTCGTCCCCCTGGAATGTGAAAACGGTTGCGCCCAACTGCTGCGCAAGCGCGAGGGTATTTGCCAGCGTCCGCTGGGTTGCCGCGTCGATCGCGGCGGGGCGTTCCTGAGACGTCCGCACATACACGGCATGCCAGTTTCGGTTGAGGCGGCCGGCCAGACGCGATGCATAACGCAACAAGGTTGCACTGTCAGGCCCCCTGGAACTCAAGCACACCATGACCTGATCCGGACTGGAGGGGAGATCCTCGCTCTGGAGATCGCGACTTTTGGAATCGATTTGAGCGGCCAGTTCGCGGAGGGCCAGTTCACGCAGTTGCTCGAGGTTTGTGGTCCTGAAAAAGCATTCCAGGGCGGTTTCGATCCGCTCTTTGGTATAGACCTTTCCTTCCACCAAGCGGCGGCGCAGGTCCTCGGCTGTGAGGTCCACGTTGACCAGTTCATGGGCCTCGGCGACAACGCGATCCGGAATTCGCTCCCGCACCTTGACCCCGGTGACGCGTTCGACGGTTTCATAAAGGCTTTCCAGGTGCTGGATATTCAGGGTCGAAATGACATGGATGCCCGCCGCAAGCAGCTCTTCCACATCCTGATAGCGTTTGCCGTTCCTGCTGCCCGGCACATTGGTGTGTGCGAGTTCATCGACAAGCACCACGCTCGGGCGACGGGACAATATCCCATCGAGATCCATTTCCCCGATATCAATGCCGCGATAGGTGACCCTGCGTCGTGGGACCACATCCAATCCCGCCAGCAATGCCTCTGTCTCCGCTCTGCCGTGTGTCTCCACGAGTCCGACTGCCAGAGAAATTCCGTCCTCCCGGATGCGGTGCCCTTCGAGGAGCATTTGATACGTCTTGCCCACGCCCGCCGCGTAGCCCAGGTATATCTTCAATCTTCCTCGCTGTGACCGTCGAATCATGCTGAGGAAATCGTCGGCGCGGTCGGCGTTCATTTCATTTGCCCAACCTGTCCAATTCCATGTTTACCAGCAGAACATTGATCAGCGGCTCAGGAGTGAGTGCGCCTCCCGGCCGCCTTGCGCGCTCCTCCAGAAGCTTCGTTACGGTTTCAACAGCCAAACCCCGGGCGGAGGCAACCCTGTCCGCCTGGTATTTTGCGGCGGCCAGCGTGATGTGCGGATCGAGGCCGCTTCCCGAAGCGGTAACCAGGTCGGCGGGTATGAGGCCGCCGCCGGCCACCCCGAACCTGGCTATTTGCACCCTCGCCCGGTTGCGCAGTTCCGGACTTGCCGGGGACAGGTTGCTGCCGCCAGCCGCAGCGGCGTTATATGCAGCTGCCGAGGGCCGGGGCCAAAAATATCCGGGACTCGAAAAACCCTGGGCGAGCAGCTCGCTGCCGGCAATGTCTCCCTGATCATCGTACACCAGGGATCCTTCCGCCGAATACGGCGTCAATGTATGCCCGACGCCGAGAAGGAAGAGCGGATACAGGATGCAGCAGACCGACATGGTGGCGAGCGCAATCCTGATGGACGTTCCCGCCTGGGAAGCCAACCCGGCTGTTTCGATCGCGTTGTCCACAACCCTCCTTATAGCAACCCTGTCAGGCTCAAGAGCATGTCAATGAGTTTGATGGCAACGAACGGGGCGATGACTCCTCCCAGCCCGTAGGCCAGAAGGTTGCGCCGCAGAATTCTGTCCGCTCCCATGGGCCGGTATCGGACGCCCCGGATGGCGATGGGGATGAGCAGCGGGATGATGAGAGCATTGAAAATCAAAGCCGAAAGAACCGCGCTCGCGGGCGTGGACAGCCGCATGATGTTGAGAGCTGCAAGCTGGGGGATAGCCAGCATGAACATGGCCGGGATGATGGCAAAGTACTTCGCCACGTCATTAGCTATGGAAAAGGTCGTCAATGCGCCCCGGGTCATGAGCAGTTGCTTCCCGATCTCGATGATTTCGATCAGTTTGGTGGGATCGCTGTCCAGGTCCACCATATTGCCGGCTTCCTTGGCCGCCTGGGTGCCGGAATTCATGGCGACTCCGATATCCGCCTGCGCAAGCGCCGGGGCGTCGTTCGTTCCGTCCCCCATCATTGCAATCAGTCTTCCGGCGCGCTGTTCCTTCCGGATATACGCAAGCTTGTCCTCAGGCTTGGCCTCCGCGATGTAGTCGTCGACCCCGGACTGTCCGGCAATGACGGCGGCCGTCAGAGGATTGTCCCCTGTCACCATGACGATGCGTAAACCCATGGCGCGCAGACGTTCCATTCGATCCCGGATGCCGGGTTTCAATACATCGGCGAGCGCCACGACCCCGACCACATTCCTCCCCTCGGCAACAAGAATCGGCGTGCTGCCCTGACGGGCGATATTTTCGACGAGCCCCTTCGTCGCTGCGGGAATCGGGGCGCCTTGTTGCACGAGGTAGGCTTGGACGGCATCGGATGCACCCTTGCGGTAGACGCGGCCATCCGGGAGGTCGAGTCCGCTCAATCGTGTTTGCGCGGTAAATGGAATGATCCTGGCCTGGGGCGATTTCATGGGCGCTCTGGATCCCAGGGTCTTTTCCCCAAGACGCACAATGGACTTACCCTCGGGCGTCTGATCTCCGAATGACGCACACATGGAGGCCTCTGCCAATTGCTCTTTCGTCACGCCCGGCAACGGATAATAGCCGGTTGCCTGGCGATTCCCCATCGTGATGGTGCCGGTCTTGTCCAGAAGCAGCGTATCGATGTCGCCGGCCAGTTCGACTGCTTTGCCGCTCTTCGCGAGCACGTTCGCCGAAAGGGCCCGGTCCATGCCCGCCAGACCGATTGCCGCAAGAAGGGCGCCGATAGTGGTGGGAATGAGACAGACCAGCAGCGCGATCAGCGTCGCGACCGGCAGTTCCACATCGAAATATCGGCCGATGGGCCAGAGGGCCCCGGTTACCATCAGGAATGCGAGGGTCAAACCTGCCAGGGTAACCGTCAGGGCGAGCTCGTTGGGTGTCTTCTGCCTGACCGCCCCCTCGACCAGAGCGATCATGCGGTCGAGATAGGATTCGCCTGCCCCCGCGGTGATACGAATCTTGATCTGGTCGGACAGAACCCGCGTGCCCCCTGTGACGCCGGACCGATCGCCTCCCGCTTCGCGTATGACGGGTGCCGATTCACCGGTGATCGCCGATTCATCCACAGTCGCTGCGCCTTCGACCACCTCGCCGTCGCCGGGGATCGATTCACCGGCAGCCACCAATACGACATCCCCCTCACGGAGTTCGTCAGAGGCGACCGGTTCTTCGGCACCGTGGATCATCCTGCGGGCAAGCGTCTTGCGCCTGGCACGCTTCAGAGCGTCGGCCTGAGCCCTGCCCCGGGTTTCCGCCAGCGCCTCTGCGAAATTGCCGAAAAACACGGTCATCCAGAGGATCAGCGTCACCGCAGCCGTATAGACGGATGACGCAGGATCCGCGAAGAGGTTTACAAACAGCACAAGCGAAGTCAGGACCGCCCCCATCTCGGTGACGAACATGACGGGATTGCGCGCCATAACCCATGGCTGCAACATGACAAAGGCCTGCGTTGCCGCAGTGCGCACCAGGTTCCTCTCGAAGAGCGAAGCGCTGCGGGCCTTGCGGCGCGCCAGCTTCAACCGCACTGTCTCGTTGCTATCGCCAGGCATGGGTCATTCCCGTTCTTCCCGCCCCGATCACCGCCCGGCCGCCAGATATTCTGCGATCGGACCGAGGACGGCCACAGGGAGAAACAAGAGCGCTCCGATAAAGATCACGCTTCCCAGGACCACCGTGCCGAAAAGGAACGTGTCCGTCCGCAGGGTGCCGGCGGTTTCCGGCGCCGGTTTCTTTGCTGCCATCGACTCCGCGATGGCCAGGGGGAGAATGATCGGGACAAATCGGGCCAACAGCATGATAATCCCGGTCGCCACATTCCAGGGGACGGTATTGTCGGCCAATCCCTCGAAGCCGGATCCGTTGTTAGCCGCCGCGGAACTGAACTCATAAAGGATTTCCGTAAACCCGTGCGCCCCGGGATTGTGCACCGTCGCAGTTCCCCATGGCGTCATGGCGAACAAGGCGGTTCCGCCCAGAATGAGCAGCGGATGGATGAGGAGCGCCAGCAGGGCAAGTTTCATCTCGCGGGTTTCGACCTTCCGGCCGAAGCACTCCGGAGTGCGGCCGACCATCATGCCGCAGATAAACACGGCGACAATGATGTAGAGAAACATGTTGACCAGCCCCACGCCAACCCCGCCGAAGGTGATATTCAGCCACATCCCGGCCAGCAGCACGAGACCGGTAAGCGGGTTGAGGCTGTCGTGCATGCTGTCGACCGAGCCGTTGCTGGTTGCCGTGGTGAGCGCGCCCCAGAGCGCTCCGGCAGCGCTGCCAAAACGGAGTTCCTTGCCCTCGAGGTTGCCGGTCGCCTGAACCGGCAGCCCGGCAAGGGCCGCAGTCGGAGCGCTTTCAAAAGGAACGGCGAGTCCCACCTTCACGGCAAGCAAGAGCGCCATGACCGCGAATACGACAAACGCATGGCGCATCCGGCCGGCGATGCGGCCGAACATCCAGACACAGGCCATCGGCATCAGGATGATACTCACACACTCGGCCATGTTCGTGGCAAAGGACGGATTCTCGAAAGGATGGGCCGAGTTCGGGCCAAAGAACCCACCGCCGTTCGTGCCCAGCTGCTTGATGGCCACGAAGGCTGCGACCGGTCCCCTGGCGACGGTCTGCAGCGCGCCTTCCAGGGTTCTGGCAGCGGCCGAACCCTGCAAGGTCATGGGAACGCCGCCGAGGAGGAGGAAGACCGCAAGGACAACGGCCGGCGGGAGCAGCACGAGGAAGGTCGCCCTCATGAGGTCGCGATAGAAGTTGCCGAGAAGAGTTTTGCCGGATAGCGCCCGGGATAGTGCAGTGAGGGCGGATATCCCGGTTGCGGCGGAGACGAATTGCAGCCACATCAAACCGAGGATCTGAGACCAGTAGCTCATCGACACTTCGCCTGAATAGTGCTGAAGATTCGTATTGGATGTGAAGGATGCGACCGTATGGAAAATCAG
>JAFNAG010000686.1 GCA_017860135.1 Acidobacteriota bacterium
AGCCCCGCCCCGCCGTACCGACGGGTCGAGGAGCCGTCCGCCTGCTCGAACCGCTGGAAGATCCTGGGCCGCGCCCCCTCGGGCACGCCGACCCCCGTGCCGGAAGTTCTCGTCCGACCAGGTGGCGAGGTTGGTGTGCCGGTTCCATTCCCAGGCCCCGACCCCAGCCGCCACGATGGAACGGTTCAGGCTCTCCAGCCGGACCCGCAGATCGCTCTCGGTGCGCGCGAGCTCCAGGTTGCGCACGCGCAGCCTCAGCGCCTCGAGTTCCTCGACCAGCTGTTCCCGAGATTGCTCGACCTCCTCCACTGCAGACCCCTCGCTGCGCCGCCAGGACCGCCTACATGACCTGCGAAAGATGGGCGCCCAGTCGCATGTCGGCCGTCAGGATGTGCTCGGTCAGCCAACGCTCCAGGAACCCGATGTGCTCTTCCCCCACGGGCCTGTCAGCTTGAAGGATTCAACTCGTCCAGCACCGCGGCCATGTACTCGGGTGATTCCCGGTCGATCACCGCATGATTGAGGATGTTGAAGATTGCGACCAGCTTGCGGTGATCCTCGTCGATCTCTTCGACTCCGACGCTCAGCACGCGGCTCCACGCCATGTCTTTCACAAGCCTTCTCCTATCTAGCAGAGACGGCGGCAGCTTGGGGCCGCGACCGAAGCGCACAACCAGATCAGGTCGACGGTTACCAACACCAAGGAACCCCGCGAACTGTGGCCTCAATGCCGCCACCTCCACGGGTTGGTTGAGAAACGCATTACGAATGCCCAACGCCGCCGACTGGAGAGCGAAGCGCTCGTAGCTGCGCCCCACTTCGATCCAGTGGGCAGGACCGGCATCGTCGGCGACGAAGACCGCGATTCCCGCTGAACTTCGCACGTACTTCGCGTATCTGTCGTTCTCGTTCTTTGGCGTGAAGAAAAGGTCGAATAGCAGGTTGCCTAACCACGGGGGCAAAGAAGGGTTTCCCGATGACGCCGAGTAGAGCCCGTCCCCGGTTCGAATTGCCTCGTTAGCACTGAAACGAATCCACGTCTTCAGTTCCTCGACGAAAGCGCGATCGTTCATCTGGGTCGTATTGCCCTGAACGACATACTCCAGAACTCTCTCCATTGCCTCCCGCTCGGTGAGGAAGATCAACCGAACCCCGCTTCCGGTACCTGCCCTCTCAAGCAGTTCGAGTTCCTGCCTGGCGAGGGGCTTTCCATCGTATTCGGCACGTGTGCTCTGACGTTCCGGTATTGCCTGAAAAAGGGCGGAAGTGACCGCGTGCGTCGACTCCAAGGATACGCGCAGGGCGTTACCCCCGGCGGTATAGAAGGCGGCGTGTCCCATCCGACCATTGGCCAACGCTGCCTGAATCAGGTTCTCGGCTGAGCAGCCGAGCGAGACGAAGAGGTGGTGGTCATCCGGATCGACCACGGGACATCGGCGCGAGAGATCCGGCAATATCGAGATAGCGGCATCTTCGATGCGAAATCTCCAGCATTGCGTGTTGTGACTCGACGGTGCCAACGTCGCGTAGCGCACCAGCTCGCGAAGGAGAGCGGATTGTCCACCAGGCTCGCCCTTGCTGTGGCGCCAGGTGTTCTGTATGGCGGTTTCGTAGCTCTCGGCGCCTGTTCCAGATGTGCACGACGACAAGGTCGCAACTCCACCAACTGCGGCCAGCGCAGAAATGGCAAATTCCCTTCGAGTGACGATGGCTGAGCTCCTTCGGAAGGATGTCAGGCGATCAGGCTCAGCGGCAGGCCGCGCAGCCGACCGGCCGCTGCAGCCGGTCGGCGGGCATCCACAGATCAAACCCATTTCTCAGCATAATGAATGAGCTCCGAGGTTCCCACTTTCAACGATCTCAGGGCAAAAGCGCAGCTCTTGGCCTGTCCCACTTAAGCGCCATGTTATGCGCTACCACTGCATGAACGGTGGTGGACTGAACGGATGTTTCACAAACCACTCGCGTGCCCCTTTCATGAGAAACCGGTGAAACCCATTGTTTGGGATAGCCGTCTTGACATCACTGACATAGGCAGTAGGAATGCCGAACTCGAAGAAGCCAAGAGAGAAATCAACCAAATCGCCTTTTCTGAAAAGCTCCACCAGCGGATAGCGGTCGGTCTTATATGTGCAAACCTTGTGGTGCATCGGGTTGATCAGGTCACTGCTAACCCGAAGTTTGGCTCAAGAATGGATTCTGAGAGGTCCCCGGATGTTGATAGGAAGCTATTTCAATGAGGTTGCCATCGGGGTCGCGGAGGTAGACAGATGTTATTGGACCAAGAGCGCCAGTTCGCTGAACCGGGCCATCCTCGACGGGCACGCCGAGCTTACATAAATGGTCCATTACGGAGCCGATCGAATCAGATGTGACGAAACACAAGTCTGCTGAGCCTGGCACCGGATGGTTGGCGTGCGGAAGGATGGGCGCGTCTGCCGGATGCAGGTTGATCTTCGACTGGCCAAAGGTAAGCGCCTTTCGCCCAGCACCGAACGTGACAGGTGCCATACCAAGAACCATTTGATAGAAGCCGATTGTTTTCTCTATGTCTCGCACCGTGAGTACGAAGTGATCGAGGCGGTCAACTTGCATTCTGGCTTACCAGGTTTGACACCCAAAGTGCTAGGTGATGGGCCGCCGGAGCGCCGAAGGCGCGGAGGGAACCTGGCAGCACAGCTGGCAGGCGGTCCTTCACGACCGGCGGGTTAGCCAGCAGACGGCGAGCGGTCATGACCATTTGCAAAGTGCGCGCTCGATACGCGAGCAAAACGATTGAACCTCGACTTGCGTGAGAGATGGAGAATCAAGCGGTCAACCCACCACGGCGGACCAAGAGAAGTAACTGCCAATGCGCTTTGTAGGTCATGGAGCCGTGGCCTGATTGGGCCAAGCTCAGTGGCGTGATCGTATGCAATACCGGGAGCCCAG
>JAFNAG010000071.1 GCA_017860135.1 Acidobacteriota bacterium
ACTGCGCTGTGCGGAGATCTCGGTCTCGAGTGCGGCCTTCTCCGTGCGATACCCTTCTATCATCTGATCCAGAGCGGTGGCGGCAATGTCGATCTTGTGCAGCCTTTCCAGCTCCTTTGCCTCCAGAGCCGCGGCTTCACGGATGTTATATAGGTTTTCGACTTCGGCGATGAGTTTTTGGGAAAGATCTGTAAGAGCTCTGGAAATCTCGATATTCAGGCCGGCGAATTTCTGAACGACGCCGTCGACCGACAGCCCTTCGACCGACCGGCGGATTTCCACCTCGCGGGCGCGATCAACTTCCGCCGTTTTCGCATTCGCGGCCATTTTCTGACTGTCGACTTCTTCCCGTATCCTGGCATACTCCTTTTCGACTTCCTGTTTCGATCGTCTGGCTCGTGGAGCAGTGACCTTCGGCATGTTTCACCTCCGTTACGTGTTGTGCAATCTGGACATCGGTCAATGTAGGATATCTGCAGGCAGCCCCCCCTGGAAATCCCGGACCTCCTCCAGGCTGGCTTTTCGGCTCCGGATGGTGTAGGGCCGGCGGCAGTACCGGCAACGGATCTCATCACCGTCGGCATAGAACTTCGGGGGCACGTCCTCCATGATCGTGCGGCTGATGCAATTCGTGTTCCGGCAGAGGAGATAGACGAACTTTTCCGTCACCTTCCCGTCCTTGATGTAGTTGACGGTAGGCTCCGGGGAAATCAGTGCGATCTGCTTGAGGTCCCGTTCGGTGAGCTCGGGAAGGTTTGTCTTGATGAAAGGATTTTGCTTCTCCTCGATTACCGCCGTCGTGCAGGAGTGGCCGCGGCACACGAGGTCGAGCACGGCATCCACGGCGCGAAGCGTTCCTTCGGCTAGGTGGTCGATGACGGTGCCGTTGTAAATCTTGTCGATGAACATGGACTGCTGCTTGACGCCGCGGATGCCGCGTGCCATGCGGTTGTTGCCCATCTCGAGCCCGGCCGGGAGCCGGCTGTCAAAACCCTGGTATCCGCCCTGACCCAGCATTTCGTGCAGGAGGGCCTTGCGCGTGAAGATGCCGAATTCGGCCTGGGCGAAGAAAGCCTGGGCCGGGGTGAAGTACACCCGGTAGTCGATTTCTGCGATTTCGCTGTTGACGGGCAGCGGGTGAAGCACGCGCGCGCTGATCCCCTGCATCTTGTCGAGGTCGATCCTGTAGCGCTTCATGATGCCGAGGATATCCTTTTGCGTCACCCCGGGCATCCGCTCCAGTTGAGGCCGGGTCATATAGTAAAAATCGACGTTGCGCATGACTTCAACCACGGTCGCATCGCGCAGCACGCGCACCCCCCGCGCTGCCAGCAGCTGCTCCAGGTCCTTCGGCATGCCGAGAAAATCTTCGGCCGCCCACCGGATGGTGATGCGGTCGAAGTGGGAGAGGGCGAGACTGAGGGAGCGGACTGTGCGCCCGTGGGAGAGGTCGCCGCCGAATCCCACCCGCAGGCCGTCCAAGTCGCCTCCGTTCAGAAGGTAGAGCGTGAGCACGTCGAGCAGGGCCTGGGTGGGATGCTCGTTCTTGCCGTCGCCGCCGTTGATTACGGGGACATTGGCCACATCCGCAGCCCACTGCAGAGATCCGTCCAGGGGATGTCGCATCACGATCACATCGAAATGGTTGGCGCACATCATGGTGACCGTATCGCGCACCGTTTCGTTTTTCATGACCGAGGTCCCCTCGGTCCCGGAGAACCCATCGTACCTCCCGCCCAGCTCCCGCATGGCGGTGTTGAAGCTCGTGCGCGTTCGCGTGCTCGGTTCGTAAAACATGTAGGACAGGGTGCGATACTTCAGCACGTCCCGCAGGCTGTTGCGCCTGCCGGATTTTTCCAGCTCATACATGCGCTTGCCGACCCCGCAGAGGTGGAGGATCTCCTCACGGGAGAAATCGGTGATGGAGATGATGTCCCTGTTCTGGAATGTCGAGGTCATCGGCATGCTCCTTTGGGGTCCGGTGATCGGACCATGATTATCTGCCCGGCTGCACCAGCTTCACCAGAGTCCCTGGAGCCAGCTGTTGATCCGGATCCAGACGGTTGAGGCGGACAAGTTCCTCCAGGGTGATGCGTGGACTTTTCGCGGTGCCGGCGAGGCTGCGCAGCGTTTCCCCGGCGCGGCTGCGGTGGATCCTGAGACGGTCCGGCTGAACCTGCAGTATCCTGGAATCGGAAAGCGCACGGAAGCTGCGCAACGTGGAACCGAACAATCCCGAAAAGCGGGAGAATGCCTGTTCCGGCGTCAGGCCGGTGATCTGGTACACCAGCCCACCGTAGGCGATGAAGGCTGCGGCGACGCCGAGGATGCCCTGTTCTGTCTGGACACGGTAGGTACCCAGGTAGGCCGGATTGCCGTTGACGCTGCTGGATGCGCCATCCACCAGTTGGATTCCCTGTTGTTGCCCGATGCTTCGTCCTATCGCTTCCGGCGACTGCCCCTTGTCCGCCGGCGCCAGGGTCAGCTGCACCACCGCGCTTCCCTGAGGCTCGGCGAACACTACCACGCTCTTCGTGTTCTGCACTTTCCATCCCTGAGGCACGTCCAGCTGAAAGCGGAGATCGGGATGTACGAACCGGCCGCCTTCAACAAATCCCTCCCTTGGGTTTTCCCCGTAAATGATGCCGGAGAGCCTTGTGAGGAATTCCTCTCCATTGATTTTGTACTGCCGTCCCGGATTCGCGCTCTTGGCGCGGATGGCGGCATCCCTGGTCGCCTGGATGCGATCCGGCGGTGCAGGGTGGGACGAGAGCCAGTTGGGGATTGCCTCGCCCTGCTCTTCGCGCATACTCTCAAACACCTCGAAGAACCGGCTCATCTGCTCCGCATCATAACCGGCCAGGTCGCTATATTGCACCCCCAGCTGGTCGCTCTGGCGCTCGTGATCCCGGCTGTATTTCAAGAGCAGGATCCCCATGCCGGTTTCCGCCAGGCCGCTGAGTTGCTGGAATGTCGGAGAGAGGATGGAACCGACTCCCAGACCGAGGCCGAGCAACTGCTGCTGGGAGATCTGGGTAACGGAATGCCGCGCCGTGATGTGACCGATTTCGTGGCCAAGCACGCCCGCCAGCTCCGCTTCATTATTCATATGTTCGATGATTCCGCGCGTCAGGTAAACAAAGCCGCCCGGCACGGCGAAAGCGTTGACCACGTCCGTGTCGAGCAGCGTGAAATGCCAGGGAAGTTCCGGACGATGTGAGACTTTCGCCAGTTCCATGCCGATCCTGCTGAAATACTCTTGCAGCGCTTTGTCCTCTACGGCCCCGAACTCGCTCAGAACCTCCGGGTGGGATGCCGTGCCGATCTCGATCTCCTGGCTTTCACTGATCAATGCCAACTGCCTGCCGCCGGTCACAGGGTTCTTGACGCAGCTCGTCAGGATCATCAATCCTGCGACGACAAGCCACCTTCGGATCCAAAACTTGTGTCGAATATCCATTGTCCTCCTCCCTGTCTGCCGACTTCGAACCGGCGGATGTCCACCCACAGTGTAATGCCACAAAGGATTCCTGTCATTCTATTCGATGCGGACATTGTCGCGGAAAAGTCCGAGGGTATGGGGCCAAAGACACCATATCGCAGCTGGTGGAGCATGGGCGCGGAGGGAAATCCAAAGGGGAAATCCGCGGCAGCGGATTCGAGGCCTCAGGCGGTACATTCCCACAAGTTCCGCTCGAGCCCGGTTTCCCTTAAATGAACCGCAAAGACACCAAAAAGCGCTTCGTTGAAGTCTTCGATGTCCTTGCGGTTCGCTTTTCGCCCGTTTATTGCACGCTGAAGCGGTACAGGATCGTGTTTCTGTAAGTCTGTCCGGGCTTCAGCACGACGGGCGGAAACTGCGGTTTGTTGGGCGAATCGGGATAGTGTTGCGGCTCCATGCAGAAGCCGTTGCGGAACTGGTAAGTCCATCCGCCGCGCCCCTGCAGTGTGCCGTCCAGGAAATTCCCCGAATAGAACTGCAAGCCCGGCTCTGTGGACAGCACTTCCAGCACCCTGCCGGTCGTGGGTTCATAGACACGCGCCATCAGCCCAAGTTCTCCCGGTGCCTTGTTGATAACCCAATTGTGGTCATATCCCTTGCCGAAATTCAGCTGTTCTTCATCCTGATTGATGCGGGCGCCGATCGCGGTTGGGGAATTGAAGTCGAACGGAGTTCCCTGCACCGGCTTCAACTCGCCCGTCGGGATCAGAGTGATGTCCACCGGTGTAAACCTCTCTGCTGCGATCATGACTTCGTGGCCCAGGATATCTTGCTTGCCCGCCAGGTTGAAATAAGAGTGGTGCGTGAGGTTCACGATCGTATCCTTGTCGGTCGTGGCGGTGAAATCCACTTTCAGGGCATTATCGCCGGTTAACGAATAGACGGCTGTGATCGTCAGGTTTCCAGGGTAACCCTCCTCGCCATCCTTGCTGAAGTAGCGCAGTTCCAGCGCCGGGTCCTCTCCCCGGAGCGGTTTTGCCTCCCAGACCACCTTGTCATAGCCTTTGACACCCCCGTGGAGATGATTGGGGCCGTTATTGGCAGCGAGCTTATATTCCTTCCCGTCGAGGGTGAAGGCGGCCTTGCCGATGCGGTTGCCGTAGCGGCCGATCAGCGCGCCGAAATAGGGGTTGCTCTTGGCATATTCGGGGCTGAGGTAGCCGTCCAGAGTGTCGAATCCGAGAACGACCTCGCCGGGCTGCCCGCTTCGGTCGGGTACCTTGAGCGACGTCACGATGCCGCCGTAATTGGTAATTTTGGCTTCCATCCCTTTGGCATTGCGCAGCGTATAAAGATCCACCTGGACACCCTCCTTCGTGCCGAAAGGTCCCTTGGTCATTGTGCTGCCGGCGGGTTGCATCTGCGGCTGGGGCGCCGGCGACGGGGAGCAGGCGGCCAGAAAAGCCAGCCCGGTGACCGCAGTTACGAACGTGATCCAACTGAGTGACTTTTGCATGTTTTGGCTCGATTGATTGACGGGTTATGGTGTATGCCTGGTTGAAGGTTCGCGTGTGTGCGACGGTTTGTTCTGGCCGTAATAGGCGGTACGGCCGTGTTTGCGCAGAAAGTGTTTGTCCAGAAGTGCGTGCTGCATCGGCCGGATTCCGGGGTTAAGGCGCACCGTCTCGCTTGCGAGCCGTGCCAGGTACTCGAGCACAACCGCATGATGCACCGCGTCCGCCACCGACTCGCCCCAGGCGAATGGCCCGTGGCTGGCGACCAGCACGCCGGGAAAACTCGACGGGTCCAGCCGGCCGAACCTCTCGACGATCACATGGCCGGTGTTGGTCTCGTAGTCGCTGCGGATTTCCGCGGCGGTCATGAGACGGGTGCACGGGACCTGGCCGTGGAAGTAGTCGGCGTGGGTCGTACCCAGCGCGGGAATCTCGCGGCGCGCCTGGGCCCACGCGGCGGCGTACAGGCTGTGCGTGTGCACGATGCCGCCGATCTGCCGGAAAGCGCGATAGAGGACGAGGTGGGTAGGAGTGTCGGAGCTCGGGCGAAGGTTCCCTTCGACCACTTTCCCGGTTGCCAGGGAAACAATCACCATGTGGGACGGGCGCATTCCGTCATAGGCAACGCCGGAGGGCTTGATCACGACGTGTCCGCCAGCCCGGTCGATGGCGCTGGCGTTCCCGAACGTCTGAATGACCAGCCCGGACCTCACCAAATCCAGATTCGCTTCACACACCTGTTTCTTTAATTCGTTCAGCATCTTTGTATTTCTATGTCCGGACGCGGTTACGGATGTCCAGAAGTGCCTTCATGACGTCGTACAGGTTGCCGGCCCATTCCTTTGTGCCGAAAGCGTCGTGCAGCCTGCGGTACAAGAGGTAGAGGTCCCGATAGGTGGCGTGCGCTTTCGGATTCGGCTGGAACACACGCGGCTTGAGGCCGGTCATGCGTCCTTGCGCCGCATGGTAATCCGGGTAGGCCCCGCCCACCACCGCTCCCGCGATGGCCGCACCCAGCGCACACGTCTGTGCGGAGCGGGAGATCTTCATCGGCCGGCCGGTCACATCCGCGTAGATCTGCATGACCAGCGGGTTCTTCTCGGCGATGCCGCCGCAGTTAACGATTTGCGCCACCTTCACTCCGTATTCTTCGAACCGGTTGATGATGGTCAGTGCCCCGAAAGCAGTCGCCTCGATGAGTGCGCGATAGATTTCGGCAGCGGTCGTATAGAGTGTCTGCCCGAGCAGCAGGCCGGTGAGGCGCTGGTCCACGAGGATTGTGCGGTTGCCGTTATTCCAGTCGAGTGCGAGCAGTCCGGACTCGCCCGGCGCCAGCTTTGCCGTGGCGGCGGAGAGTGCCTCGTGCGAGCCGGCTTTGCGCCCGCCCGGCCGAACGTACTGAACGAACCAGTTGAAGATGTCGCCCACTGCGGACTGGCCGGCTTCGAGGCCGTAGAAACCGGGAAGGATGCTCCCCTCCACAATTCCGCACAGACCGGGGATGTCCGCCAACGGCTGGCCGCACGGCACCACCATCATGTCGCAGGTGCTCGTGCCGATGATCTTGACCAGCGTCCCCGGCGCGATGCCGGCGCCGACGCCTCCGAGGTGTGCGTCGAATGCACCCACGGCGACCGGGATCCCCGCCGGCAGGCCGGTGCGCCCGGCCCATTCTTCCGTGAGGCCTCCCACGGCGCGGTCGATCGCGTGCACCTGTCGTGGCAGCCGCGACCGCAGCGCGCCGAGAGCGGGATCGAGCTGCGCCAGAAATTCGGCATCGGGATACCCTCCCCAGCCGTTGTTGTACATCGCCTTGTGGCCTGCGGCGCAGATGCCCGCGGTCAGCCTTTCGGGGGCTTCGGTGCCTGTGAGCATCGCCGGCACCCAGTCGGCGCATTCCACCCACGTGTGCGCGGCGGCAAAAACCTCCGGACTGGTCCGGAGGCAGTGGAGGATCTTGCTGAAGTACCATTCGCTGCTGTAGGTGGAGCCGCATTTCGCAAGATAACGCGGGCGGATTTTCTCCGCCAGCCCAGTGATCTCCGCCGCTTCTGCGACACCGGTATGATCTTTCCAGAGCCAGGCCATTGCCGCTGGATTGCCCGCGAACTTTTTCTGGAACGCGAGCGGCCGGCCGTCGCTGCCGACCGGAATGGGGGTGCTGCCGGTTGTGTCAACGCCGAGTCCGATCACCTGCTCGGGCGCAAACCCCGCGACGGCGTTCCCGGCGGCGCGCAATGCCCTGCGGATACTGATTTCCGCCCCTTTCACATAGTCCGCCGGATGCTGGCGGGCGAGGTTGGGATCCCGCGAAAGAATCACGCCGGCGGTGCCATGCTCGTACTGCCAGACCGCCGTACCCACCTCTCGCCCGTTGGCGGTGTCGACGATGAGGGTGCGAACCGAATTTGTTCCGTAGTCCAGGCCAATCGAATATTTTCTTTTCATAGGATTCACAGGAGAGCGGTTCAGTGGTCGATGACGACTTTCGTCACGTTGTCCTTGTATTCTGCATTGAGTTCAAAGGCGTCCGGCGCCTGCGTCAGCGGGAAGCGGTGGCTGATGAGGTTGTGCACGTCGACCAGCCCCCGCGACACCAGCCGCAGCACGCGCGGCATCACATGCTTCATGCGGCGGCTCATCAGGATCGTGAGGCCTTTGCGGCGCGCCGCGGAATGCTTCATGACAAGCCTGTCTTCCTCCGGAATGCCGACCAGCACCAGGCAGCCGCCGGGCCGGGCGATTTCGGCCGCCTGCGCCACGGTTTCCGCGCCCCAGGCCGATTCGACGGCGACATCCGTGCCCAGCCCGTGGGTGTGGTCGAGGATCCAGCGTGTGGCGTCGTCCTCCTCGCAGTGAATGGGGATGCCGCCGAACTTGCGAGCCAGGTCCAGCCGCCAGGGCAGGCGGTCGGTGACGAACACCGGGTCCGCGCCGGCGAGCCTCGCAATCTGCAGGATCAGCAGGCCGATCGGCCCGGCGCCCAAAATCGCCGCACTTGTTCCCACCCGGATGCGCGCGAGATCCGCAGCATGCAGTGCGACGCCTGCCGGCTCGAGCAAAGCCGCGGCAGCATCGTCGATTTCGTCCGGGACAGGAAAGCATGAGTGCGCCGGCATGAGCATCCAGTCACACAGGCTCCCGCCCACAGGATAGTTGCCGCAGAATCGGATCGAGGGGCACAGGTTCGGATTTCCCTCCCGGCAGAGGGAGCACTCGCCGCACGGCTGTGCAGGATCCACGGCTACGCGCATTCCGGGCAGCAGCGGCTGGAAATGCCCGTCCAGGGATTCCAGGCCTGCCTCTTCGACCTCGGCGGAGAATTCATGGCCGAGAACAAGCGGCTGCACCGCCCCCGTGTCCCCGGTGCGGCCGTGACGGTAAGAATGGAGATCGCTGCCGCACACGCTGGTGGCCCGGATACGGAGCAGCACCTGGCCCTTGCCGGGAAGGCCAGGGTGAGGCACCTCGTCCACGCGCAGATCCCGCGGCCCATGCAGCCTCACGGCGAGCATGCGCGCGGGATAGGATGCGTTTCCCTCTGGCGGCATCGTAAATCCCCTGATGACTTATTGGTGGTGGTAGACTTCCCAGCCCAGATACTTGCACAACGCTTCTCTGATCCCAGCCGCCACGCGCGTCGGATTGACGGCCACATGGTGCTCGAAGCCATTCTCGCAGATGTGGGCGAGCAGCTTCTGGAAGTTCGGGATGCGGACTACGCCGTAGCCGCCGAAGGTCTGGAGGCGTTCATCGGTCACCTCCCCCTCGCCGATATATGCCCGCATCCTGCCCGCCCCTTCGTCGGTGCTGATGCGGAGATAGGTGAACGGCGACGCCTGGACTCGACCCACAATCGTGCCGTACGTGTTCTTCTCCCCGACCGTGCCCGCAATGATGGCCTGGTAGTCCATGACAGGCTTCTCTTTTCCGGTGTTGGCAAAAACGTCTTTGGGAAGATTGCTGCAATGGAAGATCACACCCTTGTCCGGATCCTCGCCGTAGTTGTTGTTCCAGTCCACGAGCGCGCTGGGCAGGCCGCTCCCCTGCGAGAGGGCCACCATAGCCACTGCTCCCATAATGTCCGTTTCGCACGCGCTGCACCGGAGCGTGTTGCTCATCATGCTCATCATTGTGCAGGGCACGACGCCGAAAAACTCCTCCATCGCAGTCCAGCACTGGATGGCGGTTGCTTTCAGGCAGGCCGCCTTCATCCAGTTGTCCACCGCCACACCGAATTTCGCCATCTTGAGGAGGGCCGCCGGGGGCACATTTTCGGCGCTCACGTAACTGTGGATCTCCGCAAGCTTGGCTTGGACAGGCGCGTCCGTGTCGCCCAGCCTGTCCACCCGGCCGAACAGCTCGTACAGATCGAGCGTCTCGACGCTGATGCCCGCGTTCTCAAGCAGTTTCTCGCTGAATCGGACGGTGTTGAAGGCTGCAGGCCGGGCGCCCAACGCGCCGACGCGCAGGTTCTTCAATCCCTTGATCACGCGGCAGGTCACGACAAAATCGGCCAGGTCCCGGGCAAAAGACGGGTGGTCGGGATTGACCGTGTGCAGGCGGGTCAAGGTAAACGGAATCCCATACTGGCGGAGATTGTTGCATGCCGACATTTTGCCGCAGAAGCTGTCGCGACGATCCTGAATCGTCATGCTCTTGGGATCATCGCTGAATGCCTGTATCAGCACCGGGACTTTCAGTCCCGACCACCGGATTGCGTTGGCCACGCCGCGTTCGTCGCCGAAGTTGGGCAGTGTGACCAGAATGCCGTCGATGCTGTCGGCATTCCGCCGGAACAGGTCGGCGCACTGCTGCGCATCGCTGATCGATTCCACCGAACCGAATTTCGTCGAGGTTTCCGGCAGAATGACCGAGCCGATGCCGTTCCTTTCAAGAGCCTGGAGCATTTCCTTACGCCCCGCGTCGCACAGGCGGTCCGGAAAAAATCCACGATTGCCAACAATGACTCCCAGGGTCGTTTTCATATCCGTTGCCGATCTTCAGGGATGATTACTCGTCATAGCTCAGCCAGCCGGCGGCAGCCCTGCCGGGAAAAGGCCCGGCAGCCGCATGACCATCGCTCCTGACCCCGGGCTCCATCGGCAGAACGATCCGATCGATACCGACCGCAACCAGGCCCGCCGTGCGCCGACGCGGCGCAGTCTCGACCAGAACCTCGCCAAAACGAGCCCACATGGCACCCCGGAGAATCGCCTGGGACATGTTTTCCGTCACCACCGGCGGCAACTCCGTCAGCGCCCCGCTCAAGATCACGCGCCGCAATCCAAGAACATTCAACGCCCCCGAAATCACGACGCCCGCCTGTTCCAGCGTTTCCTCGAGCCAGTCGGGAATCCCCTGGGCCTCGATCGTCATCGCAAGCTGATCCCAGGTATGCGGGGCGCTGCGCTGCGCCTGGGCAAAACTCCGCAGCAAGCCGCGCACCGACACCAGCGTTTCGATGCATCCGATCGCGCCGCAGCCGCACTTTCGACGGTTCCCGGGCACCCGCGTGTGACCCAATTCGCCGCTGAGCGGCAATGCGCCGGTGAAGGGCCTCCCTGAGACAATCGCAGCCCCTCCAACTCCCTCCCCGAAATCCACCAGCAGGAAGTCTTCCTCCCGGGAATCGACACACTGATATCCCAACGCCAGCGCCCGCTCCTCCTGCACCAGCGCCACAGGTGCAGACCACACCTTCTGAATCAGTGCGGGCAGGTCCGCAGCTTCCGTCCAGTGCAGGTTGGGCGAAAACAACACGCGCGATCCGAGCTCATCGACGATGCCGGGCACACTCACCAGCACGCCCCAGAATTCCTTGTGCGGGAGTCTCATTGCAGCCTCCTTCAGCTCCCGCACCCATCCGTCCGCAGACGCCGGCGTCTGCATCTGCACTGTCCACCGGTCCTCGGGGGCCGCTCCCACTGGAACCGCCGCCAGGTTGGTCTCATTCACGCCAAGCTCCATGGCCAAAAACCTTGTCCGGCGGCGGCTCAGCCGCAATATGCGGCCCGGCCGCCCGACACGGTTCCTGGCATCCCCCGCGCGATGCGCCGCTGCATCCTCCTCCACCTCCTCCAAAACGTCCATGCGGAGAAGCTCATCGGCGATCTTACCCGCCGTGGGCTGGCTCAAACCCAGCGACTTCGCCAGGTCCGCCCTGGAAGCCTGCCCGATACGCTGCAAGCGGCCCACCAGTGCCCGCTTGTTGATGCGTCCCATCTTTGCTGGAATCAGTACCATAGGATTTAATTAATAAACCCAACGATTATTCCCGCGTTTCTATCGGCGTGTCAACAAAAGAATGGACTCCCGCCGGCTCGTCGATCACGAGAAGGTCATATGCATCAAGAACTTTGTCAACTTCCGACCGGAGGGGGAACCGGTGCACTTGCATACCTCAGGGCCGTCGGAAGATCATTATCATAGAAGTCTGGGGAGGCCTTGGCAACCGGGATTTTGCCCGCGGGATGCGGCGGCTGTTACCTGGTGAACACGGTCGGCACGACCGACATGCCAGGCCGCAGCAGGTGCTCTGAATCCTGGCCGGGATCGAGGACAATCTTCACGGGAATGCGCTGCACCACTTTGACATAATTGCCAGTGGCATTTTCCGGAGGCAGGATGCTGAATCGAGCGCCTGTAGCGGCTGCGATGCTCTCCACCTTTCCCAGGTATCTCCGCCCGTACGCATCCACCGTGATGCTGGCCCGCTGGCCGGGCCGCATGTTGCGCAACTGGGTTTCTTTGAAGTTGGCCGTCACCCAGATGTCGTCGAGCGCGACCAGTGCGAGAAGCGGCTGGCCGGCCTGCACAATCTGGCCGGGCTCTGCGTTTTTCTTGCTGACGATGCCATTCGTCATGGCCTTGATGGTTGTATATCCCAGCTGGAGCCTCGCCTGCTCCAGGGAGGCCTCCGCAAGCTTTACTTTCGCTTCGGCAGCGAGGACGCGAGCCTGGGTGGCAGCCACCTGTTCCGGCCCGGTCCCGGCGGAGCGGGCATCGGCCTCCGCCTGCTCCACCGCACGGTTTGCCTGGATGAGCCGTCCCTGCGCCACTGTGACCGCGTGCTCGGCCTCCGATGCAGCCGACTTTAATGCATCCTCCGCGGCACGTGCGCCTTCCTCGAGCGCCACCGCCGTGTCAAACTGCTGGCGCGAAACTTCATCCCTGGCGATCAGTTGCTTCATGCGCGCCAGGTCCTGCTCCAAGCGCACCCGGTTGGCAGTTGCCTCACGCAGCCGCGCATGGGAGGCAGCCAGCCTCGATTGGGCCGCTTCGATTTCGCTGGTTGCGATTGCGGCGCCGGCGCGGGCCCGTTCCAGGTTTGCCTCCGCACTGGTGACCTGGCTCGCGGTGGTAGTGGAAATGATCGGGATGCCCGGGCGCGCGGCCTGCAAAGAAGCCCGCGCATCGGCGAGGCTTGCCTCTTCGCGAGCTGCGGCCACCTGGTAGTCCCTGGGATCGAGCTGGACCAGAACCTTGCCGGTCTCCACGTACTGGTTGTCGTCGACAAAAACGGCTTGAATGGTCCCACCCACGCGTGAGGCGACGGGAACTATGTGGCCGTCGATCTGAGCGTCGTCGGTCGACTCCTTGTCCTGAAAGTAACGCCAGGTGAAATACCCGCCGGCAGCCGCCGCAAGGACGATCACCAGGAGGCCGATTTTTATGGCCGCCCGAATCCCGTTTCCTTTCGATTCCGCATTCCCGCCGTGCGCCATGTCCAATTCCCGAGGGTGGTCATACTAAATTGTGACTTCCGGATTTTACCCGGGCCCGGACAGCATCTCCAGTAGATTCACGCTGCGATTCAGGCCGTGTCGAGCCCTGAAAGTGCGGCGCAGGAAAGCCCGGGGCGCAAGCGGAGCGGGGCGTCCCCCCTTCATAGCCCGTCTTTAACCCATCCCCGTCCACCGCCTCTTGGCCCATTGGGATAAGAAATGCCCTGTCGGAAACGGGCAGGACGCCCGTGCTCCATTTTGGGTGCGATGCAGTCTATCTCCTGACCAACTTCGCTCCGATGCGGTTGCCCTGCAGGTCGCAGACGACCACCTTCAATATTGAGGGCGATCCCCGGATCTGGGCGAGAAACGGGATTGTGGAACTCGCATTCTCGGGATCGGTTTCGCTTTTCGGCTGGACATCCAGGTTTCGCCATTCCGTGGCGTAGTAGACACCGTCGGCCAGCGCCATGAAGAGGGCGACACAGAGTCTCGCGGTGGACCGTCCATTGACATCTTTGAAAACGATCCGGTTCGGATCGATTCGTACGATTACATTCGTGCGAAGCCTGCCGATGTATCCCGCTGCGGGGGTCATCTGCGCTTCGAAGGGAATCTCTTCCAGATCCGACATTTCGGCCGCCGCAATCGTGATCCGGTTGTACGTCGGCACATCGACCTTGGTCCCCGGGGGCAACGTCCTGCGTTCAGGCCCGGCTGCGCCGGGAGGCGCAGGCGTGCCGGCATAATACCCTTTTCGGGCCAGAAGCCGGCAGCCGGGGCAGAGGTCTTCCGACCTGAGGCTCACTCTGAGGCGGTGGAAGGACCCGTCCTTCAGGGTGTCGGCAATCGTGAATCCAAGGGAGTATTGCAGCCGTATCTTTGAAAAACTCTGATGCAGCGCAGCCGGCAGCGACTTCGGGTCTGCCACCTCCACGAATGCGCCCCCGGTGTCGTTTACTACCTTGCGGACGGCATCCGACTCGGCATATAGAGATCCCGTCCCTTTTGCCTGGATCGCGTAGATTGTGGTTCCGGTCTCGAGCGCTTCCTGCAGCGCACTGTTGGCAGTCTGCCCCCAGTTGACGATCTGGCCGTTGTCGGAGACCAGAATGACGGCCCGGCGGCGATCGGGGGCATTCTCTCCCAGATAGTGCGAGGCGATGAATATTCCATCCCAGATGTTGGTGCTCCCCACGGTCATCAAGCCCGCCAGCTTTTGTGCGATGAGCGAATGATCCCGGGTGAAATCGCTGAGCCGGGCAGGGAAGGTGCTGAAGGCGAAAAGCACCACCTGATCTTCCGCCTTCAGGGACTCGAGCGACCACCTCGCCGCACTCCGGAGTTCAGGAAGGTAGAGCGCCAGGCTGCCGCTGCTGTCCACGAGAAGAGCGACGGCGAGGGGAACCTCGTCGCGGGAATAATAGATCAGCTGCTGCCGGACATCGTTGTCATAGACGATAAAATCCTCCATCCGCAACTCGCGGACGGGCGTCCCATGCACCGTGACATCCACCGGAACCATTTCGACGTCCACGCGGATCCTGAAATCCTGCTGTGGCGGGATTCCCTCTTCCGATATCCGTCCCGCGGGCATGTTGCGGCTCAGAGCTGCCAGCCCCCACAGGAGTACAGTTGCAGAAACGATCAGCCTGCCCATACGAATGTCCCACCTGTACAACAGATCATTCCACAAATACGATGGCGCGGATAGAACATTCCGATTCCCGGCACGGGAGTGTGAAGACGAAAAGATGAAAAGCCGCCACAGTATTCATGGACTTAACGGATTCTTGCATCCGTGAAGCCAATGAAATCTGTGCGGAAGTTCTGATGTGAGCCGGATCAGGGGTGGAGCAGGCCGGGGTGCTTTTGGGACAGCCACCAGAAAGCGCTGATTACCAGGGCGTGATTGATATCGCCCGCGGCGATGATCCCGGGGACATCCTGCAAAGGCCGCGTCATGACCTCGATATCTTCTCCTGAATCCAGTTCAGGCTCCCGGCTCCACCTGCAGTTCTCGATCAGAAAAGTGTGGCAACGATTGTTGAGGATCGCGGGATTGGGGGTCACTACGCCAATCGAGACCGGCGGGTCGCCGGCGTATCCGGTTTCTTCCAGCAGTTCGCGCATCGCAGCCTGCGCGGGCATCTCATCCGGGTCCACCATGCCTCCGGGTATTTCCAGAGTGAACTCTCCGGTGCCGTGCCGGAACTGGCGAATGAGTAAAACCTGCCGGTCGGGAGTCAGCGCCACGACATTCACCCAGGAGCCGGCATGCAGGACGCTGAGCCGGCGGTATTGACCGGTGCGCGGCGACCGCGCGCGGACCCGGTACAGCTGGAAGACTCCCATGTCGGCGATCAACTCCCGGTCTTCGTGCAGCCAGGCTTTCAGCATGATGCTCCTCCAACCTCCGATGACGTCCGCTGCAGGGATCTCGCGGCCAGCTGTCCGCATGCGGCGCAGATATCCGCACCGCCGCTGTACCGGCGGTGGGCGCAGAACCCTTCCGCCCGAAGGAGCTTGCCGAATGCGGCCTCAGTCTGCTCGTCCGATCTTCGAAACGGTTCTCCCGCCGCCAGACGGATGGGATTGTAGGGAATAATGCGGATCTGCGGGCGCAGGCCAGCCTGTTGCGTGAAATCCCGCGCGCGGGCCGCAAGAGCGAGCGCATCCGCTGCCGTGTCGTTGGTTCCGGCAAGCAGCGTAATCCCCCACATCGGCGCCAGTCCGGTGACGCGCGCGTGCTCCGCCGCCGCATCCAGCACGGCATCGAGAGGATGGGCCCGATCGATCGGCATCAGTGCGCGTCTCACGCCGGGGCGGGCGCTGCCGATCGAAACCCCCAGCCGGACTTTGGGAGCTTCGCGCGCCAAACGGCGGATTCCTTCGGGGATGCCGGCCGTGCAGACGGTGACCGTGCGGCCGTCCACCGCCAGGGCGCTCGGTTCGCAAATCACGCGAATGGCATCGATCACGCAATCGAGATTGGCAAGCGGCTCGCCCATGCCCTGGAACACGACACCGTGCACACGCTGCCGCCGTGTCCGGTCCAGGCCACGCCGCACCTCGCGCACCTGCTCGACGATTTCCCAGGTTTCCAGGTTGCGCTCAAAACCCGCCTGCCCTGTAGCGCAAAACTCACAGCCAAGTCCGCACCCTGCCTGGGAACTCACGCACACTGTAAACCGTCCCTGCCGCTCGAGGGGGATGCGCACCGTCTCAATCAGGCAGCCGTCTGGGGTGACGAAGGCGAACTTGATGAAGGGATCCAGGCTGCTGGCCGTCACTGAGTGGACGGCGAGCCGGGGCAGGAAACCGGCGGCGCGCACGGCCGCCAGACTCGTGCTGCGGACCATGGCAATGGAAGAAGGAAGACCGTCCCGGCGATGCACCGCCCCGATGATCTTCCTGGCCTCCTCGATGGAGACGCCGGGAATCGATTCCGTCAAACGGAGCGGCGTAACCGCCTGGAGCGCCATCTTCCCCACCTGTCGCAGCATGCAAGCCCCGCCCGAAAACTTCCGTCAGCATCAGCAGCATTCGCAGATTTCCACATCTGTGCCATCCGTGGCTGCTTTGGCAAAACAGAGAATAGACAATAGCCCCTGCAGGACTCCGAGGCAAATCCTTTTACACCCTTCTCTTTGTTCTCGAGCCAAAATGTGATAGAGACATCCATCATGAAGGCGCCGCGACCGGAAATGCTTGCCGCGA
>JAFNAG010000261.1 GCA_017860135.1 Acidobacteriota bacterium
CCTGGAACACGTCGAGGAAGTAGCCCACGCCCGCGAATACAACCTGATCGAAACCCTTGCCTACCAGGTCGCTCGTGCGGTGCTCCAGGCCTTTCCCGCTTTCCGCGTGCATGTGAAAATCCGCAAGCAGCCGGTGGTCCTGGCAGGGAGGATAGATTACGTTGAGGTAGAGGTGGAGCGGGAGTGAATTCCGAATGCGGAATCGTTCGAATGCGGGCAGAATTTGGGACATTGGAAGCAATGCGCTGCGGCGGTTTTCATCGGGACGCAAAATGACGCGGTCGTTGAGCATTCGAGATTCGGAATTCGGGATGTCGAACTCCAGGTTCGCCAATTCCGCATTCCGAATTCCGCGTTCGTAAGGGGGGGTACATGGACGTAGAAACAGGGGAGCATCCGGGATTTTTTACTTCACGGTTGGAGCGCGTGGTCGGGTGGGCACGCAGGTACTCGATCTTCCAGTATCCGTTCGTCACCGCATGCTGCGGCATGGAGTATATGTCCACCGCGGCAGGCCATTTCGACATGGACCGCTTTGGCGCCGGACTGCCGCGTTTTTCGCCGCGGCAGGCGGATGTCCTGTTTGTGGTGGGGACCATCAGTCACAAGATGGCGCCCGTGCTGGTCCGCGTATATGAGCAGATGTGCGAGCCCAAATGGGTCGTGGCATTCGGGGTGTGCACGTGCACCGGCGGATTTTATGACAATTACGCCACCGTGCAGGGGATCGATACCATCATTCCAGTTGACATATACATTCCGGGCTGTCCTCCGCGCCCCGAGGCGGTTCTCGATGGTCTCGTCAAGCTGCAGGCCAAGATCGAGAAGCAGAAGCAGCTCGGGTAGGATGCGAGGGCATCGGGAATGGTGCGGCCGCTGCAGGACGAAATCGGAACCACGAAATACACGAAGGTTGTTCGTGTATTTCGTGTATTTCGTGGTTCCCGTCTTGTGCTGCGTTGGTCGCTGTAATATCAAATAGCATCGCGAAGCCGGGTACGATCATGGAAACGACGACATCAAGCGCAACAACCGAGACTCGAAACATGCTGCTCAACGTGGGCCCATCCCATCCTGCGATGCACGGGGTTATCCGCCTGGTCACCGAGCTGGAGGGGGAAAAGGTGATCAAGGTGGAAGCGGAGATCGGCTATCTGCATCGCGGCTTCGAAAAGAGCTGCGAAAACTCGACCTGGACCCAGGTCATGCCGTACACCGATCGCCTGAATTACGTGTCGCCGCTCATCAACAACTTCGGTTACTGCATGGCCGTCGAGAAGCTCTATGGGATCGAGCCCACGGACCGCGGCAAATACATCCGGATCCTGATGAGCGAGATCTCGCGCATCACGGATCACCTGACCTGCATTGCCGCGTCGGCCATGGAACTCGGGGCGATGACCGCCTTCCTGTACTTCATGAAGGCCCGCGAATACCTTTATGACATCGTGGAGCAGGTCACCGGGGCGCGCCTGACCGTCTCCTACGGCCGGATCGGCGGCGTCAAGGCGGATCTGCCGGAAGGATTCGCCGGCAACCTGGAGCGCGCGCTCAAGCAGGTGGAAAGGGAACTGGCAGATGTCGACAAGCTCTTGACAAAGAACAGGATCTGGATCGACAGGACGCGCGACGTCGGCGTGCTGACCAGGGAGAACGCCATCACCTACGGGATTACCGGCCCGCTGGCCCGCTCTGCGGGCATCAACTACGACGTGCGCAAAGCATTCCCGTATTGCGCCTATGATCAGATGGAGTTCGAGGTCCCGCTTGGGGAACGGGGCGACAACTATGACCGTTACCTGGTGCGCATGGAGGAGATGCGCCAGAGCACCCGCATTCTTCGCCAGGCGCTGCGGGATCTGCCGGGCGGCCCGATCATGGTGGATACCGAGGGGCGGGTGATCGAGTCGTTTGACCTGGTGGACGAAGCCAAGCTCGGCAAGACTGCCGGGTTCATGAACATCACCAGCAAGGTGGAACCGACTCTCGAGGGAACGGAGAGACGCTACCAGAGGCGCATCGCGCCCCCCGAACGCGCCGTTGTGCTGCCCAGCAAGGAAGATACTTACGGAAACATAGAAGGACTGATGAATCACTTCAAGCTGATCATGGACTATCACGGCATGCGGCCGCCGGTGGGGGAAACTTATGTCCCGGTGGAAGGCGCCAATGGCGAGCTGGGCTTCTACGTGGTCAGCGACGGCAACGACCGGCCGTTTCGCGTGCGGTGCAGACCCCCCTGTTTTTTCAACATGGCGGGACTCCACACCATGCTGGAGGGGTACATGGTGGCCGACATTATCGCGACGTTCGGCTCGATCAACATGATTGCCGGGGAACTCGACCGATAGGTACAGTGGGCTCGAGGTTCAGCCACGGGAGCGCGGGCTTCAGAGGCTGTCCGACGGTTGAATCACGGCGTGGCCAGGCCCGAAGAGGCTGTCCGACGGTTGAATCACGGCGTGTCCAGGCCCGAAGGGCCGGCAGTAAATAGGCCCGGCCGTCAGGCCGGGATAGCGATGGAGCGTGGTTGAGCGCCGAAGGCGCGGCACCAAATTTCCGGAGATAAATGGGATGTGCCGGCCCTCGCGGCTCAACTCGCCGTATGTCAACCGTTGGACACGCTCTTCAGCCCGCGCGCTTCGAAACGGATACGCATCCGGTCGGGGAAATAAGGTGTTTTAAAGCGCACGGGCTAAGGCCAGTGCTCACTGAGTGAAAGCCGGTGCTCACTTATGTAGATCCGGCGCCCGCTGGGTGAGGATTTTTGCTATCATTTGTCGAACGCGGTTTGCGACAGGATTTCCCGGGGAATGCAATGGCCTCGTTTTCGACTCAGGTGCGCAACAGGCTCGGTTTGCTGATGAGCTATCTCGGCAGGAGGTCGCGTGTTCCCGGAGGCCCGCTGACCCTGGCAATCGAGAGCACCGCCAAGTGCAATCTCTTCTGCCCCATGTGTCCGCGTGAGAAGCTGTATTTCCCCCCGCGCAACATGCAGCTATCCCTGTTCCGCAAGATCGTCGACGAGTCGAAGGATTTCCTCGAATTTGCCGTCCCCTACGGTGTCGGGGAACCGCTGCTGAATCCCGAGATCTACGACATGATCGCCTATTGCAAGAGCCTCGGGGTTCCTACCGGCATCTCCACCAACGCCACCGTGCTGCCGGAGCAGGCGTGCCGGCGGCTGATCGAAGCCGGGCTCGATTACATCATCTTCGCGTTCGACGGCGCGACCCCCGAGACCTTCGAAAAGTACCGGAAAGGCGCCGACTTCCACAAAGTGCGCGCCAATATCCTGGCTTTCCTGAAGATAAAAAAAGAGATGCGCTCCCGCATTTTCTGCATCGTTCAGGTCGTCAGGCTCAAGGACAATGCCGCTGAAATTCCGGAGCTGATCCGCATGTGGCGGGTGGAAGGGATCAACGAAGTGCGCGTCAAGAAGGACGAAGTCCACAACGAAGGGTCCGCGATCCCGGGCGACAACGGCTCCAGGCCTCCGCTGCGCCATCCCTGCTACCTGCTCTGGCGCGGTCCGATGTACATACACTACGACGGAACGGTGTTCCCCTGCTGCTACATCTACCCGAACGAGCCTGTGGGCCACGCGGGGAAGAGCACCCTGAAGGAGATATGGAATTCCGAGGCCATGGTCCGGCTGCGGGAGGCGCATATCCGGCAAGAACTCGGGGCGTACCCCGCCTGCCGGAATTGCCCTGCCGCGCGGCCCAGGATGGCGGTCACGGCCGCGAGTTTTCTGATCAACACGCACACGGTTCGAAAGGCGATCCCCTTTTTCGAGCGCCTGGCGCAGATGCGCAACATCTCGGTTTTCGAGACGCTAAAATAACCATGAGGCAGCCATCGATGTCGAATGCAGCGAGCAAGGTGTTCAGTTACGCCGAGGCCAACGAAATGGTCCCGAAGGTTGCGGCGCTCACCGAACGCGTGATCCGGGAACTGGACGGCATCCGGCAGCGCTCCTCCCCGGACGAGGAACCGGCGGAAAGCCCTATCTCGGACGCCGTGCTCCAGGAGGTCGAGAAGGTTCTGCGCACCTGGTCAGAACAGGTGGAGGACCTGGGGGGGCGCCCGAAAGGCTACTTCACGGTCGACTTCCAGTCGATCGATCCCGAGATGCAGTACTGCTGGAACTACGGTGAAGGGAGCATCGGTTTTACGCACAAGATCTGGGAAAACTTCAGCCACAGGCGCCCATTGGCCGAGAGCGTCGAAGGAACCAGCGATCACAGAAAGTGGATACACTGAGTATCGGGATTCACGAACGTGTTTTAAGCACGCAGAACGACACTGGCAAACGCGCCCCGGGCGCGTTTGCGCGCTGCCTGCGCGGAAATCCCGGCGGCGTCCGAAGGCGGCGTTTTCCCGCGTCCATAAAAGCTCATGATCGCATCTGCGTTTCGGTTTTCTGAGAGGTCCGAATGGTCACACTCAAGTCAAAGCGCGAACTGGAAATCATGCGGGATGCCGGTCGGATCGTGGCGGAGATCCTCGACCTGCTGCGGCCGCACTGCCTGGCGGGAGTCAGGACGCGCGATCTCGACCGGATCGCCGAGGAAGAGACCATCAAGCGGTCTGCCCAGCCCGCATTCAAAGGATACCGCGGATACCCCGCCAGCCTGTGCGCGTCCGTAAACCAGGAGGTCGTGCACGGGATCCCGGGGAACCGGGAGCTCAGGCAAGGGGACATCATCAGCCTCGATTATGGAGTGATTTATAAGGGTTACCACGGGGACGCGAGCGTGACGGTGCCGATCGGCGAGGTTGCTCCCGAGATACTGAACCTGCTCCGTGTGACGGAGGAGTGCCTATACCTGGGCATCGATCAGGCAGTTCCGGGCAATCACCTGAGCGACATTTCCCGCGCGATCCAGAATCACGCGGAATCGCACGGCTACTCGGTAGTCAAGGAGCTTGGCGGGCACGGCATCGGCAAACGCATGCACGAGGAGCCGATGGTGCTCAACTACGTCACCAACGGGCGTGGCATCAGGATGCAGCCCGGCCTCGTGCTTGCCCTCGAGCCTATGCTGAATCTCGGCGCCGACGCGATCCGGACATTGTCGGACGGCTGGACGGTCGTCACGGCCGACGGCAAGCCCTCCGCGCACTTCGAGCACACGGTCGCGATTACCCCGGAAGGCCCCGAAATCCTCACCAGGGCGGCGGGGTGATGCTGGGAGAAATCCTGCCCTACCTGCGCTGCCCCGGCTGCACCGGCACGGATTTACGCGCCGGAGCCGCCGGTGTCTCCTGCAAGTCCTGCGGCGCGCAGTACCCGCTGCAGGGTGGCGTCCTGGACTGGCTGGCGACCGACCGGTCGGAGGTCATCACGCCGTTCCAGCGTGTCATGCAGACTCCCGTCGTGGTTTCTATCTACGAGCGCCTGTGGCGCCGCCTCGGTTACTTCATCGCGAGCTCGCGACAGTTCGAGAAGGAGGTGCAGACCATTGTCGGGTTTCAGCAACAGTGCGAGACCGGACGCCTGTTGGACCTTGCCTGCGGCACCGGCGTGTTCACCCGCCCGCTGGCCCGCAAGGCTCGTGGACTGGTCGTCGGGTTCGATCTTTCCCGGCCAATGTTGCGTCACGCGCAGCGCCTGATCGAACGCGATGGCGTGAAAAACGTCTTGCTGATGCGCGGCACGGCATTTCGCCTGCCGTTCATCGCCGGGGCGTTTCCTGCCATTAATTGCTGCGGCGCTCTGCACCTGTTCGACCGTCCCGAACTCGCACTCCGGGAAATCGATCGCGTGCTCGACCGGTCGGGACACCTGTCGGTCCAGACCACGATCCGCCCGGCGCATTCCGGGGGCGCGGCTTACTTCCTGGAACGGTTCATCCGGTTCGGTTTTTTTGATGAGACCGGACTGCGCGAGCAGGTAAGGCTGCACCGCCTGAAGATTCTGGAGAGCGAACGCCACCGCATCAGCTTCTCCTTTCTCGCCCGCCATATCTCCCCGTGAGCGCGGGCCTCTGAGGCTGTCCAACGGTTGAATCACGGCGTGATCAGGCCCGAAGGGCCGGAAGTAGATTCCCGGCCGTCAGGCCGGGATGGGGATGGAGCATGGTCGAGCGCCGAAGGCGCGGCACTAAACTCCCGGAGATATATAGGATGTGCCGGCCCTTCGAGCCACTCTTCTGGCTGTGTGCTAACCCAGCGCTGACGCGCGGGGCAATTCCCGGCCGGCGCTTCGCGCCTCAGCCTGCCGTATGGCAACCGTTGGACACCCTCTTCCGCTTGCGCGCTTCAAAACGAGGAGACATCCGGTCGGGGAAATATGGAAACGCAAAGCGCACGGGCCAACGCCCGTGCTCACTGCAATGATCTCTGCCCGATCGAGCCTTCAGGTTTCCTGATTAAATCGGCTTTACCGGTGTTACAATAAGCGTGGATTTGCCCGGACGGGTTGTAATCGAAGTGGAGGAAAGGAACATGGCTGGCAAAAAGCTGGACGAAGAAAGGCAATTGTTCTACGAATACCTGCGCCAGAACGGCCTGAAAAAGACCCGTCAGAAAGACCTCATCCTGGAGACGTTTGTCAACAACGAAGGGCACCTGAGCGTCGAAGACATTTACGCCCTGGTCAAGAAGCGCGACAAGAGGGTCGGAATCGTCACGGTATTCCGGACGCTGAAATCCCTGACTGCCTGCGGCATCGCGAAGGAAATCGCTCTCGGGGACGGGCTGACCCGGTTCGAGCACTGCTATCATCACCCCGTGCACCACCACATCATCTGCACGACTTGCCATCAGGTGATCGAGTTCGTTTCCCCGGAGCTCGAGCGCGTGCAGGAGTCGATCGTCACCCAGTACGACTTTAAGCCGATACATCAGCGCATTCAGATTTACGG
>JAFNAG010000262.1 GCA_017860135.1 Acidobacteriota bacterium
TCCGCCGGAATGCCTTCGATGCGGGTCGCTCCGAGCCTAGCGAGATCATCGTAAACGGCAAGTGCCGCTTCAGGTTCACCGGCTCGGATCAAATTGCGGGCAAGCCGCACCAGCGCCCCGGCCCGGATCAGTGGATCGGGGGAAAGCGCCAGCTTGCGAAAACAGGCAATCGCGCCAGCATAATCCTTCTGGCGGAACTCGAGAACCTCCCCGGCCGCGAACGTTGTGGCAGGCGGATCCTTCTGCACCGGGCAGACCGGGTAATACGGCAGGCGCCCTTTCGGAAAATCCACTACTGCGTCCGGCCGCAGGACAACCAGCAGAGTGTCCTCGGGCAGCTGGTTGCCAGACCTCACGGCAGCATCGTCCAGCCGCGCATTCGGCAGGGCAGCGAGCTCGGTCAACCGGGCCTCGGTCTCGGACATGCTCTGCCGGAGCGTCGCGCACGCCAGGTCCACGGAGTGTTCCAGGCGTTCCCGGACGCGCTGGCTTTCGAGGGCACGGTCCTGCTGCAGCAGCCGCCAGCTCAGCGAGTAGAGGGCGGCAGCAAGAGTGAGCATCAGTATGACGAACATCGCCGGGACATAACTCGGCGGCAATCTCCCGCGGAAGGCCATCGGATCCCCCTGACCATTATAGATATTCATGTCAGGGGCAGATGGAGATTGTGTCGCGTTTCGGTTTGACCCTAATTTGACTAGCTTCGTTTCACCTCGCCGATTTGAGTGCCGCCAGGAAGTTCTCCATTACCCAGATTTCGTGATTTCCTCTGATCCCGGAATCAAAGGCGATCCGCCGCCCGTCGGGATGGACACTAAGGTGCGATATTCGCTCCATTACAAGCCCTGTCTTTTGGGCCTCCCCACCGGCGGCGGGAACACGCAAAAGTTCTGTTATCCTTCCCTTTGTCGATCTCATCGCCAGCAGATACCGGCCATCCGGCGTCCAGGCCTGTCCCATTCCGAAGAAGGAGTAGACAAGGTTTTCCGGCGACTGGATTCTCAGGAGTTCGCGCGGCTCTCCGCCGCTCGTCGGCATGGTCCGGAGGGCCACGGAGGATCTCACATCCCCCAGGCCGAACGCCAAAAGACGTCCGTCAGGGGAAGTGCTGGGCACACCGAACCCTTGGGGAGAAGTGACATGATAGAACTCCTCCACCTTCCCGGTCTCGATGTGGAACGCAAAAAGCCGCGAGGATTTCGAATCGTCATTTTGGCAGTAGAAGATCGTATTACCGTCGGGGGAGAGCGAATACCTGTAAGCCTCCTCGCGGAGCCCGCCCTTTATCAGAGTGGCTGCCCCGGTACGCGTGTCGATGCGGTAGAACGCCAGCTTATCCTGATTCTGATCTTCAAAGGCAGCTCCCAGAAGCGACCGCCCGTCTGGAAACCAGCTCACCGGGGCAGCCTGGATGAGTTTCGTGGAGAGATCCCGCTCCTCTCCCGTCTCTACTGAGCGAATGACGATAGTCAACGCTCCTGGGCCGATGAGCTCCCTTCCTCTTCGCGAGTGGTAAGCCAGATATCGTCCGTCGGGCGACCATGTCGGCCCCATGTTGGAGCCCACGTAACGCTCGGGCAATCGCATCGGCGAGCCTGCGATTCTGCCCGTCGCCGGATCCATTTCCGCCACGTATACATCCTCCATGGCAGTACTGACGGCATAGTAGTAGGACCCATCACGGGTAAAGCCGATCGCTGAGCTGAGCTGGCCGATGTCGCGCTTGATCAAAACCGGGGGGCCCACAGGTTTTCCGCCCATAACCGGTATGGACCAGAAACCCACGCTCCCCATTCGATCGCTCGCAAACAGAACCATCCTGCCATCGGGTGTCCAGACAGGTCCGTAGTCGTCGGCCGGATGCTGAACCAGAGCCAGTTCCTTTCCTCCATCAACCGGAAGCGAGAAGATATCGTGGTCACTGGCTCCCTCCCGTGCGGGCATGTCATAGACAAAGTGGCGGCCATCCGGTGAAACGCTTATGTTGCCCGGAGAGCGCCACTGCGGAGATTCCAGGAGCACCCGAATCGAACCGTCAGCTGCCGAGATCAGCACGATCTGGCTTTGCTTGTCTTTCCTGTAAATAACGGCAGGGATCTGCTTGCCGTCGGATGACCAGCGGAAGAATTGCACATACTCCGTGTCCGAACCGAAGTGGGTGAGAGTGCGAGGCTTTGCCCCGTTGAGAGTCACGATTCTCAGTTCGACCGGCTTGTCTTTGGCGTGCCAAGTGTAAGCGATCTGCCTGCAATCGGGGGACACGACGGACAGTCCGACGGACGCGTTGTCCCCGTCTGCATCGCTGGTGATGAGGCGATTCTCGCCCGTGGTAAGGTCGTGTATCGCGAGGTTGCCCCATTTTTCCGAGCTCTCATCCGCAAAGCTCAGAAATCGGCCGTCCTCAGAGACCGATGCAGAAGGATCGATGCTCCCTTGCTCGGCGTTGCCGGCCCATACCTTGCGCAGGGTGACCGTTGAAGGATGCCGTGCTCCTTCGGATCCCTCCAGCCTCGCAAGTCGACTGCGCGCTTGCGCGGCTATGTCGGGCTGATCCGAGAATTCGCGCACGAGGCGCTCGAATGCCTTCTTGGCCTGTGCATCGCCGAGCGCGAGATGACACTCACCGATGCGGAAAAGCGCCTCAGCGGCCAACTTGCGGTCGCCCGGGAACTCTTTCACCACGCGCTCGTAGAGCAGGATCGCTCCGGCTGGGTCCGCGTCAGCCCGTTCCCTGGTGAGCGCTTTCTGAAAGAGACTCTGACCGGTCTCGGCGGCACACAGAATCGCGACTGTGGCAAACACAACCATCAGGACCTTCAACCAAGTCTTCATTGAGAACCTCCTCTCCTCGTTTCAGTACTCTTGAGAATATCGAAGAGGGATTCCCGGGTTGTCACGGCAGCCTTCAGCAATTGTCAAATCTTCATGAAATCACGGAGACCAGCGGTAACCGACCCCGTGAACAGTGACGAGATGGCGAGGTTCCTGGGCATTGTCCGCAAGCTTGACTCGCAGGTTTGCGACGTGCGTGTCCACGGTGCGCGTCGTCGGATAGCAATCCTGTCCCCATACCTCGTCCAGGAGTTCATCACGGGTGACCGCATCAGGTGCCCGCGCAACCAGAATCCGCAGCAACTGGAACTCCTTGCGCGTAAGGTCCAGGACCCGTTCGCCCTTCCTGGCCACGTACGACCGGAAGTCGACCATCACATCCCCGAAATGGAGACTGTCCGGCAGGGTGTGAAGCCGCCCGGCACGCCGCAGCAGCGCGCGGACGCGGGCGCCCAGTTCGCGGACCGAGAAAGGCTTGGTGACGTAGTCGTCAGCCCCGAGGTCGAGTCCCACCACGCGGTCCGCCTCCTCGCCTCGGGCCGTCAGCATCAGGATCGGGATCTCAATGCCCTCCGCCCGCAGCTTCCTGCAGACCTCATAGCCGCTCATCCGGGGCAGCATAAGATCCAGTATCACCAAGTCAGGTTTCCTTTCTCGCACCAGGCGCAAGCCGGCCTCGCCATCTTCGGCGGTCAATACCTCGTAGGATTCGAAGCGGAAACTGTCCGCCAGCGCGCGAAGCAGTGCCGTCTCGTCTTCAATGATGAGGATTCGGCTCATGGCTCCTCGCAACCAGGCAAGAAGATGGAAAATGTGCTGCCCTGCCCCGGCTGACTCTCGACCGCTACCCTTCCGCCGTGGGCTTTTACGATCTGGTCCACGATCGTCAGGCCGAGTCCGGCGCCGGGAACCTCACCGCCCCCAGACAGCGGTGCACGATAGAAACGCTCGAAAATTCGGGTCTGGTGTTCCGGTGAGATGCCGATGCCGTAGTCGCGCACGCGGATGACCACGTGGTTGCCTTCCCGATTCAGGCTCAGGTCGATTTCGCGCCGGTCGGGAGAGTACTTCATGGCGTTCGCCAGGAGATTCGCAAGCACCTCCTGCAGTGCCTCGGCGTCGGCACGAACCTGGTGATTTCCGCCGTCGAGGCTGGTTCGCACCTGGAAGCCCTTCTGCGTCAACTGGTAGTCCAGCTCCTTCACCGCAGATTGAAGCACTCCGTCAAGGCCAACAGTCTGAAAGTTGTATTGCCGCGCGCCTTGCTCCATCCTGGAGAAGTTGAGGACACCACTGACCAGCCGACCCAGCCGCTCGCTCTCGCCGATAATAGTCCTCAGGTACTCGGATCGCTGGCCTTCGTCCCGGGCGCGGCCCATGTCGAGGAGTTCCGCGCATGTGCGGATTGTCGAAATCGGCGTCCTGAGTTCGTGCGAAACGCTCGACACAAACTGGGACCGCAAAGTTGCCAGGTGCCGCTCGCGGCGGACATCGCGATTCATTAGCCAGGCGCTGAACACGGCCACCGACAGCACAACGAGCAGGGCGGAGATGTAGAAGAAGCGCCGCGAATTAGTCCGGTCCTGATAGGAAGCAGGCTCCCCGGCGAGTTTTAGGCCCGGCAGGCGGTCACCGAGCGCTTCTCCTGCCGATTCTCCGGCAAATGTCCAACGCATGCCATCCGGCAGTTTGATTGTGGAGAGCACGTCCTGTACTCGAACGACAACCACCACACGCTCCGCATCTCCCGGCTTGCCTGTTAGTCCCAGCAGCCACGAAGAGTCTCCGAGCAGCCCCCAAGTCCGTTCGACGGCCCTCTCAATCGACGGCAACTCGCCCGCAACATCCCCTAACTGCTCGAGTTCCTCCGTATGCGCTACGGCGGATGCGTGGAGGGCAGCTGCTTGTTCCCTGATTTCGGGTTGTGAGCTTGACTGAAGCGCTGCCAGCAAGTCGGCAGCCATGGATGCCGCCGCAGGCGAAAGCCATGTCGTGTCTATAACCCGTGAAACGACGCCCAGGATCTGCTGATCGTTCGCGCCGGATGCATCGCCGCTGAGCCGCCGGGCCGCATAGAACACGTAGGGAACGCCGTATTCGTCCGTTACTTCCGGGCTCACTTGCAGCAGTCTCCGGGTTACTTCCAGCGATCCATCGCGGTCTCCCTTTGCCGAGAGACAGGCAGCGAGGAGCAGCTCGGCGCGCGCACGCTCTTCAGGTGCATGCGCTTTGAGAATCGCGGCGCGCAGCCGGGCCGCCGCACCCTCGGGATCATGGAGCCCGTACAGCTGCTGTCGTGCCTGCTGCAGGGCGAAATCGAAGGTGTTGCCTGGTTGAGGCCTGTGAGCGGTGGATTCCCAGGGCATCACCAGCCGGCCCCGTTCGAGTTGCGCCACGAGTGCGATTTCGCGGTCGCGGGGTGTCAACTGCCCGCCCGCCGCGCGCAGTGCGATGCCCTCCAGCCGCGTCAGGAATTCCTGTCGCACGAGCGAGATGACGCGAAGCTTTTCCTCGCTTCTGTGTTTCCCGGCGAGTTCCTCTTCCTGGCGTATTGTGCGAACGGCGAGAGCAAGTAGTAGCGCAGACGGTAAGACAACTGCCCCGAGAAACAAAAGAGTATGCCGCTGCATAGATGTGGCCCGCCAGGAGGTACGGCACGCTTAGTGTAAGACAACTCAAAGGATCGAATTGTTATGAAATTGTCAAGAACGGCTGTCCTGCCTACTCGTACCTCAGCGATGTGAGCGGATTCATCCGCGCGGCCCGGCGGGCGGGGATGTAACAGGCAAGCAGGGCGACGAGGGTAAGCAACAGGCAGACGGCCACGAGGGTCGCCGGATCCGAAGATCCAACTTCGTTGAGCCTGAACTCGGACACGAAAAACCGTGCCAGCACCAGGGAGCTCACCAACCCGATTAGCGAGCCAATTGATGTCATGTACAGGCCTCTCTTCAGGACGAGCCAGAGGACATCGCCGTAATCGGCACCCAGGGCTATGCGCACGCCGATCTCGTGAGTACATTGCGCCACCAAATAGGATGTCACCCCGTAGGCTCCAACCGCAGCCAGCGCCAGCGCGGTTGCGGCGAAGGCAACCAGCAACCACGCATCGAATTCCGACCACCGCGCGGTTTGTGATCGAATATCTTCAATCGTTTGGGCCTCGGAAACCGTGATGTCTTTGGCAACCTCCAAAGCCGCCCGCTTCATGACCGGCCCGAGAGTCGCCGGGTCTCCCGCAGTGCGGGCCAGGAACGTAGCATATCGGTACTGATCCGCGGCTTCAGGCGCCCGATGACTTCAAAGTTGCGTACCTTTCGATCCTTCTGCAACCAGTTCCAGCTGAGCCAGATGCCAATCTTTGTTTCCCCATGACCATGAAAGTCGGGACACATCACGCCGACGACCTCGAGGAGATCCCCATTCACATTGATAGTGTTGCCGATAATCGAGGGATTCGAACCAAAAAGACGCTGCCAAGAACCGTAGGACAGCACCACGGGCGCTGTCTTTCCTCGAGTGTACTCATCCGCAACAAAAAGGCGGCCCTGGCAGGCCCTCGCACCCAACATCTGAAAATACCCGTCGGTCACGAATTGTGCCGATACTTCTTCAGCTCCCTCGCTGCGGCTGATTACAAAGGGCGTAGGGCCCAGAGTCTGGGCCAACTGCTCGAACGTTTGGCTCTGCTTTCTCCAGTCTATGAAGTTGGGCTGCGAAACACCGTAGCTGCCGTCAGGCTTGCCAAGCTCTATCTCGTAGACAGCAACGAGGCGGTCAGGCTCCGGATAGGGCAGCGGGCGCAGGAAGATTGTGTCAAAGATGCTGAAGACTGCCGTGGTCGCGCCGATCCCGAGGGCCAGTGAGACAACAGCCGTGGCCGTGAATCCAGGGCTCCTTGCCAACATGCGCGCGCCGTACCGCAGGTCCTGCCACATGGTCTCGAGCAGGAATCCTGTTCGCGAAGCACGGACCTGCTCCTTTGTCTGCTCCACACCGCCGAATTCGAGGAGTGCTGCCCGACGCGCCTCCGCCG
>JAFNAG010000263.1 GCA_017860135.1 Acidobacteriota bacterium
GCAATCATCGGAAGCTGCGACACGAAGTGCCGGGAACCATTGGCTGAAGAAGAACATGGAACAGGCCATGATGCCCGGACAGAGGCGCAAGGCAAGGAGAGAGAAAGAAGCAGGCGGGGGAAGCTGCTTTTCGTGGGGCGGCTCTCCAGGAGGCCGCCGTGCGATGCAACGCAACGCACCTGAAAGGCGCTGCGCTTCGCGCAGGGCGGCTCTGGAGAGCCGCCCCCACGATAAATCCAGCTTTCGCGCGTTCTCAGACGATCGCATTCATCTGGGCCTTGATCTTCGCGTATTCCTCCCGGACGTACCGCTCGGCCCAATCCTGGTCGGCGATCTTCTGCACGGCCACCGCGCAGAATTTATATTCCGGAGTCTTGGAAATCGGATCCACGTGATGGATCGTCAGCTCGTTGCAGGCGCCCACCCACCACTGGTAAGTCATGTAGACAGCCCCGGTGTTCACGCGGTCGCTGATGGACGCACGGCTCATCACCTTGCCCCGCCGGGAAGAGACCCAGACCAGTTCCTGGTCCTGGATCCCGAGGCGCTGCGCGTCGGCGCCGCTGAGCTGCAGGAGGCCCGGCTCGTCGGCCAGCACCTGGAGAGCGGCGCAGTTCCCGGTCATGGAGCGCGCCGAATAGTGCCCGACCTCCCGGACCGTGGATAAAATCAGGGGGTACTGGCTGTCCGGCTGTTCGAGCGGCGGACGCCACTCGGAGGCAAACAACAGCCCCTTGCCGCTCGGCGTGTTGAACTGGTTTCCCTTGTACAGGTAAGGCGTCCCCGGATGATCTTCGCTCGGGCAGGGCCACTGAATGGTTCCGAGTTTTTCCAGCCGCTCGTAGGTCACGCCCGCAAAGGCCGGGCAGAGCGCCCGCATCTCGTTCCAGATCTCCTCCGTATTGTTGTATCTCATGGGGTACCCCATGGCGGTCGCAATCATCGAGATGATTTCCCAATCCGGCTTGACGTCTCCTTTGGGCTCGATCGCCTTGTGAAAACGCTGGAATCCGCGATCGGCCGTGGAGTAGGTCCCTTCGTGCTCTCCCCAGGAAGTCGCGGGCAGAATCACGTCCGCGTGCAGGGCGGTCTTATTCATGAAGATGTCCTGCACGATCACGAATTCCATGCCATTGAGGGCTTCCCGCACGGAAGCCGCGTCCGGGTCGGTCTGGACCAGATCCTCTCCGAAAATGTAGTAAGCCTTTAATTTCCCTTCTTTCACCAGGTGCGGCACATCGGTCAGGGTGCATCCGGCCTTGGAGGGGAGCTGCGCGACTCCCCAGGCTTTTTCGAACTTCGCCCGGACTGCTTCGTCGGTAACCGGTTGATATCCGGGGAACACGTTCGGCAGGGCGCCGTGGTCGCAGGCCCCCTGCACGTTGTTCTGGCCCCGCACCGGCCCGATGCCCACATTGGGGCGCCCGAAATTGCCCGTCAGCAGCGCCAGCCCCGACAAGCCTTTCACCACATCGACGGCCTGCCCGTAGTGCGTGACGCCCATCCCATAAAGGATGAAGGCGCTCGGCGCGGCCGCGTAAATTCTCATCGCTTCGCGAATGGAATCCGCCTGGATGCCCGTGATCTTCTCGGCATATTCGGGGGTATATTTCGCTACGAGGGTCCGGTACCCCTCGAATCCCTCGGTGTAATTTGCAGCGTACTCCTTGTTGTAGAGTCCCTCCTCGATCAGCACGTTCCCGAACGCATTGACCAGGGCCATATTCGAGCCGTTGCGAATCGGAAGCCACAGGTCGGCGATCCGCGCCGATTCCGTCAGGCGGGGATCCACGACCACGATCTTGGCGCCCTTCTGCTTCGCGTTCACGATGCGCCGCGCGACGATCGGGTGAGAATCGGCGGCATTGTAGCCGAAGATGAACACGCACCGCGTGTCCTCGATCTCCGGGATGGAATTGCTCATCGCGCCATTCCCCAGGGTTGCGGCCAGACCGGCCACGGATGGGGCGTGTCAGACCCGTGCGCAGTGATCGATGTTGTTCGTACCGATCACCGCGCGGGCAAACTTCTGCATGACGTAATTGGCTTCGTTCCCCGGCCCCCGGGCGGAACCGGTCAGCATAATCGCATCCGGCCCGTATCTGTGCTTGATCTCCTGCAGCTTCCCGGCCGTATATTCAATGGCCTCGAACCAGGATACTTCTTCGTATTTCTGGCCCCGGGCCCGCCGGATGAGCGGTTTCTTCAGCCGCGGCGTCAGGCGGTTCGTGTCATTGAGGAAATCCCAACCATAATATCCTTTCAGGCAAAGCTCGCTCTGGTTGGTGCGTCCGGGGGCCGGTTCAGCGCCCAATATCGCGCCGTTTTCGACCAGCAGGTTGAGCATGCAGCCGGCGCCGCAATAGGGACATACGGTCAATACTTTATCTGCCATCGCTTCATTCCTCTTAAAAGGTGCCAGAAGAAAACAGTTTGCTGCTGCTGGCTTTTCGCTTCCGGCTTCTGCTTTTACAATTGCGCAATTGCCGCCTGCTCGCGTTTCTTTCGCAAGTTATCCGAGAGCACTTTGGCATCAATCGTGTAGATTGCCTTCGTGGGACACACCTCGATGCAGGATGGCCCCTGAGGCCTGTGGATGCAAAGATCGCATTTATACGCTTCGACGGGGGGATTGACCGTGGCAGGCCGCCGTTCTTGAACGGTTGCCTCGCGAGTCACGATTTCCATCGCTCCATAGGGACAGGCCATCACACAGCTCTTGCAGCCGATGCAGCGCGTTTGAATCACCTGAACGGAGTTGTGGCTGTGGACGAGCGCCCCGGTTGGGCACACCTTCGCGCACGGCGCATCCTCGCACTGGCGGCACTGAACCGGAGTGCTGACCCTGGAAGTTTTCACGACCTTAAGCCGTGGAATAAAATGGGCGGCAGCGAGTTTATTCAAGGCATCGGGCGCGGAATGAGCCAGAACGCACGCCACCTCGCACGTCCGGCACCCGATGCATTTCCCCGGATCCGCAATCACCAGTATGTTCATCAGTTCACCCTACAGTTGCTCTGTTAAACGCGGAGGCAGGATGCCCCGCAAAACCTCTGCCAGTTCCCGAATCGATTCCTCGACCTCGGGGCTCATGGGCTCTCCGAACCCGATCCGGGCCGGCTGAATTCCAATGGCGAATATTTCCGCACGGCTGCTCCGGGTTATGGAGCGAAAGAACAAATCAACGGGCATCTGGTGCGTCGAGAGGCTGCAGCCCGCGATATCTTCGGCTTCAAGAACCGCCAGATCTCCCGGTGCGGCCCCAAAGTCGGCGGCGTCCAGGAACACAACCGTATCCGCTTGCGCCTCCAAAATCCTGCTGAAGTAATTTTCCGGCACTTCGCCGGCGTCCAGCAGGGTCGCATCCACCGTCCCTTCGAGCAGCGAGATCAGCGCCGGCCCGGCGGCATCGTCGCCGCGCAGGGTGTTTCCCGCGCCAATCAGCAGCACCCGGCCTTTCAGCCGGCGCCGCAATTCTTCTTTGAGCCCGAGTTCGCTCATTTGAGGACGGGCGCCTCGTCAATGCTGACGTCCTCAACCGGGCCGGCGGCGGCAACGTCCTCGGACTCCGGCTGCCGGTACCGGTAGGGTTGAGCCTTCCCCTTCACCAGCCCCATCGCCACGGCGGCGCCCCACAAGATTGCCTCCGGCCTGGGGGGACAACCGGGTATGTAGAAATCAACGGGGATCACCTTGTCGCAGCCGCCGAGCGTGTGATACGAATCGAACCACATCCCGCCGCCCACGGCACAAGAACCGCACGCGATCACCACCTTCGGGTTTGGCACCGAGTCGTACAAAAGCTTCAGCCGCGGTTCGACATTGCGCGTGACGGGCCCGGACACGAGCAGCACATCGGCGTGGCGGGGTGAGCCCACCAGTTTCAGTCCAAAACGCTCGGCGTCGTAGTACGGCGTGAATGCGTTGATCTCTTCGATATCGCATCCGTTGCAACCGCCGGCATTCGCGTGGTAGACCCACAAGGAACGCCTGAAGTATTTGTCCAGCAGCATCCTGTAAAGTGACATTCCTTAACCTCCCGCCACCTGCCCGAGCAGACTTCTGACTGAAAAATCGATGAGGTGATTCAAGAACCCGAAGTTCAACCCCGTGATGATAATCAGCGCGGCCATCAGGATAATGACCGCCATCATCGCCGGCGGGCACCGGCGGCCCTCCGCTTGGGTTTCGGTCTGCAGGGACGGCGCAGCTGCCTGGACAGGTCCGGAGTGCCTGGCACTCATCCCGGATGCACCGGCCACCGCCGTCGCCGCCGCCATGCTTTGAAATGCCTGCGCATGGGAATCCGCGTGCCCGGCGTGCGAGCGCTGCATGAAAACCAGGGCGCCCGCCCGGATCAGAACAGCAAGGGTCAGCAGGCTGGTGAACAGGGCAATGCCCAGAGTCCACCACATCTGCGCCTGCCCTGCAGCCACATAGATGGCGAACTTGCTCCAGAAACCGTTCAGCGGCGGCATGCCGCCAATTCCCAGCACGCCAATGAAGAAACAGACGGCCATCACCCGGCTATGCTTTTTCATCCCCAGTTCGCGCATGTCCGCGGTGCCGAAAGAGTAAATCAGGGCACCGCAGCAGAAGAACATCATCGCTTTGCTGATGCCGTGGTTGAGCAGGTGATAAATCGCCCCGTAGAATCCCAGATAGGACCCGATGCCCAACGCGAGAACGATATATCCCATCTGACTGATGCTGGAATAGGCCAGCATGCGCTTCAGATCCGTCTGCTGATAGGCAACGATGATTCCCAGCAGCATGGAGATCGCGCCCAGGACGATGGCGAAGGTCCCGAGCACGCTGTGTCCCGGGAAAAAGATGGTGACGATGCGCGCGACCGCATAAATAGCGACCTTGCCTGCCACTCCCGACAGCAGTGCTGCCACGGGGGTGGGCGATTCCGCATAGGTGTCCGGGAGCCAGGCGTGGAAAGGAACCAGGCCCGCCTTGCAGCCGAACCCGATGATGATCAGAATGCCGGCCATGAGAACCGCCATGGGCGGAAGCTGGCTGGCGACCTTCGCGATCTCGGTGATGAGCATGGCGTTGTGTCCGCCCACGAGCGGAACCGCCGCCGCGTACAGGACCACGCAGCCCAGCAGGCCGATCGTGATGCCGACGGAACAGAGGAGGAGATACTTGTAGCCCGCTTCCAGTGACTCCGGCTTCCAGTAGTAACTGACGAGCAGCGCCGAAGCCAGGGTGGTCGCCTCGACGAGCACATACATCATGATCAGGTTATTGTTGATCGTGGCTGCCGTCATCGTGCTGATGAAGAACATGCTCCACGAGAAATACATCGGCAGCCGCTCAACTGGAACTTTGCCTTCTGCGACCTGGTGGCGAAGGTACGGGTACGCGAAAATGGTGGCGACCCAACCCACGAAAGAGATGATCAGCGCCACAAACCCGGCCAAAGGATCGGCGAGCAGCTGATGGCCGAATGCAATCAGCCGGGCGCCTTCGTAAACCCGGTACGCCATTGCGACCGCGCATCCGAAGGTGACGGTCGCTCCAAGAATGGCGACTCTCCCGGCGGATGCGGGAAACTTCCTCCCCAATGCATATTCCACCAGGGCCGCGATGGCTGGTACAACAAACAACCAGATTAACAGCGTCGATTCTATCAACTGCAGTCCCCTTTCAGCCACGCAGACGCGCTATGTGGGATGTATCGAGGGAACCGGCCGACCGATAAACCCCGGTGACGATGTAGAGGAGCATCAGCACGGAGACCACCACATCAGTGACCACCCCGATCAAAGCCGTCTCCGGGATGGAAGGCGCCAGGCTGATCAGGCTCATGTGGACGCCGTTCTCCAGCAGACACAAGCCAATGACAATTTTGAAAGCGTCCCTTCTCGTGAGCAACGCATAAAATCCGATCATCAGGACCGCGGCCGCAACCGCCGAGTTCATGCGAAAAGGTTCTCCCGCCAGGCTTTCCAGGAGGACCAGGTCCGCGTGATGATTGAAAGCCCAGCCGAAGGCAAGCAGCGCCGCCGCAATTCCCAGCACCAGGGACGGGAGCGCATTGAGCAGGGGGGCTGTCTCTTTCGAATGCACGCGGATCAGATAGCGCCGGAGCAGCCAAGGCACGATGATTCCCTTGCTGACGAGCGCCGTTCCGCTCCAGTAGTACAGCGCCGGATTATTCAGGGAGTACGCATAGAGAGCAAAAATCAGCGCAATCAGCACCGACTGGACCTGGTACGTGTGGATGGACTCCGGCAGCATTCGCCATTCCACCGCCAGTAAGGACGTCACAATCATGAGCAGGCTGATGTACATGATCGCGTAACTAATCATGCTTGACGCTCCTGTCGAGGGCCACCCCGGTTTTCTCCAGGCGGCAGTCCGGGCAAAGCTGAAACCAGTCCGGGACCGGAAATTTCTCCTGCAGCCACGGGGGATTGAACTCATCGGACATCTTGGCCAGCATCCGCTTCGTGGTGAATGGCTTGCCGCAGGTTTCGCACGGGACCAGTTCCAGTTCTACCGAAACCTTCAAATCGCCCCGGTTCGCAGTGGCGTCTTCAAAATCGTCCGTCAATTGCGCGCTCTGCACCGGGCAGATTTCCTGGCATCGTGCGCAATAGGTGCACCGCGAATAGTCCATCGATACACACCGGGTCGTGCCCGTGTCGGTGACGGTGATCAGCCGCGGCGGACAGACTTCCGCGCACGCACCGCACCCGATGCACTTCGAGCCATCAATGCTCGGACGCCCGCGAAAACGATCCGGAGCCTTCATCGGCTTGAACGGATAGGGCAGCGTGACGCGGCCGGCCCGCAGGCAAATCATCACTTCCTTCAAGATCGGTATCATTGCTACCTCAAACGTCCTATAG
>JAFNAG010000264.1 GCA_017860135.1 Acidobacteriota bacterium
CCGCGTGCGCCCCGAGTGGGAGCGCGTCGTCCCTCGAAATCGTTTTTTCAAAGTTCTTGTTTCCTTACAAAACTAGCGATATGATCAAAATCGTAAGGAGGACTGATTCCGATGGCCAAGAGTACGCTTACTTCAAAGGGTCAGGTTACCATTCCCAAATCGATCCGGGATCGCCTCAACCTGCAGATCGGGGATCGCCTGGTCTTCCGCCTGGACAGTCGGGGCGGGATCAAGGTGCAGCGGGAAGCGGCCCCAAAATTCCAGCAATTGCAGGGGCTGCTTCGCCATCTCGCCGGGAAAACACCGGTCCCCGTCGAGGAGATGCGGGAGGCGGTCAGGAAACGCGCGGCCCGCAAACTGGCAAGGAGAGGCGACCGATGATCGCGCTGGACAGCAACGTGGTGATCCGGTTTCTCGTCGAGGACGATCCGGCTCAGGCGGATCTCGCCAGGCGATTGATCGAGTCTGCGCTGGAACATGGAGAGCGATGCTACATTAGCGATCCCGTCCTGTGCGAATTGGAGTGGGTTCTCGACAGCGCCTATGGAGCATCACGCCGTGATGTCATGACGGCTCTGCAAAACATTATTGGCAGCCCATTCTTCCTGTTCGATGACACCGCCTCGGTCAAGCGAGCTCTGGATCGTTTTTTCCGGGGGAGGGCCGACTTTTCGGATTATCTCCTCGGGACCCGGGCGCAGGAACGCGGAGCCGCCACAACCTACACCTTCGACAAAGCCCTGCGCGATGAGCAGGGCTTCACGCTCCTGGCTTGATGCCCGGTGCCAATCCGGCAAGATCCGCTGGCGCGCGACCGCCTGTCCCTCTATCACAGGTTGAGATCGTGATGCTATTTTCGAGCACGGGGACTGACGACGGCAACTGCTTGACAGTTCTTTCCGAGTTTGGGATTGCCAGCCTCTCAGCGGGATTCAGGATCAAGATCCGGCCTCGGTTTTTCAATAAGACCTGAATAGGGTGCCCCGGCATGCTCCCTGTGACTATGCTCACTCATTCCCAGGCTGTCGGAAATTACTGTGCATGGTCTGAGATCCAATATTCGGGCTCATTAGTTTGATATAAGCGATGTCTTCCGGTCTCAGAATGGCAAAACTATAATCTGGTCAGGACTTCGGCGTCGTCAGTCCCCAATAACCTGCCGGGGTCCGGTCAGGATCTGAATACGGCCGAGCGCCGCCGCGGCGAGGCGTTTCCGCAGAGTCGCGCGATAGTCGCGATAATCCAGATAAAAAGTATTGTCTGTCATATCTGAATAATTATTCGACTATAAACGAAACAGTTAAGCCTGTCGTGATTGAAATTGATGCACTCTCGCGCTAGCGCGGGATGACGGGCAGCCGCACCAGTGACGGATGCGCCGCGTCGTGGAAAATCCGTTGCCGCGCCGCCACGTACTTGGTGTCCCTTTCGTTATCCCCGCCCGTATTCAGGTTCCGGTCATACTTGGGAAACGCCGCCGACGCTACCGTCACCCGGATGCGGTGCCCCGCGGGGATCACCAGGGCCGTGAACCACAGGTCGATGTCGTACCGGCAGATCTCCCCCGGCTTCAGGAGCGAGGGCCGGTCGAAGCCATTGCGGAAGCGCGCCCGGGCTACGCCGTCCTGGATGCGCATCGCCCTTCCGTCGGGGTAGACGTCCAGGATCATGACGTTCCAGTCCGTGTCCCGTGCGTCGGTGGCGGCCCACAGGGTGGCCGTCATCGGCCCGGTGATCTCGGTATCCTTCTCCAGGGGCGCGGTTGTGTATGTCTGGAGATCCTTGCGTTGAGCGTGAACCGCCTGGTAGTCCTCGTTGATGTTCAGCTCCAGCTCCCGGGCGTCCACGAGGTAGGGGGTCGGGTCTCCGGGATCGTACCGGTACTCGTCGGCGGCCTCACTGCCTGGCGCAACGGTGTCAAGAACGCCTCCTTCCCGGAGGTAGAAATCGGTCCACACGGTGCGGGCCAGCGGCCACTCGTACTCCTGCCGCCACGTGTTGTCGCCCATTATGAAAAGGTCCAGCGGGGGCTCGGCATCCACTCCGTTTTTGATCCCCTTCAGATAGTGGTCGAACCACCGCAGCTGAAGGGCCCGGTGGTCGATTCGTCCCTGGGGCCCGAAGTCGCCGTTGACGTAGTCGATGCCCTTGTGGGCGCCGGGGTCCATGACCACGCGCTGGAAGGGATGGCGCGGGAGCGCATTCAGTCCCACGTGGTTGCGGATGGTCCCGCGCGCGTCGTCGTACCAGCCGGAAATGCCCAGTACCGGCACCTGCACCCGGTTCAGGCGGCGTTCGATGCTCAGGGCCCGCCAATAGTCATCCTCCTGCTGATGATCAAACCAGTCGTCCCAGAAGCGGGGGCGGGGACAACCGGCCAGCTCGGCGCTTTCGATGACCGGGAGGTGGTTGAACGCCCGGACCTCGTCCACGTTGCTGATGTCCGAAAGTGTTTCCTTCACCCCCGTCAGGCAGAGCCACGGGATGATGGTGGGGGAGAACACCATGTCGATGTACGGCACGAGCCGCAACGGATCGGCCGTGGCCACCACAGGCGCGATCGTGGCGAGGTGGGGAGGTTGGGCGATGGCGGCGTACCAGCAGTAGAGCCCGGGGTTCGAGCGGCCGATCATGCCCACCTTTCCGTTGCTGCCCGGCAGGGCCGCCGCCCACTCCACGGCGTCGTACCCGTCCTGCTCCTGCATGGCGTTCATGTCCAGGACTCCGCCGGACCCGCCGCGGCCGCGCACGTCCTGCTTTACGTAAATGTAACCCCGCGACGCCCAGAACTCGCCGTTTGCCTTGTCGGTGCGCAGGTAGGGCGTGCGCTCCAGCACGACGCCGAATGGGCCGCCGCCGAGAGGCCTGGCGACGAAGTTCATGATCGTGGTGCCGTCTCGGGCTTTCATTGGCACGGCCGGGTCAATCTTGACCTCGAAAGCCGGCTCGGAGACAGCGCCCGGCCAGAGCGGATAGTTCGGTTCCCATGCGGGCACGCCGGTGCGCCGCATGAGCCAGACCCGGTCGACCGCCTGGTCTCCCCGATAGATCCGGCCGGTGATGGTGCCTCCTGCAACTGTCGCCCTGATGGTGCGATCGTCGCCGAGCGAGAGGACGAGGGTGTCGCCGGTAAGGTTGACGGCCGCGATCGACTCGAGCGGCTCTCCGCTCCGGCGTCGCAGCCATGCGCCATCCGCGGACGGACCTTCGAAATGCGCGAAGCCGAAGCGGCGGCGCGCCTCGAAACCGCCGTTCGGCGCGGCCCCCAGCATGCGATAGTAATCCCAGTCGCCGGCCAGCCGCGCCCCGACGGGCGGCTGCCCTGCACAGTCCGCGAAGAACAGGACGACGAACGCCATCGCCGCCTGTGTCGCTGTGGACATAACGCGTCGGAATTTGCGGGAACGCATAACGGCATCTCCTTGCAGGTTAAACCCTCGATCACACCCCGGCGCGCGCTGCCCGCGGAGCGCCTGGCGGACCATCTCGAATTGCTTTTTGCAACCGGACGGGCCCTCTTATCTCCACGGAGGAGTCTCGATCGATCACCCGTCCGATGGGAATGAACCCAGCCCGGGCCCATGCGGTTCAATCCGGCTTCAGGATATATACTATTTTAGCAGAATCTTCGGGGTCGCACCGAAGCAAGATGAATGGTCTAAGAGAGATGGCAGAAATCCGGTGCTGAAAACATGATCATAGGTCGATTTTTGAACCCGTTTTTCCAATTATGGCCCGGTCCTCATAGCTCGGGTGCGAGATCACCGCTACAGCGCTGACTATGTGCCATTCCCTCCTATGTCGATGCAGAGCCGGCGCGGGAACTGCTAACTCGCTGAAACGGAGGCAAAATATGGCGTTTTAACGGGTCCGGAGAATCCTTTTCTCCTTTATCTATTGGAAATACTGAAGTAGCTTCGGTGCGGCCCAAATCCGTGGTTCTGTCCTGCCCCGAAACGATGATCCGCGGAATCCATTCATATTTCCGGGGAAGCCTGGTATGCATCCGCGTGAAGAGACCGGCGCCGGAACGAATACAGCGAAGCGCCGACCATCGCGGCGGTACCGCAGAAGATGACGGCGGCGGGAGCACTGAACTTCTGAGCCAGGAAGCCGGCGAGCAGGCTGCCGAAGGGAGCCATCCCGAGGAACATGCTCGTGTAGATGCCCATGACGCGGCCGCGCATTTCGTTGCTGACCATGGATTGGATGAGGGTGTTCGTGGATGCCAGCTGGGCCATGACGCAGAACCCCGCAGGCACCAGCAGCATCGCGGAAACCCAGAAAGTGTCGGAGAGTCCGAAGAGAATCAGGCAGGCGCCGAAGCCGGCACAGGCCCAGGGGACGATCCGGTCCAATCCCTGGACCTGCTGCCTTCTGGCAAGCCAGAGGGCGCCTATCAGCGCGCCCAGTCCGACACTGGTCATCAGCATTCCCAGGCCGCGAGCGCCGCTTCCCAGCACTTTGTCGGCGAAGATCGGCATCAGGACCACATAAGACATGGCCAGCAGACTCACCCAACCCAGAAGAGCCAGCAACAGAAGAATGGCAGGCATACCGCGCACATAACGGACACCCTGAAGCAGCTGGGCGAATCTGCCCCCGCTCGGGAGCCCGGTTTCGCGTGCGGGGACTTTCATGATCCGCAGTCCGACGATCACGGCGGAAAAGCTCAGGCCGTTTATCAGGAAGCACATGCCTTCCCCCAGTGCGCTCACCAGAATCCCGGCGACCGCCGGTCCGACGATGCGTGCCGCGTTGAATATTAGCGAGTTCAACGCGATGGCGTTCATCAGGTCTTCTCTGCCGACCATCTCCACAAGGAACGACTGCCGCGCCGGAATATCGAAGGCATTGCAAATGCCCAGGAGGAAAGCCAGCGCGAAGATCTCCCACACGGTGATGCGTTGCGTCAGAGTCAAAGACGCCATGATCAGTGCCTGGATCATCATCGCGGTCTGGGTGCTGACGATAATGGCCCGGCGCTGATGGCGATCGGCGAAAGCGCCGGCGACAGGCCCCAGGAAAAAAACAGGTATCTGCGTTGCAAAGCCTACGGCTCCCAGCAGGACTGCGGAATGTGTAAGGCGGTAGACCAGCCAGCTCTGAGCCAGCGTCTGAATCCAGGTGCCGCTCAGCGAAACGAGCTGGCCGCCGAAGAAAATCTGGAAGTTGCGGTGCCGCAAGGCGCGGAACATGCCGGCCCACGCGTGAGGGGACGGCGCAATGACCGCCGGTTCAGCCTTGGGTATCACAGCACGACTCCTCTTTATCGCCTGCCTTGCAGGAACCCTTCGTAGCCGATCTCGGCAACACCCATGGCGCCTGCCAGCGCGGCCTTCGCCAGGTTGTGGGCATAGACGCTGGAGATGTAGTTTTCGTCTGCCACCGCAAGGGCATCCTGCGCCTGGACGACTTCGATGTTGCTGGCGACGCCGGCGGCGAAGCGGTCCTGCGCCTGGACGACCTGTTCATTCGCGAGGTCGAGGCTGCTTCGGGCAACCCTGACGCGGTCTTCCGCGGACTTCAGATCAAGGAAGGCGGTGCGAATTTCGTAGTGGATTCGCGCCCGCAGGCTCTCCAGAAACGCCTTCTGCTGCTCGAGTTGTGCGTCCGCCTCCAAAATCCTCGCTTCGATCTCCCGCCCCTGAAAGACCGGGATGCGCAGGCTCACCGCCACGGCAAAGCTGCCGTGCGAGCTCGTTGGCCGCTGGCCGATATCCCCGTAGTTTGCACTCAGGTCCAGACTCGGCATGCGCTGCCGGGATGCGGCGCGGCGGGACAATTCGGCCGCCTTGACCCGTGACAGCTGGCTCTGATAATCGCCCCGCGAGCGCAACCCCTCCTGAACCGCATCTTCGAGCCCGAGAGCATCCAGAGGCGCATAGGGAATCGAATCGGTCAACTGGAACTCCTGGCCGATGGGCAGGCCGATCGCTTGTGCCAGGCTGAGCTTGGACTTCGCGAATTCGTTGTCGGCAACCATGAGCCGCTGCTGTTGCGCCTGCAGCTGCACCTGGGCGCGCAACACTTCAATTCCGGCCGCGAACCCGGCGGTTTTCCGGTTCTGCGCGAGCTCGTAGAGCGTCTCCGCAGTCCTGAGCTGCGTGCGTGCGGCTTCGATACGGCTGTTTGCCGCCACCGCCTGCATGTAAAGCTGCAGGCAGATCAGGACAACCAGATCGCGCGTGTTCTTGTCGGACTGCGCGGCAGCCTTGAGGTTTTCCGTGCCGGCATGGACCTCGTCGATCTCGCTGAGATTCAACAAGGATTGGGAGTACAGCGCCCTGACATCGAAGACGGAAAACGGCCCGACGATGGGGTGGACTCCGGGGAAACCCGAAAAACCGACGGCGGCAAGGTTGACCTGATGCACTGCCTCGGAAGTCTGCACCGTGATGTGAGGCAGCAGGCTGCCGAGGGAGCGCAGGCGCAAGCTCTCCGCGGAGCGGACGTTCTGCCGGCTCAGGGCAACGCCCAGATTATGCCGCAATCCACGCCCGACAGCATCCCGGATCGAAAGGGGAAGGATACCCGCCGTAGGCGAACCGAAAGGAAGCCCCCCATTCAGGGGAGATTGCGTCCCGGCAGTGCTGATCGCAGCCGGAATCTGCTGAGGCGCCGCGGAAGTCTGGGCTTGAGCCGACTCCGAAGCGCACAGAGCTGCCATAAAGGTCAAGCACGCTAGGCCGGGTTTCATTTGGCTACGGTCCCTTTCCACAAAGGAGTTGCGGAGGCGGAAGGCACTTGCAGTCGCCGAAGGACGATTGTAGTCCCGATCGCGCCGGTGTCAAGGAAAGCCCCGACCGGCAGAGGAACGGCCGTCTCAATCGCTTGACAGCGGCAGAGCGGGTTAGCCGGCAGGAGCCGTGACGGCAAACACTCTCATGGAGTCAATCAACCCGGCAACGGAAGAGGTGATGGGTTCGTTCGAACCACATTCCGCCGGGCAGGTTCGCGGCGTGCACGAGAGCTCCGCTGCGATGTTTCACGCATGGCGCACTACATCCTCCGAGGAGCGTTCCACATGGTGGTGTCGGATCCGCGCCTCCCCTCCGGCGGGGCGCGAGCTCTCCGAGTTCGGCATCCGCGAATTCGTG
>JAFNAG010000265.1 GCA_017860135.1 Acidobacteriota bacterium
TCGCCGGAGCCGGCATTGATGCGGAGGACCGCCGACCGGGAGTATTCAGTGCGGGCGGGCTTCAGCCCGTGCCCGCCATTGTAATTTTGCGTGACGACTCGCAGTCCGGCATCACGTGGCGCTGAGGGAAACGCCGCGCTCGGAGCGGTCAGCTTCGAGGTTAACCGCTACCCGCTGGATGAAAGCGCGCGGGCTTCAACCCCCGCTCACCGGACTTTCCGTTTGGAGCAGGATGCAATGCCAAAGAAAAAGGCGACTGAGCAACACCAGAGCGACAGCGCCAGCAAAGATGTGCTGGCTGCAATCCGGAGCTCTGCGCTCGAAATCGAAAAAAAGATCCTGGCGCGAAAGAAGCCGACCATGAAGTTCCCGGTCCGCTCCCTGGCCAATGTCCGGTACCATCCCGAGCGGGGATTCTTCGAGATTGCCGGACAGAAAAAGGAACGGACCCTGACCGTCAACACCGTAAAGACTTTCGCCCAGACGCTCCGCATGATTGCGCTTTCGAAGGACCTGGTGGAAAACGACGACATCGCGACCAAGCGGGAGGCGTATTACGTTTCCAAGAACTGGGAGGATGCACGCTTCAGCGAGCAGCCGGAATCCGACACCGTCATGGACGATGTCGAAGCATACTTTTCGGTCAACCGCGAGCAACTGGGGTTCATTCCGGAAGAAAAGGGGGGAGATGTGGCCGGCCGGCTGATCGTGATCGACCGCGACCGCGACACTGGCAAGGTGCTGCGCATCGATTGCACCAGATTCGGCACCGGAGCCTACAGCATCCCGATTACGGTCGAGCACCTGCAATTCGAAACCAGGGCGGACTTCATACTCGTGATCGAGACGGCCGGGATGTTCCAGCGCCTGGTCAAGCACAACTACTGGAAGAAGGCCAACTGCATCCTGATCAGCATGGGAGGAGTGCCGACACGTGCCTGCCGGCGCTTCATCCGCAGACTCGCCGATTTTCAAAGGATCCCGGTGTACGTGTTCGTGGACGGCGATCCTTACGGGATTACCAACATCTACAGGACGCTCAAGGTCGGATCCGGAAACGCGGCTCACTTGAATGAGTTCTTTTGCGTTCCTCAGGCGTCTTTTCTCGGCATCACACCCCAGGACATCGTCGACTACAAGCTGCCGACGCACCCGCTCAAGGATGTCGATATCAAGAGGGCCAGGGATGCGATGAAAAACGATCCCTTCATCCGGCACCACGGGCCATGGGTTAAGGCCATGGAACACCTGCTCAAAATGGGGGTTCGCGCCGAACAACAGGCGCTGGCCAAACATGGCCTGAACTATGTGATCGATCATTACCTGCCGGAAAAACTGCGCCACCCGGAGCGATTCCTTCCATAGGCGGCGCGGAATTCATTCGGGGGCTGCATGCCAAGATCGAGACCAAAGCAGAGGGCGCCGGCCAACTGGTTGGGGAGACTGTTCCTTCAGGCCGGTCCCACGCTCCCGGGGATCCCATTCTGGGTTCTGATCGCGCCGATCCTGGGCTTCGTCCTCGTCATCTCCTTCTGCGAGATCACGTCCCTGGATGTCTGGTGGCATCTCAAGACCGGCGAGTGGATATTGCAGCACAAGACCGTGCCGCAGCTCGATCCGTTCTCGTTTTCCGCAGAGGGCCGTCCCTGGATCGCCCACGAATGGCTTTTCGGTCTGGTCGTGTTTCTGGTGCAGAAGGCGGCCGGAATGAATGGGCTCATCATCCTGAAGGCCTTCCTCATGGCCGCCCTGTTCGCTCTCTCAGCCTGGACTGCCCGGGCTCGTGCGGCAACCCCTGGCATGACCGCTCTTGTGCTCGCCGCCTGTTACGAGGTGGCACGACTGCGCTTTTCGGAGCGGCCGGAGCTCTTCTCGCTCCCCATGGCGGTTGCTTTTCTACTTATTTACGAAAAGAGCTCCCAGAGGAGGGCGCTGCTCCTGCTGCTCCCCTGTCTCCAGCTGGTATGGGTCAACGTGCATGGCGGAACCGCTCTCCTCGGATGGGCCCTTACCGGCGCTTTCCTGCTTGATATGGCGTGGCAGCTGCGCATGTCGGGTTCCTCGTGGCCCCGACTCCGGCGCGCACGGGACTTCCGGTGGTGCTTAGGGGCTCTCGCGGCAGTCGTTGCGATTTCCTTTGCAAGTCCGAATCCGTACCGGAACCTGGCTTACGGCCTCCTGCGGGCCGAAAGCCCGCTCAATATACAGGAATTCCAGTCTCTCCCTGAAGCCGTGGCGCTGGGACCCGGTTTTTCCGCGATGCTGTTCCTCGCCTTCGCGCTCCTGCTGGCGACACTCTTTTTCGTGCAGCCGCGCAGGGTGAAAATGTACGAATGGCTGCTGTTTCCACTGCTGCTTGCCCTGGCTGTATATTTTTTCCGTTTCCGCTCCCTATTCGTTTTCCTTCTGGCTCCGACATTGGCGTCGCTGCTGAGCCAGGGAAAGATCTTCGGCCGCATCCGCTGGTGGCTGCCGGGAGTGGCGTCCCTCGCTCTGTTCATCCATATCGCCGCGACGGAGAGCAACTCGTACGCTTACCGTTTCGGCGCCGGAGTTCACGCGGGCGTTCTGCCGGTCGCGGCAACCGAGTTTGTCCGTGAGAACCGGCTGTCGGGAAGGATGTTCAATTCCTATGGATTGGGAGGCTATCTTATCTGGAATCTCTTCCCCGACCTGAGAGTGTTTATCGACGGGCGGGAGGATGTCTACGTACAACCGGGGGTTGCCGCCGAATATGTGGGAGCTTTCCGATCCGGGCAGAACTGGCGGGATCTGGTGAACAGGCACGGTATCGACCTGGCCATGCTCGACTATCCGGAGGAACCTCCTGCTTCGCCCGAAATGAGCCTCGAACAACTCGCTTTTCCCCGTTCGGAATGGGCGCTCGTGTATTTCGACGATGTTTCGGTCATCTACTTGCGGCGCATCAGCCGTTTCGAAGAAGTGATCCGCAATCATGAAATCCGTTTCGTACAGCCGCTGCAGCTGTCCGCTTATCTCGATCCGATCCTCCGGGACCCTGAAAAACTCAGACTTTTCCTCGGCGAGATGGAAGCCAATCTCCGCCTGCATCCCGACTCCTTCCGCGCCCACTTTCTGAACGGCATCGTCGCCATTAAGCGCGGCCGGGGATTCCTCGAGGAAGCGATCCGGGAGTTTCAGCAGACCGTTGCGCTCAACCCGGAATACATCGCCGGGTATTTCAATCTGGGCAACATCTACCTGCAGCTGGGCAGGATCTCGGAAGCCCGGCGGATGTTCGAGTCCATACTCGAGCTATCCAATAACGCGGATGCTGCCCGGCAATTGGATGCCCTGCGCGACGCCCGGTGACCTGTGGTTTGAGGCGGGGATCATTCGATCGGTTTTTCGGATGCAGACTCCGGAAAAGGGTTCGCTATGGATGGTTCCCGAAAATCGAGCAGGACGGGGGATGGACGGGTGTGGCCTTTGTGAACATCGAGCAGGAGGCCGCCAACGTCACCCTGAGAGCATTCGATGACAACGGCGCCGAAATCGCCAGCCAACCCATTCCTGTCCCCGCGGGGAAGAAGATTGTCGGCATGGTGGATCAGGTTTTTCAGACCGACGTTCGCAGGGCAAGGTACTTCAGGTTCCGTTCCGACAGAAAGGTGCTTGGATTCACGGTCAGTGCATCTGGCGACGAACAGATGCTCGACGGCATCCCTGCCCTTTTGGAATACTTTCCATACATGTGGCGCCAGAAATGAGCGGTCGGGGCTGATTTCGACCGGGAATAGGGATGGCAGCGACGCCGGTCCGCGCGCACGGCCACTCGCATCGCCTTTTGACGCAAACACGCGTGGAATGAAGGTATAATGCATTCTCTGCTGGAAACGGGCCGTAAGTCAGGGCTGCGGCAGCCGGGCGGCGTTTCCTGTGAAGAGGAGGCTGGCTTTTTGGTGATGAGATTCCGTGCACGATACAACCTGGTCCTTCTCTGCGCGCTCGCATCGTGGATGGCGGCGTGCGGCCGAACCCGCGAACCCGTCACTCCGGCTTCAGGTCTTCGGGTTGTCGCCAGCATCCCGCCGATCGCCGATTTTGCACGCCAGGTCGGAGGAGATCGCGTTCAGGTAGAGACCCTGGTGCCTGCCGGCGCAAGCCCCCACACTTACGAACCCACGCCGGCGCAGTTGCGCGCCGTTGTGCTTGCCCGCGTGCTCGTTCTCAATGGAGTCGGATTGGAGTTCTGGGCCGACAAGGTCATATCGTCGGCGGACAATGCTGACCTTGCGATTGTGACCGTCAGCGATGGGATGAAGATCATCGCGGGCGACGCGGATGAACCCGGCGGCAATCCGCACACATGGCTGAACCCGGTCAACGCAATGCTCCAGGTGGAGAAGATCCGAGACGTGTTCATCCAGGCGGACCCGGGAGGCGCAGGTGCCTACCGCGCGAATGCGGAGAAATACCTGGAACAACTGCGCGTGCTGGACGGAGAGATCCGCGCGGAAGTGGCCGGCTTCTCAAGCCGGCAGTTTATCGCGTTCCACTCCGCGTGGTCTTATTTCGCAGGAGAGTACGGCCTCGAAGAGGCCGCCGTCATAGAGCGCAGCCCCGGCCGGGACGCATCGCCATCCGAAATCGCGGAAATCATCATGAAAGCGAGGGAAATCAAGGCCAGAGCGATTTTTGCCGAGCCGCAGTTTTCGGCCAGGGCAGCAGAAACCATTGCCGACGAGTGCGGAGCGCGGGTGTTGTTCCTGAATCCGCTCGGCATCCCGCCCGACTATCGCTATGTCGACCTTATGCGCTATAACATGAGCCAGATCGCCGAGGCTTTGCGTTGAACGGCAACGGCAATCCTGGGAAGCTTTCCTTCGAGGAACCGTCGAAACCCGCAAGAATGCCTGAGGTGTCCGCGGCATGGAGAACCGGGATGAATGAGAAGGGTCCGATCATCGAACTGGAGCACGTCAAGGTGGCCTACCAGGACCTCCTGGTTCTTGACGACGTCAGCCTGACCGTGCCTGCCGGCAGTTTCCTGGCGATCATCGGGCCAAATGGAGCGGGCAAGACCACCTTGCTGCAGGTGATTCTCGGCCTTGTACGGCCGGCCAGCGGCCGCGTGCGGATTTTCGGCAAGGTGCCTGCCGAACTGGACGGCGAGCGCCGCCGCATCGGCTATGTGCCACAGATTCTCTCCGTCGATGTGAATTTCCCCGTCAGCGTGCGCGAAGTGGTGCTCATGGGGCGTTACGGACGCATGGGTCTATTCCGCCGCCCGACGCGTGGGGACTATCGCGCCGCAAAGGAGGCCATGGAAAGGGTGGGGGTTGTGGATCTCGCCGACCGGCCGATCCGGCGTCTGTCGGGCGGGGAAAGACAGCGCGTGTTCCTGGCGCGGGCTCTCGCCAACGAGCCAGACCTTCTGCTTCTGGATGAGCCCACGACAGGAGTGGACACGGCTTCGAGCGAAGGACTGTACGAACTGCTCCGTGTCCTGCATGCGAGCGGGATCACCATGCTGGTCGTGTCCCACGACGTCGGCGTCGTCGCTTCCTATGTCGAGGGAGTCGTGTGCATCAACCGCCGACTGGTGGCGCACGGGCGCCCCGCCGAAGTCCTGGGCTCGGACGCGCTTTCGAAGATGTACGGCTGCGATGCCATGTTTTTTCATCACGGCCGGGTACCGCACCTGGTGGTGGAAAGAGACCAATGATCGAACTGCTCAGCTACCCGTTCATGCAGCGCGCCCTCCTGGCCGGGACTCTGATCGGCATCGCCTGCGCCGTCATCGGCACCTACGTAGTCCTGAAAGGCCTTTCCTTTATAGGCGCCGGGATCGCCCATGCCAGTTTCGGTGGCGTGGCCCTCGGGTTCCTCCTGAATGTGAATCCGGTATTGACCGCAGTAGTCTTCTGCCTCGGCACGGCCTGGGGCATAGGCCTGGTTGCTCGCAAGGGCCACGTCAAGGAAGACACCGCGGTCGGGGTTTTCTTTGCCTCCACCATGGCGTTCGGAATTCTCGTCATCGGTCTCATGCACGGCTATAACGTCGACCTTTTCGGATATCTTTTCGGCAGCATTGTGGCGGTAAGCCGGAGCGATGTCTGGATGATCCTGGGATTGAGCGCGGCCGTGCTATTCCTGGTATGGGTGTTTTTTAAAGAACTCCTTTTTGTGACGTTCGATGCCGAGATGGCGGCGGTCACGGGAGTCCCGGCCGGCAGGATTTATTTCCTGTTAATCAGCCTGATGGCCATCACGGTAGTCCTTTCGATCAAAGTTGTGGGCATCGTGCTGGTTTCAGCGCTCCTGGTAACTCCGGCTGCGGCAGCCTATCAGATGACGGAAAATTTCCGGCGCATGATGGCCCTGGCCGTCCTGATCGGCGTATGCAGTTCCGTGGGCGGGCTGCTGCTTTCCTGGAAGCTGGACACCGCGCCGGGCGCAACCATCGTGCTGGTGTCGACGCTGATTTTTTTCCTCGCAGCGTCGGTCTCGCCGCGCAGGCGAGGCCTCCGTCATGGGGACTGACGGCGCTACGGCAACAGTTTCCTTTGCTTGGCGGCCCTTTCGAGTTCTTCACGGAATTTGGGGTGGGAGATTTGTATCAGGGCCTCTGCTCTCTCGCGCAGGTTCTTCCCGAACAGGTTCACGGCACCAAACTCGGTCACCAGGTAGTGCACATCCGCCCGGCTGGTCACGACTCCGGCGCCCTCTTTGAGGAACGGAACGATGCGCGACAGCTCCCCATTCTTGGCAGTTGACGGCAGCGCGATGATGGGGCGGCCCCCCTTGGACCGCGCGGCTCCCCGGATGAAATCCACCTGGCCGCCGAATCCCGAGTAGATATAAGGCCCGACCGAGTCGGAACAGACCTGTCC
>JAFNAG010000072.1 GCA_017860135.1 Acidobacteriota bacterium
GCGAAAACGCCCGATTGGCCCGCCCAGTATCCGTCCATAGTTATCGCGGTGGACGGCATCGCGGAATCGATTCAGAAAGTGACGCGGGCAGGCGGAAAGGTGCTCGGCGAGCCGATGGACATACCCGGCGTGGGGCAGTATGTCTCGTTCATCGACACCGAGGGAAACCGCGTGACCATGCTCCAGCCCGTCCCTCGGAATTGGCACGCGCCGAAGGCGGGATAGGGAAATCATCCCGGTCTTACTTTTGCCGCAGCGGATTTGCCGAATCGGCTCCCATTCAGCACGTTGCCGCCCTCGGTCCGCGGGCGCCCGATCGCGGGCTCATTGTGACGTCCTGCGCGGTATATTATGATTACACCTCTTGGTTCGGGCTCTCAATTTCTTCGGGATTTGGCATATGCAGATGCTCTCCGGTCAACCGGCGATTCGCTGTCGGGCGTTGCGCAAAGACTACCGGTCACGGAGTGGCGATGTGCACGCCGTGAACGGGCTGGACCTGGAAGTACGGCAGGGCGAATGCTTCGGCCTCCTCGGCCCGAACGGCGCGGGCAAAACCACCACCATCGAGATCCTCGAAGGATTGCTCGATGCCAGCGCCGGGGATGTGGAGGTTCTGGGGATGCATTGGGGAGAGGATGACGACGAGCTTCGTCAGCGCATGGGCATTTCGCTTCAGGAGACGCGTTTTCCGGAAAAACTGTCGGTGCGTGAAACTCTGACTCTGTTTCGCAGCTTCTATCGAGAGGGGAAAGACCCGGAAGACGTCATGAATTCGGTCGGCCTCACCGACAAGGCCCTGACCTGGGTGGGCAAGCTCTCCGGCGGGCAGAGGCAGCGTCTCGCTGTCGCGTGCGCCCTTGTTGGCGACCCGGAACTGCTGTTCCTCGACGAGCCGACGACGGGCTTGGACCCTCAGTCTCGTCGCCAGCTCTGGGACATCATCCGCATTCTTGGGGAACAGGGTAAAACCACGCTCCTGACCACGCACTACATGGAGGAAGCGGAGAGGTTGTGCGCCAGGGTTGCCGTGGTCGACCAGGGCAAGGTGATCGCGCTGGGAACGCCCCGCGAGCTGATCGCCGGTCTTGGCGGCGAGCACGTCGTCGAGTTTGCCCTTGCCAACGGCAAGAACATCCCGGCGGAGAAGCTCTCCTCCTTGCCTGCAGTGCGCGAAGCGAGAGCGGAGTCCGGCGGCACCGCCCTGATCGTTACCGAACCGCACGTGGCAATCCCTGCCCTTCTCGGAACCGTGCAGTGCCTCGGATTCGAGATGATACGACTGACCACCCGGCACGCGAGCCTGGAGGACGTCTTTGTCCGCATGACGGGGAGACGCTTGGACGATGATCGGACATCACCCGCTTAGGGAATTACTGCTGGCCCGGTTCCGGGAGTTCATCCGCGAACCGGAAGCGCTCTTCTGGGTTTTCGGATTCCCGCTGCTGCTGGCGATCGGGCTGGGCATCGCTTTCCGCAACCAGTCGGCGGAGAGCATCTATGTCGATGTGCAGCAGGATGCCGGCCGCGCCGCAGAAATCGCGGAAAGTCTGAGGAGGAGCCCCGCTATGCTGGTGGAGGTTCACCCCGCCGGCGAGTGCCGCAACCGGCTGCGCCTCGGCAAGACCTCCATCGTGGTGATCCCGGGAGAACCCTGCACCTACCTTTTCGATCCCACCCGCGCGGAAAGCGTGCTGGCACGCCAGAGGGTGGACGACGCGCTGCAGCGCGCTGCCGGGCGGCGGGATCCGCTGGCCACACGGGATGATCCATTGACGGAACCGGGCGCCCGGTACATCGACTTCCTGGTCCCCGGCCTCATCGGCATGAACCTGATGGGGAGCGGCATGTGGGCCGTCGGTTTCGTCATCGTCGACATGCGGGTGCGCAAGCTGCTGAAGCGGCTTGTGGCGACTCCGATGAGGAAAACCGATTTCCTGTGGTCGATGATCGGCGCGCGCCTTGTATTCATGGTCCCTGAGCTGCTGATCGTCCTGGGCGCGGGAATGCTCCTCTTCGGCATTCTGATACAGGGGAGTGTCTTCGCCATCCTGGTTGTGTGCATCGTCGGTGCGCTGGTTTTCTCGGGCTTGGGATTGCTGGTCGCCAGCCGCGCACAGCGCATCGAGACGGTTTCCGGGCTGATGAACCTGATCATGCTGCCGATGTGGCTGTTCTCGGGCATTTTCTTTTCCGCCGACCGGTTCCCCGCGACTTTTCAGCCGTTTGTTCAGGCCCTGCCGCTGACGCAGCTCAACAACGCCCTTCGTGCTGTGATCCTGGAGGGCGCTTCGCTGCCGTCGCAGGCGTGGAGACTGCTCATCCTGGCGGTGTGGGGATGCGTTTCCTTCCTCCTCGCCCTGCGCTGGTTCCGCTGGAACTGAGTGAGCTCCACTCGGGCGCCTCGGGGACATCGCGCGGCTTGGCCTGGTCATGTCTCGACTGGGCCGCGATCATCGAATCGTCGGAGACGCTGTACCAGGCAACCGCTCCTTTTGATGGGAATGCATCACGCGACTTTCAGCTGCTTCTGGTTCAATTCATCAAACTTCCTGCCGGCATAGCGCGCCGCAAGAATCCAGACAACCAGGATGGCGGCTACAACCAACGACAACCAGCGAATCGCGGAAAAGCTTGCGAAGAAAGTTGTCAGCACAAGACTGATTCCCACGGCAATCGATTTTGCGAAACGCTGGACAAACATGTCGATGAACGCCTTTGCTTTGTACTTTTCTTCGTGGGTCGTGGGGACATAAAGCGCTTCCTTGGCCGATTGATTGATCGAATAGCTGAATGCATTGTCAGCAGTGTTCAGGAAACTGCCGGTCCACAAAGCGGGGAACAGGAAAAAGCCCGCAGATCCACCAAGGGCGGCGATGGGAAGGACCAGTAAAGCAGTCCCGACTCCGAATCGAGTCATGATCAAGCTGGTGAGAACCAGCTGAACGATTATTGCGCTTACATTCGTGATTGCGAACACACGTGAGAAATGCGGTCCGGTATCGCCGGCTACAAAGTGTTCCACACTCGCGGAAAACTGAAAGTCCATAATTGTGGAAACCATCTCGTAAAAAGCCACAATCGCCACGATTGCCAGAAGATAACGTGAACGGAATACCAGTCTCGCCCCCTCCAACGCGGCGTTGCTTTTCTTGTTGTCCGCCTCAGGTTTTGGGGGACGCGCTGACTGGGCGTGGCCTGCCGGAATCTTGCGCGAGGCGGCAGAAGCCAGGAGCATTATGACGAGCATTACTCCGATCAAGACCAGCATCCATACGTTGGTTGAGATCCGCGAGATCAACGCCGCGAGAGAAATGGCACCGAACGCTCCTCCGGCAACTCCGCCAAAACCCACAAGCCCGTACAATCGCTTGGCCTGATCGCCCGTGACACTATCGTTCAAAAACGCAAAAAAGGTGGTAACCATTAATGTGTTGAAGAGATCGCCGAACAAATAAAACGTCCAGACAGTCCCTCCACCGGGATTTGCGAGCAAAAAGAAATATACGAGGAGGGATACAATGGAAAAAACGGAGAATATGTAGGTAAGCTGCTGGCGGACAAATTTATGGCTGAGAAGAGTAAACACTGCAACTGCTGCCGCAGCTACGAACATGTTCAATACTTTTGCCAGAAGTTCCGCCTGCGAACCGTGCATTTGCCAGCCAAAAAGGTTGAAGCCGTCGAGGTGGTAGTAGTCTATGAACTCGGATTTCTTGATCGGCTTCAAAATCCAGAAGCTGGTAATGACAAGGAAGAAATAGCCGGCCATCGACAGCGAGAACAGAAGTTCCTCTTTCTTGATGTGGAAGATCCCTTTTCGCTCGCTCACTTTCGCACCTCCATGTGCAAGGATCCTTCTGAAAGAACCACTGAGAAACTGAAATGCGGGCCATAGGTGCTGAACCGATCACTTCTCGCACTTCATCAGGCAACGATTCCACCCTGGTTTAGAACCGCTCCCGTTCCCGCGGTGAAAGCAAGAGGCGGATGCGCCTTCGGTCATGCGCCGTGGGCGCATGTACGGCGCCAGGACTGGAGGCTCCATTGGCCATATGGCGCGCCTCTTCGACCTCATTACGGTTCCAGTCCCCGGGGCTGTCGTTCCGCGCCGATTTGTGACGCTCCCGGATCTTCAGGGTTAGGTTCCCGGCTTCACACGCCCCATTATACGATGGAAGCCGGGGCGGCGACAGCAGATGATGCACGCCGCGTGCCTCCAGGATCCCTCCCACCTCACCGGCGGTGAAGGCAGTGCCGGTATCCGATTGCAGAACCGGCGGCGCGCCAGGCTCATGGAAGAGTGCGCGCAAGGCCGCGAATGTCTCCCGCGCCGTCGCTGCTTGAGTGCGGTTGTCCCTCTGGTACAAGACGGGAGGACGCAGTGAACAGGCACCCGGAAGTTCCCGCAGAGATCGCCAGGCCCGCATTTCGCGCCGGATTATCGCTGCGGCGGCGCCTGCGGGCGTGCCGGCGGCGTTGTGCCCCTCCGAATCGCGTCGGGTGGTTGCTTGAACCTGTTGATCCCGACAGTGCCGGATCCTCGCGCCTTACCAATAGAACAATTGCATATTTTATGGTACGTTGAGTGCTGTTTTTGGGGGGCCGCGACTGGGCGGCGAAAAGGCAACTGAGGCCTGTGAAACGGCTTCGGATCCTGCCCCGAATGGCCTGGAGGGATGATGGTCGCGGGCCTGGCCGTCAGGAATCGGTACCGGCAAAATCACCACGTGCGCAGCGATGCGAGTCGGAGCAGACAGCGTATGAAACCCTTGAAACCAAGATGGGCGGCCATTGCCCTGGTTGCAGCCATGCAGGTTCTTCTGTGGACTCCCGGCAGCATCGCGCAGGAGAGTCGCGCGGATTCCATCGCAAAGCAGCAGGAAGATAAATCCAAGGGACTCCGTCCTGAGGTGCAGGATCGTATTGAGCAGTTTGTTGCCAAAATGACCCAGGGGGGGTGGTTCTTCAGCGCGAATCCAAGAGGCTTTTACCCGTATCTCGACAGCGTCTACTCGGGCGGCGGCCTGACCCTGGGCGCGGGGTACCGCGGATACTATGGGGATTACGCGTTCGGAGAGGTGCGCGGCCTGTATTCCTTTAAAAACTACAAGAGGATCGAAGGCCGGACAGTCTCGCCGAATCATGCCGGGGGCCTCCTCGACTTCGAGGCCACGGCCGGTTGGATGGACGCAACCCAGATCCCATACTACGGCTTGGGGATCGATACGTTCAAAGAAGCCGAGGCGAACTTCCGATTGCAGGAAACCTATGTGCATGCGGGCGTCACCCTGCGGCCGGTTTCCTGGTTCCGTCTCCGGGCGGTCAGCGGCTATGACCGCTTTATCGAAAAGTCCGGAACCGGTTCGTCGCCTTCCATCGAGGAAGTGTACGGGCCGGAGACGGCGCCCGGCCTTGGCATCGATCCCTCGTACATTCACACTGAAGCCTCCCTGGGAATCGTGTGGGCACCCGCCGAGGGGTACGCCCGGCGTGGGGGCGTGTATCGACTATCGATCCACGATTATCGGAATGTTGCCGGGGACCTTTCCAGCTTCCAGTTGAGCCGCGGAGAAGTGGTGCAGCATTTCCCGTTCCTGCGGGAGACCTGGGTGCTCTCGCTGCGCGGCCGGATGGAATCGGTATTCGACCAGGATGCGGAAGTGCCGTACTTCCTGCTGCCCTGGCTCGGCAGCGGCTCCTCGTTGCGCGGATACGGCACGGGCCGATTCCGCGACAGACACAGCCTGCTGATGTCGGGTGAATGGAGGTGGATTCCCAGTCGCTATGCTCTGGACATGGCCCTGTTCTGCGACGCGGGAACGGTTGGGCGCCGATTCAAGGATCTCAAGCTGGGCGATTTAAAGTACGACTACGGCATCGGCATTCGATTCCACGGCCCGGAGGTGACGCCGCTGAGATTCGACATCGCGCACGGCAGTGAGGGATGGCATTTCGTTATCTCCGCTTCAGCCGCTTTTTAGGGACCGCCGGGGCAATATTATGAACACCAGGACACGCATCGAATATGGAAGGCTGGCACGGACTGCAACCATGGGGCTGCTCTTGCTTGCCTCGTTGGCAACCACGGTTGGTGCGCAGCAGCGCAAATTCTACGACGATGACCCGATCGCACGGGAACCGAACACGCGCGACGCATCCGGTGCGAACCCGCGTGATATAGACCTCATGTACGACCTGGCCATGAACCTGTTCGCGTTGCAGCGCTACCCCAACCTGGTCCGGGCACGGAATGTCAACACGATAGACGAATTGCCGGATTCGGAATGGTTCACCAACCGTATCCTGGCCCGGCCGGTGGACATCGGCGAAGCTGTCAAGGGTCCCGACACTGGCGGGGGCCCGGCACCCGGCAAGCTGATTGTCACACGCGCCAAGCGGTCCGGGGTGACTCCGGGCTTCACTCTTAAAGACAGCGCCGGCCAGACATGGTTTGTACAGTTTGATGCTCCGGGCCAGTCAGAGGCTGCAAGCGGCTCCGCCGTCGTTGCTACCAAGCTCTTCCATGCTCTCGGCTACTTCCAGACGGAAAATTACATCAGCTATCTCGACCCTGCCAACCTGGAGGTGGACGCGCAGGCGAAGGTCGACACGCCTTCCGGGCGTGTGCGGTCAATGACGTTGGACGATATTCGCAAGGTCCTGGACCGCGCGGACAAGCGGCCGGACGGCACGTACCGCATGCTTGCCAGCCGCGCCATCCCGGGGAGGGTCATCGGCGGGTTCAAGTACGTCGGCACCCGGAAGGACGACCCCAACGATATCGTGCCGCATGAACACCGGCGCGAGCTGCGGGCTCTCAAAGTGTTTGGCGCCTGGACGAACCTCGTCGACATGAAGGCCCTGAATACACTGGATACGGTGATCACGGAGAACGGGCGGGGTGTCATCCGGCATTATCTTCAGGATGTGGGATCGACGTTTGGAACCGGCGCCCGCGCCCCCCGCGAATGGGACGAAGGTTATGAGTACATTTTCGAGGGCGACAAGACGATGAAGCGTCTCGCCACCGTCGGTTTCTATCTTCAGCCGTGGCAGACGGTCCCTTACACGGAATACGAGTCCGTCGGACGATTCGAGGGTGACTCCTTCGCGCCGGAGGAGTGGAAGCCCCGCATACCCACGGCGGCCTTTCTCAACGCGCGCGCGGACGACAACTTCTGGGCTGCGCGCCGCGTGATGGCATTCAGTGACGAGCTGATACGGGCCATCGTCAAGACGGGCCAATACAGCGATCCGAGTGCGGAGAAACACCTGGCGGATGTTCTGATAAAGCGGCGCGACAAAATAGGAAAGGCCTACTTGCCGGCCGTGAATCCTCTGGTGGATTTCCGGCTGGATGCATCGGGCATATTGACATTCGAGAATGCTGCGGTGAGCGCGGGATTTGCATCTGCTCCCCGAGGGGGGTACGAAGCACGCTGGTATCGGTTCGACAACGGCAACGGCGGCGCCAGCCCGATCGGCGCGCCGGCGAGGTCGCAGGATTTGAGAATTCCGGCCCCTGCAGGACTTCCGGCAGGTGACGGCGAGTTCATCAAGGTTGAGGTGGCCGCGATTGATCCGCCCCACAGCTCGTGGAGCGTTCCTGTGCACGTTTATTTCCGGCGGCTCCCGGCGGGCTGGAAGCTCGTCGGCCTGGAGCGCATGCCGGATTAGCCCCCGTAGATGAATCCGATTCAAAATCTGAACATCGTGTTGGATTCGGAAAAGGTTCAGTCCGAATGACATTTCCTCCCCGCTTCGCCGCGCTCAGGATTCCAATCGTCTGGTTCGTGCTGGCCGTATCGGCACAGGCCACGGAGGGCGCTCCGCAGGATTCCACGGCGAGCGCTTCGAACACCGCGCAGGATCAGTCGCAGACGCCGGGCGTTCCCCCCGGTGGAGCGCCGAAATTCAGCCGGTTTCACCGCGTGCTGGGTCGCAACCTGACGTCCAACCTCTTCACCCGGAACAACCTGACCCCGTTTCTGATCGGGGCCGCCGGTGCGTTGGCGATCGCGCCGGTCGACCAGGAGATCAGCCAGGCTCTGCGCGGCCACGCATCGGGGTTCGGCGACGCAGGGCAGGAAGTCGGCGGGATTGCCATCGCCTCTATTGTCGGAGGTTCCTTGGTAGCAAGCCGACTGACCAAGGACAATCACTTCCAGTCCTTCAGTTACACCCTTGCCCAAGCCTATGCGACGAACGTCATCCTGACCCAGGGGATCAAGCACGCGACGCACCGGATGCGCCCGGACGGCTCGGCATCGACGTCGTTACCTTCCGGCCATGCCTCTGATACCTTCGCCCTGGCAACCGTGGTGACGGGGTACTACGGCAAGAAATGGGGAATTCCCCTGTATGTCGTGGCCACGCTGATCGGGGTGTCCCGCATCGAACATGGCCGCCATTGGCCCAGCGACGTGGTTGCAGGCGCCGCCCTCGGTTATATCGCCGGCCGGACCGCCATCCGCGGGACAAAACGCGAACTGGCAGGCGGGAAGACATCGTCCGGATGGATGGTTGTGCCCGTCGTCGGGCGCGACCGCCGCGGTGTCCTGGTGCGTTTCAGCTATTGAGTCCGGCCCGTGTGCCAGTTTGAGAATAATGGGCAGGCCGTTGAGCCGCGTATGCGACAGTCAAGAGCCGTCTTGAGAATTGATCATGATTTTGTTGGCGAGAAGGCGATCCCCGGTGACGTCTCTTATGACGTACAGACTGCACGCGCACTTGAGAACTTTCACATTTCGGGTGTTCCGATTTCGCGTTGCCCGGACCTGATCCGTGCTCCGGCTGTGGTGAAGCTGCCAGCCGCGCGTGCTAATCGCAATTGCCGTCAGTCTGGCGAGGACATTCTCCGCGGCATGGAAGGCGCATGCCATATCCGGCGGCTTATTATTGCGATCCGCCCAGAAAGGTTCCGGTTATCCAAATGAGCAGCTCCCGCCAGATCCCGATTGCGATTGCTCTGGGCATTCTGCTTGGAGTCTTCCTGGGGGAACACGCGTCCTTCCTGGGCTACGTCGCCGATGGCTACGTCAGGCTCCTGCAGATGACGGTCCTGCCCTACGTAACCGTATCGCTGATCGCCGGGATCGGGAGCCTGCGGCTCGATCAGGCCAAGACTCTCGGACTCAGAGTCGGCCTGATCCTCGTCCTGTTGTGGTCGATCGCCCTGGTGATGGCACTGCTCATGCCGCTGTCGTTCCCTTACCTGCAGTCGGCCTCGTTCTTCAGCACTTCACTGGTGGAGCCCCAGCCGCAATTCGATTTCATCGGCCTTTACATCCCCTCGAATCCATTCCACTCGCTGGCGAACAACGTGGTACCGGCCGTCGTGCTCTTCAGTGTGATCCTGGGCGTCGCGCTGATCGGCATGGCGCAGAAGCAGCGGCTGATCGAAGTGTTGACGGCGGCGGGAGCTGCTCTTGGCCGCGTTGCGCGCCTCATCTCGCGCCTGACCCCGATAGGCCTGTTCGCCATCTCCGCTTCGGCCGCGGGAACATTGGATCTGGAACAGGTCGGGCGGCTCCAGGTCTACCTCGTGGCCTATGCGGCCACGGCACTGCTGCTCGCCCTGTGGCTTCTGCCGGGGCTCGTGGCTGCTCTCACGCCGATCGGATACGGGCGGGTCCTGGGCGCCACGCGGGATGCCCTGATCACCGCGTTTTTCATCGGCGACCTCTTTATCGTGCTCCCGATGCTCATTGAAAACACCCGTAAGCTCCTCGAAGATCATTTTGCCGGAACGCCGGACGCCGGTTCATTGCCGGAGATCATCGCCCCCGCATCCTTTAATTTTCCTCATGCCGGCAAACTCCTCAGCATGAGCTTCATCTTGTTTGCCGGCTGGTTCGCGAATGCAGACGTGGGGATTTTCGAGTACCCCAAGCTTGCGTTCGCAGGACTCCTCAGTTTCTTCGGCAGCCTGAGTATCGCCGTGCCGTATCTCCTGGATCTGTTCCGCATACCCGCAGACACTTTTCAGCTCTTCCTGGCGACCGGCGTGATCAACTCACGGTTTGGGACGCTGGTCGCGGCTGTCCATACGGTCGTTCTGGGCCTGCTCGGTGCCTGTGCCATGATGGGGACCCTGGCAGTCAACACTCGCAGGATCGTGCGGTATGCCGTGGTCTCCGCCTTGCTCACCTTCCTCGTGCTCGGCGGCACGCGAGCCTTCTTCAGCGTGGTCGCGGCGCCGAAATACGACAAGGACCGCATCGTGGCCTCGATGCAGCTGCTCCGGGAACCCGGGCCTGCGGTTGTGCACCGCGACCCCCCCGCGGGCCGCGCCGGGTTTGATCCCTCGAAATCCCAGCTGGAACTGATTCTCGAAAGCCGGATCCTGCGGGTCGGATATATGGACGATAGTCTGCCCTATGCTTACTTCAATGGCGTGGGAGAACTGGTCGGGTTCGACGTCGAAATGGCCCATGCACTGGCGCGCGAGCTGGGCGTGCAACTCGAGTTCGTCCCGGTGGAGCGCTCTGCCGAGTCGATTCGCGGGCGGCTTGACGGCAACTATTGTGACCTGATCATGTCGGGTGTCGTGGTCACCACCTACCGGGCCGGCCAGGTTCTCTTTTCGGCTTCCTACCTCGAAGAAACGATGGCGTTTGTCGTCCCGGACCATCGGCGCCGGGACTTCGAGGATTGGGAGAAAATCCGTGGCTTGAAGAATGTCAGGATAGCTGTTCCGGATGTCTCGGCTTTCGAAGCAAAACTCCGGTCTCTGGTCCCGGCTGCGGAAGTGGTCACCTTTCGCAAGTCCGCCGATTTATTCGGCGAGCGGGCAGAGGGACTCGACGCGGTGCTGCTCCCGGCGGAGCGGGGATCGTTCTGGACCCTACTCCACCCGAACCTGTGCGTGGTCGTGCCTCAGCCCGGAGTCACCAAGATACCGCTGGCCTATGTCGTCGCGCGTCACGACCAATCGCTTGCGAACATGGTCAACACCTGGATCGAACTGAAGAAGCGGGACGGGACCATCGCAGCTCTCTACGACTACTGGATCCTTGGCCGTAACGCGGCTCCGAAAGAACCGCGCTGGTCGATCATCCGCAACGTGCTGCATTGGGTGGAATAGCAGGAACAAGGGTGGACAGGATTGCATGACCGGATTGGACCGGCCGCGTCAGAAACTCTCAATAACTCCGTTCCTGGCTGTTTAGCCGGCTCGGAACAGTTAAGAGTCTGCAAATAAAGCCACGAATTTCACGAATTCTCACGAAGAATTATCTCCCATGATGCAAGCCATACCACGCGGCTTTCGTGATAATTCGTGGAATTGTATGCTGTTTCCGGTCACGTTTTTTGTGACCGGCCCTCAGCAGTGTATTCCCCCTGGGGCATGGGGGAGTAAGAAATGACGCTGTCGGTCGCGTGCTTTTTGTGAGCGACAGCATCCTTTGAGATTCAAGGAGGGGTGCGGCTTTTCCGTCGGGCATTTCTTGCGTTCGATGGTAGTCTGGAAACGAGGGCGGGGATGTTCGTGGCAGTTTTCTTCGGGCTGGCTAAACAATTACCTCCGTTCTGATTGCATCTGTTTCTTCGGTCCTGGCTCTCCTTCGCGGATTGGGACCCGGACTGGGACCCGGACGCGGCATGGACTGGGACGATCCGCCGAATGTGACGGTCGCGGAAGTACGGCCCGGGCAAGAATGTCCCGCTCCACATCCAGGCCCGGCTTTAACCAGGCCCGGCTTTGTGAGACTGTCCAACGGTTGAATCACGGCGTGACCAGGCCCGAAGGGCCGGCAGTGCATAGGCCCGGCCGTCAGGCCGGGATAGGGATGGAGCATGGCTGAGCGCCGAAGGCGCGGCACTAAATTTCCTGGAAATATATGGGATGTGCCGGCCCTTGGGCCTCCCATCTGGCTGTACGCTGAAGCCGCGCTGACGCGCGGGGTTGTTCCCTGCCGGCGCTTCGTGCCTCCGCTTGCCGTTTATCAACCGTTGGGCGCCCCCTTGTGCGAAAGATATTTTCTGTCCCATTGCCGCTCGGGAGCATTCGAAATCCCCTCGATCCGTGTCCGCAGCCTGCTGATTCCTCATTGACTATAATCGTAAAACCGGTTATATAGGTGTTCTGGTGCGGGAGGTGACCGATGAAGGAGACTGCCGCGTTTTTCAAGGTCCTTGCCGATGAAGCCAGGCTCAGGATGCTCTGGCTCCTATTCCGGCAAAGGGAGCTCTGCGTCTGCGACTTCATCGAAGTGCTCGGGATCACTCAGTCGAAGGCATCGAGGCATCTCCGGATCCTCTATGGGGCCGGCCTGGTCACGGACCGGCGCGAAGGGCTGTGGGTGTACTATGCGCTCCGCCCTCTGCCGAACGGATTGGCCAAGGGTCAGCTGGATATGCTCCGCTCACATCTGGCCGGGCGGCCTGATGCCGCAGTGTTGCTCAGGAGACTGTCCACGTGGCTTCGCCGCAAGCGCGGAGCAAAGCGTTGCGTCGAGAAACCCGCATCCAAACTTGCTCAAACTTCTAACGTGGCAGTGCCTTCGGGCGTGCTGCCTGCAGGACGGCAATCATGATCAAATCCCGTACCGCAGCCGGCGGCGTTGCCAGCCGCCTGTCCCTTCTGGACCGCTTTTTGACCGTGTGGATCTTCCTCGCCATGGCGATCGGCGTGGGTGCGGGTTACCTTCTGCCGGGGATCGTTCCGTTCCTCAACCGGTTCAGCGTCGGCACGACCTCCATCCCTATCGCCATCGGCCTCATCCTGATGATGTATCCGCCGCTGGCCAAGGTCAGGTATGAGGAGATGGGGCCGGTTTTCCGAAACCTCAAGGTGCTTTTCCTCTCCCTGGTGCAGAACTGGGCCGTCGGCCCGCTGCTCATGTTCGGGCTGGCGATTCTCTTCCTGCGCGACAAACCGGAATACATGGTCGGCCTGATCATGATCGGCCTGGCGCGCTGCATCGCCATGGTGATCGTCTGGAACGACCTGGCCAGAGGGGACACGGAGTACTGCGCCGGACTGGTCGCATTCAACTCCATTTTCCAGGTGCTGTTCTTTTCAGTTTATGCCTATCTCTTCATCACAGTCCTGCCGACCTGGTTCGGGCTCGAAGGCGTCACGGTCCACATCACCATCGGGGAGATTGCAAAGAGCGTGTTTATCTACCTGGGCATCCCTTTCCTTGCCGGCGTCATCACGCGATTTTCGCTGATCGCGCTCAAGAGCAAGGAGTGGTACCACGCGAAGTTCATCCCGAAGATCAGCCCGATCACGCTGATCGCCCTGCTGTTCACGATCGTCGTCATGTTTTCGCTCAAGGGCGAGTACATCGTGCAGCTGCCGCTCGACGTCGTGCGGATCGCCATCCCGCTCCTCATTTACTTCGTGCTGATGTTCTTCATTTCCTTCTTCATGAGCAAAAAGGTGGGTGCGACCTACGGGCAGGCCACCACTCTCTCTTTCACCGCCGCCTCGAACAATTTCGAGTTGGCGATTGCGGTTGCCATCGCGACTTTCGGCATCAATCACGGCGGGGCCTTCGCGGCGGTGATCGGACCGCTGGTCGAAGTTCCGGTCATGATCGGGCTGGTGAATGTCGCGCTGTGGCTCGGGCGCAAGTATTACGCCGGAGAGAACGCGAAAAGCGGAGTGCCGGCCCGATCGCAAGCCGCAGGCAGTTAGGCTGCAGGAGAAGAGGGATGTTTCGATGCAAGTTGAGGTGCTGGTGTTTGAAGGCTGTCCTCATGCCGGCGAGGCGATGGCGCGCGTCAGGGAGGTTGTTGGCCATCTCGCTCCCGGTACATCTGTGGACCGGGTCGAGGTCGACACTCCGGAAAAGGCCGCTGCACTGGGCTTTCTGGGGTCCCCCTCGGTGCGTATAAACGGCGAGGATATCGAGCGAAGAAGCACCAGTCGGGGCTCCTTGTGCTGCCGGACCTATGCGGGCAAGGGCGTGCCGCCCGAGTGGATGGTCGAGGCGGCGGTCCTTCGCGCCCTGAAACCCGAGGGCATCCTGTTTCTCTGCGTGGCCAACTCGGCGCGCAGTCAGATGGCAGAAGGGATCGCGCGTTCTCTGGCGCCCGCCCATGTCCGGGTTTGGTCCGCCGGTTCCCGGCCGACGCGTGTTCGCCCCGAGGCGGTTGCCGTCCTCAGTGAGATCGGCGTAGACATCTCTGGACACCGGTCCAAGACCGTCTCCGAAATCGAGTCGGAGAAGATCGACACAATCATCACGCTATGCGCCGAGGAGGAGTGCCCTGTTTTTGCAGGGAGGGCAAGGCGTCTTCATTGGAGCCTTCCCGATCCGGGCGCTGTCCGGGGAACGGAGGGAGAGCGCCTCGCCGCATTCCGGCATACGCGCGATGAACTGCGCTTTCGCCTCGGGCATCTTTTTGGCGAGTCGCGGGGAGAGGCGCCCGATCCTCGAAAGTAACGAGGCCTAATATGAAGAAATTCTTGATCCTGGCGCTTGCTGCCGTAGTGCTTCTGGCGGTCTATTATGGGGCGGTGCTCCGAACAGACCGGTGGAAACATCAGTTCCCCCCGACGCCTCGAAATCCCTGGTGACCTTCGTGGAACTCGGTTCGGTCCATCGCGTCAATGCTGATCCGCACTTGCCGTCCGAGCCTCCTTCCCGGCTGCGCGCAGCCATTCCAGCAACTCCCGCTCGGAGGGTACCCGGCCGGCGCAGCGAACCCTCCCGTTGATCACCAGGCCGGGTGTCATGAAAATTCGATAGTTTTTGATCTCGTTGACGTCCCGCACATGATCCAGGCTGCCGGCGATCCGCTCCGCCGCCATGACCTCGCGCACCAATTGCTCCAGCCTCTCGCAGTTCGGGCAGCCCGGCCCGAGAACCTTTACATCGACGCCCTCCGGCGGCGGCTCTCGCACCGGCTGCCCCAGATGCTTCCTGTATTCCCGCAGGAGCGCTTCCAGGTATTCCGACTCGGCGCCTGGTGCGACATAGTTCGACTTCTGCAATCGGTCGAGGATGGCGCGAGCCGCGGCGGCATCGGGCGGCAAGTTGGCAGCCTCTGCCTCGGACAACGCGGCGTCCAGCCCGATGATGCCTATGGCGAACTTGCCGATCCTGATTTGGGTGACCCTGTCTTCTGAACTCAAACCGCCCTCATTTTGCGGATATTCTCGACATCTGACCGCCCAGCAGATAAAAATACGTCGTCACCCAGTTGGCCAGAACGGTCGCCACTCCGAAGAGGATCATCCCGGCGCTCATCAGCGCCCAGCCCGACATGATGTTGCCGACCACGCATCCCGTGGCGAATGCGGCCCCGGCGCCGGTCAGGAAGCCCCCTCCCAGAGCCGTGAGGACTTCGTCCGGAGGTTTGGGCATTAACCGGACGGGACCGTTCAGGCGCGCCGAAACCCAGGATCCCAGCGGCAGCGCCAGGCTCACAAGCACCAGCCACCAGGAGACCGGTTTGCGCGCAGGCACGGGCGGAACAGGCGCGGCCGTCACCGCCGGCGGTGCCGGATTGACTCTCCAAACGTGCTGCACGTTGCGATCCACCAGCAGGAGTTCCGCCTGCATCACGCCATGCGTGACACCCAGGGGATAGTTCCTGCCCGTCGCTACGGAGGAAAGGTACGCCGGCGCCATGAGCAGCCCGATGGCGAGGCCGGATACCCAGGGCTTCCAGGGCCGCCCCAGGACCCTCTCCGTCCAAATCTCCGTGACGGCCTGCCGGCTTTTCACCGGCTGCCCGCGCCGCCGGACCAGAATAATGACCATTGTGATTGCGGCGAACAGAAGCGCAAGAGCCCAGAAGGGCAGCCCGGAAAGAGTGGAAAGAGTGACCGGCCCGCCATCAGCGGAACGAAGCACAAACCGGTTCATGGCCGTATGCAGCGGATTCAACGGTCCAAACTCGACGGCCATAACGCCTGCCGGTATGGTCAGCAACCCGGCGATGGAATTCAGATTGCCCGTGGCCGCCTTATAGAGACAGCCGCTGATACAGCCGCCGGCCAGCACCATGCCGGTTCCGAACAGAGCGCCACCGACGAGATAGTTGACGTAGAGAAATGGTTTCGGAGCAAGCCGGACCCAGCCGAGCATTTGCAGCGCCGCGAATACGAGCATCGCCGTTACGATCAGAATCCAGAGCCCGAAGATCTTGCGCCTGTCCTTCATGACCAGCACTTCGCTGAACGCCGATGCGCCGCAAAGATCCCCCTTCTGGAGAAAGAAACCGAAAAGAAACCCGACGGGAATGGCGGTCAAGACCCACACATGCGCGTAAAATGCGGCCGCGGTGATGATTATGATCGCCGGTGCGATAACACCGGCACTCCACCTGAAACTGCTGTTTCCGGTTTGACTTTTCATAAGCTCCGGTTGCCTCCC
>JAFNAG010000008.1 GCA_017860135.1 Acidobacteriota bacterium
AAGGGATGCTGCAAGTATCTCAGCGATTCAGACAGTGGGATGCGCATCAACTCGCACCCCGCAGGGGTGCAGCAGGAAAGCCCAGGGCGCAAGCCCTGGGATGAGCGGCATGAGAACAGGATCAGCCCTGAAGGGCGAGGCAGGGCCCACGCGATCCGCACATTTGGACGGCATGAGAGTTGGTGTGTGCGATGTTGTGCGTATTTTTATCGGCCGGCTGCTCCGCCCTTGTATGATCAATGTTGTTACACAGCTATTCAAAGGAAAGATACCCGTAGTAGGAAGTTTCTCTTTGCTTCTTTCTTCAGGGCTGGGATCTTGGGCGCGCCGTTTCCCAGGGCTTTCCTGCACCGCCCCTTCGGGGCTTGCCACTGTCTGAATCGCAGGCAAGTATCCGCTGAGCGCGCATCCATGCGCGACTGCGATCTTCGCAGTGGCCTCTTCCGGGGGTTTTGGGCGGTGCGCCTCTATTACCCCCGGCCGTGTTGCCGGGCTGGGTCCGCACGCATCCCGCGTGCGCTCTTTCCGGGTGGGTCCCCGGCTTCTGCACGCGGGACGCGTGCGGACCCTGGGATGCTCCGGGGATGCCCCGCGCGGGAACGCCGAGCGGCAGGTGAGCGCGGATCGGGCCGCCGGTCGCGTATGCCTGCTGGCGGTGCTCCGATAGCACACTAATCCCGGCATTTTGCGGGAATCCCCGATTTTTTGAGGAAATAGATTGCTTTCCCGAACGTACTTACCCTGGTGAACATCACGCATTCCGGTTCCGATTCCTGGCTGCAGGCTGAGGTGTCAGCGTTTGGAGGGTGAGAATGAAAAGGGATCTCAACTCAGTTCTCCTGACACGTCAGGAGCTTCAAATCATGAAGGTAGTCTGGGAGATGGGATCCGCTACGGTGAAAGAGGTGTGCAATACTCTATCTCGTCAAAAGAAAACAGCTTATACGACCATCCTGACCCTCATGGGCATCCTGGAAGATAAGGGTGTACTGATTCACACGCGCTCAGGCCGTGCCTATATCTACCACCCGCTGCTGTCGCGGGAGCAGGCGACCAAAAACCAGATTCGTGACGTGCTGTGCCGCTTTTTCGATGGCAAGACGGATAAGCTGATCGATATGCTCCAGGAGCTGGAGCCTCCGAATGGCGAGCAGGTCTACATGCTGGCCGGGCGGGTAAAACCAGCTCGGGAAAAACACCAGGTTGCTTGAGATTCACTGCCCGCCGGCGGGAGCAAAGTACCCCTTGCGGTAATTCAATTTCAAATCCTTGTCTGGAACACGGATTTCAATCTTCCGATAGCCACCATCCCGTCTCGGATTGGATGAAATATAGCCGAGGTTGTACTGGCTGCGCAATTCTTGGCTGATTTCACGGAAAGCGGCATCCAGTTCCTCCACCTGAAACGGGAAAAGCGCCTTGCCACCGGTTTCCTCCGCCAGTTGTTTCAAGACACGGTCTCCCTGCCTTGTATCCCCGCCGGTACCAAAGAAACCGCCCCTGCTGATGCTGATCGAAAAGATGGTTGCCTCGGCATTGATGGCCATTTCCCGCGCCCGCTCAAGCGTCTCATTGCTCGCGGAATCCTCACCGTCGGAGAGAATGACGATGGTCTTGCGGCCTGTTTCCCGGATCAGTTTCTCATCACAGGTTTTCACGATGGCATCGAAGAGTGCGGTGTTTCCCGCGGCCCGCATGGTCCGGATTTGTTTGGCGAGCTTGTTGACCTCGTTGGTGAAATCCTGGACCAGGTTAACCGATGAATCGAATTGGACCAGCATGGCGCGGTCATTCTGCTTGAGTACTGCATAAAAGAAATTGGTTGCAGCCTCCTGCTCGAATTTGAGTTTCGGTGCCACGCTCTGGCTGGTATCCACCAGGAGAGCGATCGTCAGGGGCAGACTTGCCTCGCGGGCGAAGTTCCGTATCTCCTGACGCACACCGTCCTCATATACAAAAAAATCCCCCTGCGCGAGATGAGTGACGAAGGATTTGCTGTCTTTGTTCCATGCCGAGCAAAAGACGTTAATGAGGTCCACATTCACGCGATACGTCTGGTCGGAAATGCTCGCCGGGAGCTGGCCGACGGCCTTCTGCTGCGACGGTCGGGCGGGATCCTGGCCCGGAGGTGGAGATTGCTGCAACAGCAGAAGAAGACTGAACAGTGCCGCCGGCCCAAAGCAAGAGATAATGAGCATTTTGTTTCCTGTATCTCCAAGACATTATTGAATTAACACTCATATTATAATTTGCACTTACTTTCGAGTCAAGGCGTGCGGCTCGGCATGCCGGCGTTGAGAGTTCGAGCGTGCCGCGGCGCCTGTGCTCTTGCGTCGGCATCGTGATTTGCCCAAATGATTCTTACGGTCGCGGCTCTGAGCCAGGTGGCAATGCATGTGGTGACGCGCAACTGGTCTATACCGTCGTTGTTGCGCGCGAGCGTGTCCCGCGAGGGCGCGCGAGTTTTGACACTGCCGGTGGCGGGAATCGCGCGCGTCCGATGAATCCATGTCAGACGATTTCCCGCCGTCTGGGTGATCAAAAAGCCGAACGCACTGATCAGCCCGCGCCGGCCCTCCGGGCAGGCTTCCATTGGTTAAAGCTGAGCAGTGTCGTGTCGCTAGCGTCCGGGATTGAGCCGGTTTCGAGGGCCATCCAGGCCGGCCGGGCGTCCTGAAGGGGCAATCCCGTCAAGGAATTCGGCCAGCTCCTCGGGCAGGGGAGAATGAAATGCGAGCGATTCCCCGGTTCGCGGGTGCCGGAAAGCCAGCCTGTGCGCGTGAAGGAAGTGCCGTTGCAGGTTGCGGACGGTTGACTGAATTCGCACATCGGTGAGATTCCGGAGGCGATTCCCTCCGTAGAGAGAATCGCCGACGACGGGATGTCCCGCCTGAGCCAGATGAACGCGAATCTGATGTGTCCGGCCGGTTTCGATCCTGATGCGCAACAGGGTAAACGGTCCCGCCGCGTATTCCTCGCGATAGTGGGTCACGGCCTCGCGGCGGCGCCGCGAGTGCACGGAGATCTTTTTCCTGTCCCTGACATCGCGTCCCAGCGGCAGGTCAATGGTCCCGGCACGGAGAGCCGGCCGGCCGTACACCAGGGCCAGGTACTCCTTTTCGACCTTGCGTTCCCTGAACTGGAGCGCCAGATCCCGGTGTGCCGCCTGGGTTTTGGTCACCACCAGCAGCCCGCTGGTAAGCTTGTCGAGGCGGTGCACAATTCCGGGCCGCAGGGGATCTCCGGCATCGAGCGATCCGAAATGGTACAGCAGCGCGTTCACGAGAGTGCCTTCGTGGACGCCAGCCCCGGCATGGCACACCATGCCGGCCGGCTTCTCGATCACGGCCAGATCCGCATCCTCGTAAATCACGTTGAGCGGTATGGGCTCAGGGCGGATAGAGGGTACGGGTTCGGGCGTTCCGGGAGCAAAGGAAATGACGTCTCCGTGGTGCAGAAGGCACCCCGTTTTCACCCTCTCGTGGTTGACGAGGATCGAGCCGTCGCGGATGAAAGTCTGGATTTGTGACCGGCTCTGCCCGGGAAAGATTTCCGCCAGATACCGGTCCAGCCGGGTCCGTGCCGCACCGGGCGGTACCCGGAGGCTCTCTCCGCTCTTGATCACGCCACAGCCGTGTCGCGGTTACGGCGCCGCAGATACAGATACGCCCCTGCCGCCCCGAGTACGGTCAGAATCCCGATGAATTGGGATGTCGAGAGCAGGCCGCCAAACAGGAACCCGCGGTCGTCGTCACGGAAAAACTCGATGAAGAAGCGCAGCCCTGCATACAGCATCAGGTACTCGAGGATCACCTGGCCGGTGAAATGGTGCCGGCGAAGCCGATTCATGAGGTATAGAAACAGGAGGAACGAACACATGGATTCATAGAGCTGGGTGGGGTGCAGCGGCACGTTGAGGGGAACGCCGACATTCTCGTACGAGTATTGGTCAGTGAAAGTTATTCCCCAGGGAAGATGGGTCGGTTTGCCGTAGCAGCACCCGGCGGACAGGCAGCCCAGGCGCCCGATCGACTGTCCCAGGGCGATGCCGGGCGCGGTGATGTCGGCAACCGTCCAGGCCGGCAGCCTTGTCCGGTGCATGTACCAGAATGACGCTCCCAGCGCCAGCAGCAGGCCACCATAATAAACCCCGCTGGAACGAAGGGTTGAAAGCGAAAAGATCTCGCGCGGGTTGGCCGAGTAATAGGAGTAGTCGGAAATAAAAAGCAAAAGCTTGGCTCCGACCAGCGCCGAAAAAATGATGATCAACCCGAGATTCCAGATCGAATCCGGGTTCAGCCCCGCCTTGGAAGCGTTCCGGCTGGCAAGCCAGATTCCGACAATGAACGCCACTGCCAACAGGAGCCCGTAGGTGTGGATTGTAAGCGGCCCGAGGTCCAGGATTTTAGGGTACATAGGGTTGTTTTACTCTTCCTCTGCTTTTCGTTCCTTGTTTGCCTCTTCGATGATCTTCTGGGCGATGTGGGCCGGAACCTCGTCATAGTGGGAGAACTCCATATGGTAGTTCCCGCGCCCGCCGGTCATGGACGTCAGGACCGGCGCATAACTCACCATTTCCGCCATCGGCACCTGAGCTTTGATGACCTGCATGTCGCGTTTGATGTCCATGCCCTGCAGCTTTCCCCGCCTGCTGGTGAGGTCGCCCATCAGGTCCCCGGCATATTCCTGTGGCGCGACAATATCCACGTTCATGATCGGCTCGAGCAGAACCGGCTGTGCCAGCTCCATCCCCTTTTTAAACGCCATGCTGCCAGCGACCTTGAATGCGAGTTCCGAGGAATCCACAGGATGGTAACTGCCGTCGTACAGGGTTACCCTGAAGTCGACCACCGGGAATCCGGCAACAAATCCTCTGGCTGCGGCGTCGATGATCCCCTTTTCCACCGCAGGGATGAAGTTCCGCGGAATGGCGCCGCCGAAGATCTCATCAGCAAACTCGAAACCGGCGCCGCGCGACAGCGGTTCCATCTTGATTTTGCAGTCTCCGAACTGGCCGTGCCCGCCGGTCTGTTTCTTATACCTGCCCTGTACGTCGGAGGTGCCCCGGATCGTTTCGCGATAGGGAACCTTTGGGGTCTTGAGGATCACTTCCACGCCATAGCGCTTGCGGAGCTTGGCTACCGTGACCTCCACGTGGAGCTGCCCCGATCCCGCCAGCAGGAGTTGTTTTGTCTGAGGGTCGCGATTGTATTTGATGGCGGCGTCTTCCTCAGCGATGCGCGACAGAGCGTTGCTGATCTTGTCTTCGTCCCCCCGTGCCTTTGGCTCGATCGCGAAGGTAATAGAGGGTTCCGGAACCTCTACGGCCGGGAAAACCACCGGCTGCGAAGGATCGCACAGGGTGTCACCCGTCGTCGTTTCCCTCAATTTGGTGACTGCGAAGAAATCGCCTGCGTGAACCTCCCCGACCGGAGTCATGGTCTTCCCCTGAAGCACCTGCAGAGGGCCGAACTTCTCGGTTTTGCCCTTGGTCTGGTTGAAGTAGGTCGTGTCGGACCGCATCAAACCCGAGTAGAGGCGGATGATGCTGATTCGCCCGGTAAAAGGATCGGCCACGGTTTTCACGACATAGGCCGCATAAGGCTCGCTGCCACTCACCGCCCGCTCGACGGGCTCGTTGGTTTTGGGGTTTGTGCCCCGCACCTTCTCCACCCCTGGGGCGGGAAGAAGTTCGGCGATGGCATCGAGAATCTGCGGCACGCCGATGTTGAGAGTTGCGCTGCTGCAAAGGACCGGAAATATCGTGCGCGCAGTGACGCTCTTCTTGAGCCCTGCCAGAAGGTCGGGTGCCGACAGCGTGCCGTCTGCAAAGAACTTCTCCATCAGTTCGTCACTGCTTTCCGCCACCATTTCGATCAGCTTCTCACGCGCCTCTCTGGCGGCGTCCTGATACCCGGCCGGGACATCGACGGTCTGGAACTTTCCGGACCCGTCTCTTTCGAAGCGGTGCGCTTTGCCGCTCAGAATATCGATCACTCCCGTGAATTCGCGCTCCGAGCCGATCGGGATCTGAATGGGGACGCAGGATCTTCCGAAGGCCTCATGCACGGATTCCAGCGCCCGATCGAAGCTGGCGTTGTCACGGTCCATCTTGTTGACAACCAGAATCCGCGGCAGGTTGAACTCCACTGCGAACTCCCAGACCTTCTCTGTCTGCACTTCCACGCCCGAGATCGCATCCACGACCACAACGGCGGCGTCCGCGGCACGCAGGACCAGCCGGGTATCGTTCAAGAACGGACGGTAGCCGGGAGTGTCCAGGATGTTGATCTTCTTTCTATCCCATTCGCAATGGGCCAATGCGCTGCTGATCGAAATCTTCCGCTCGACCTCCTCCTCCTCGTAGTCGGTCACCGTGTTGCCGTCCTCCACCCGGGCAAGCCGATTGATGGCGCCGGAATCGAACAGCAGGGCGGACGTCAGCGATGTCTTGCCGGAAGTGCCGTGCCCGATGATTCCGACGTTTCGAATGGATTCGGTATCGTAAACCCTCATGGAAGACTCCTTTCACAGGTAATGGTCCGGAATGAGTTTGCAAAAGAGTTAACAATACCACACGGCCGCTTTCAGCCGCAACGATCCCGGCGGTCCAAAAAGCAGCAATGGAGATTCTTGCGCGAGCCCTAAGTCTGAATCCGGCGGTTGCGGCGCGTTGCGACCGAATCTACCGGAATTCCGGATGTCCGCGTCTTGTTCTGGGCAGGCAGACGGTTTCGGGATATACTGGGTGCGGCGAGGGAGCCCGTTTCGGGTCATTGTGTAGCCAGCCCGAAGAAAACTGCCACGAATTCCACGAATGATCACGAAAGCCGCATCGTATGGCGCGCATCAAGGGAGATAGTTCTTTGTGAGAATTCGTGAAATTATTCGTGGCTTTATTTGCAGACCCTCGACTGATCCGAGCCGGCTAAGCAGTTACCATTTCGGAGGTGCTATGCGTGCCGCTATCACGATGTTGCTTACCCTGGTGGTATTCGTGTCCACAGCATGCGCACAGTCGCCGGGCACATCAGTGACGGTGCTGAGCGGAGAGAAGGCCATGGAGCACGTTCGTGCGCAGGTCGCATTCGGCCCTCGGCCCCCCGGCTCGGAGGCGCTGCGGAAGTGCCGCGAATACATCGTCGGGCAACTCGAGGGATACGGCTACCAGGTGGAGCAGGACGCCTTCGATGCCGCAACGCCTTACGGCAGGAAGGCGATGGTGAACCTGATCGCGCGCAGAAGCGGTGGCGGGAAGCCCATCGTGGCACTGGCGAGCCATTACGACACCAAGTACTACGAAAACCTGACTTTCCTTGGCGCCAACGATGGCGGCAGCAGCACCGGCCTGCTGCTCGAGCTTGCCCGCGTGCTTGCAGGCCGCGATGACGGCCTGGATTACTGGTTGGTATTTCTGGACGGCGAGGAGGCATTCATCGAGTGGAGCACCTTCGACAGCACTTACGGCAGCCGTCATCTTGCGCGGCGCTGGAAGGAAGATGGTACCGCCGGCAAGGTGCGCGCGCTTCTTCTCCTGGACATGGTCGGAGACCGGAGCCTGGGGCTCCTGAAAGACCGCAATTCAACGCCCTGGCTGATGGATCTGGTATGGAACACCGCCGCGGAAGCCGGTTTCCAAGCGATCCTGTCGTCCACCGAGACCCACATGGAAGACGATCACATCCCCTTCATCGATGCGGGCATCCCCAGCGTCGATATCATCGACATGGACTACCCCCCCTGGCACACCGCGCAGGATACCCTGGACAAGATCAGTGCGGGGAGCCTGGAAAAGGTGGGGAATCTCGTATTGGCGGTGCTTCCGCGGCTCGAAAGGAGATTGGCAGGGAAGTGACGGCCTCGAGCATCAGGCTTGGTCTCGAGGCTCTTTAAAGCCGCATTTCCTGTCTTCGCAGTATCGGATCGTCCCCGCGCGCTTGGTTGTCTTTACGAGCGTGTAGGACAGCCCGCATTGCGGGCATGGTTCCGAAACCGGTTTGTACCAGAGTACGAAATCGCAATCCGGGTAATTGGAGCAGCCGTAGAAAGTTTTGCCGCGCTTGGATTTCCGCTCCACGATTTCACCCCCGCAGCCGCGGGGACAGGAAACGCCGGTGGATTTGAATTTGATGAACCTGCAGGACGGGTAATCGGCGCATGCCGTGTACTCGCCAAAGCGGCCATGTTTGATCGCCAGGTTCTTGCCGCACACAGGACATGGCTCGGTGAGCGGTATGTCCTGCTTAACCTCCACGGCGTCGGCTTTTTTCACTATCTTCTTGGTGTTCCGGCAGTCGGGATAGCCCGAACAGGCGAGAAACTCCCCGAACCGGCCGCGCTTGAGCACCATTGGCCGGCCGCACTTCTCGCAGGAGATCTCCTGCACTTCAAGCGGGTGCGCGCCTTCCTCCGCGCCATTTCGGGGAATTTCCCGGGTGTTTTTGCAGTTCGGGTACGCGGAGCAAGCGAGGAACCTTCCGAACTTGCCCCATTTGATCACCATTCCGCTGCCGCACTTGTCGCACACCTCGTCGGTCGGGGTTTCCTCGGCTTTGACATCCCTCATGTGCTTTTCGGCATCAGCCAGCCGTTTCGAGAAACGCTCGTAAAAGCTGTGCATGGCATCCTGCCAGCGCTCCCGGCCTGACTCGATCCGGTCGAGGTGGTCTTCCATCCGCGCGGTGTATTCGTAATCGAAAATCTCCTGGAAGCTCTCGACGAGCAGCCCCACTACCAGCTCGCCTGTTTCGGTGGGGTGGAACCGGCCTTCCAACTTCGCCACATATTCGCGGTCCTGGATCGTGCTCAGGATCGAGGCATAGGTGCTCGGCCGGCCGATGCCGCGAGCCTCCAGCGCCTTCACGAGACTCGCCTCGTTGTAACGGGGCGGCGGTTGCGTGAAGTGCTGCGTAGGAAGCAATGACCTGACCTGGAGGATCTCACCCTCGGAAAGCTCCGGGAGCGCGCCGTCGGTTTCCCCCGCATCCGAATCCGCCTTGACCTCCTCCGGCTTTGCTTCCTGATAGACTGCCAGAAACCCTTCGAACTTCAGCACGGACCCCGTCGCCTTGAATTCGACTCTGCCTGCCTCGATGAGCACATCGGTCTGATCGAAAACAGCAGGATTCATCTGCGAAGCGACGAATCTGTGCCAGATCAGTTTGTACAGCCGCCACAAGTCGGATTCGAGGTGATGTTTGAGTTCCTCCGGAGTCCTCTCGACAGCGGCGGGCCGGATGGCCTCGTGCGCTTCCTGGGCCGTCTTCTTCGACTTGTAGTAGATCGGATGGTGCGGCAGGAAGGCATCGCCGTAATTGCTTCGAATCAGGTCCCTCACCTCGCTAAGCGCCGTTTCGGAAACCCTGCTGGAGTCCGTGCGCATGTAGGTGATCAGTCCGACGGCTCCCTCGCCGCCGATTTCCACGCCTTCATAGAGACGCTGGGCGAGGAGCATGGTTTTTTTGACCGGAAAGTTCAGCCTGCGCGCCGCCTCCTGCTGCAGAGTGCTGGTGATGAAGGGAGGCACCGGATAGCGCTTCTTTTCGCGCCTGTGGATCTTCCGGACACGAAATACAGCGGTGCCGAGTTCCTCGACAATCGCCTTCGCCGTCGTGCCGTTGCGCACCTTCCATTTCACACCATCGATGCTGCTTGCCTTGGCGACGAATTCGGGAGGCAGGCAGCCGGCAAGCCGGGCGGAAAGGTTCCAGTATTCCTCCGACTGGAACGCGCGGATTTCCTGCTCCCTGTCGACAATCATCCGCAATGCGACCGTTTGCACACGGCCCGCGGAGAGGCCGCGGCGCACCTTGTCCCAGAGCAGAGGACTGATCTTGTAGCCGACGAGCCGGTCAAGGATGCGCCGGGTCAACTGGGCGTCCACCTTATGGCTATTGATTCTCCCGGGGTGATCGAAGGCCTGGCGGATGGCGTTTTTTGTGATCTCATGAAACAGGACCCGGTAGACATCCCTGCCTCTGCCCTTGAGCTCTTCGGCGAGGTGCTGACAGATGGCCTCCCCCTCGCGGTCGGGGTCGGCAGCCAGGTAGATCACTTTGATCTTGGCGGCGGCGGCCCGCAGCTCCCGGACTACCTTTTCCTTGGAGGGGATGATGGCGTAATGGGGTGTAAAGCCCTCGTCGATGTCCACTCCAAGCTTGTTCTTCGGCAGGTCTTTGATGTGGCCCATGGAGGCCTTCACATGGAAGCCTGCGCCCAGATACCTCTGGATCGTCTTGGCTTTGGCGGGTGATTCGACAACGACGAGTGCGTTTGGCATAGGAGGGCGCAAAATATAACCAGTGTCCAGCGAAAATCCAAGCAAATTCATTCGGGGCGCCGGATTGCCTTGATAAAAAGATTACCCGGCACCTGCCGGATCAGGCCCCGCATCTCCAGATGGAGCAGCAGGTTGCTAAGATCCGGTACGCGCATACCGCTGCGCTGCACAATCCTGTCGAACTGGGTCGCCTGATCCACCAGGAGCATGTCGAGAACCCTGCTCTCCTCCTCGGTCGTGAGTTCGAGTTGCCGCTCCACCGGTGCATGAGCATCCTCTTGAGAAAGGATCCTGTGCCTCACCTCCGCGGGCAGTTCCTCGACAATATCGCGCCAGATCTGAACCAGCTTGGCTCCCTGTTTTATCAGGTAGTTTGGGCCAAAACTCTGCGGAGTCGAGAGATTTCCGGGAATCGCGAAAACTTCACGATTCTGCTCCATCGCGAGCCGCGCCGTGATCAGGGAACCGCTGTATTCACTGGCCTCCACAATGACCGACCCCAACGAGATGCCGCTGATGATCCGGTTCCGCACCGGAAAGTTCTGGGGTGCTGGAGAGGTGCCCGGGGCGAACTCGGAGACAAGCAGGCCGCGTTCCAATATTTTCCGGGTGAGCTGGCGGTGCTCACGCGGATATACCACGTCAATACCGTTTCCCAGCACCGCAACCGTCCTTCCCCCTGCATCGAGACACCCCTGGTGCGCCGCGGCATCTATGCCCCGTGCCAGTCCGCTGACGACCACGATTCCTCTCGATGCCAGATCATGGGCAATGCCTCGTCCCACCTGAAGCCCATAATACGTCGGACGCCGCGTGCCCACGATGGCGACAGACGGCAGGCCCAGGATGCCCAAATCCCCCTTGCAATAGAGAACCAGGGGAGGATCGTAGATCTCCCTGAGAAGCGCCGGATACCCGTCGCTGCCCCGGATCAGGATGCGGCACTCCTCGTGATGTGCCCAATCGAAGATCTCCTGCGCCATGGGACGATAACGCCTTGAGCTGATGGCTGATCCGGATTCCGGTTTGAGCCCGAACGCTGCGAGCTCTGCTGGACTTCTGCACAGGAGTTCAGACAAACGCGGAAACGCATCATGGAGGCTTTGCTGGGCCAACAGCCCAATTCCCGGGACCAGCGACAACTCAATGGCATCGCGGATCTGGCTGTCTTCGGGTTCTCTCATAGCCCGGATCCTATCTCCCCCCGCCTGTCGAAGGACATTCCAATTTGCTGCAACGCTCTCTATAATCCCTTCCTGCGTATTGTTTCCTGTGACCGGCTGTTATTTCCTGGTTTTTTAGGGAGGCCTGGACTTTGCGGCTGAAAATCTCGCTGGTGCACTACCTCAACGCCGCTCCGCTCGGATGGTTTTTCCTGCACGGACCCAAACGCCACCTGTTCGATACCATTCCTTCCTCGCCGGCAATATGTGCCGACCAGATTTCCGGTGGGGGGGCCGATATCGGCCTGATCCCGAGCATTGAATATCAGAGGATCGATGGACTGTCTGTGATCCCGGGCGTCGCGATCGCAGCCCGCAACGAAGTGCGCAGCGTCCTTCTGGTCAGGCCGCGCGACAGCACCCGGATTCGAACGGTGGCCCTGGATACGAGCTCACGCTCCTCGATCGCTCTCCTGAGGCTCCTCCTCGAGACCCACATGGGACTCCGCCCGCGCTATATTCCTCACGAACCCGATGTCGGCGCAATGCTGCGCCAATGCGATGCCGCTCTCATCATCGGCGACCCTGCATTGCACTGCTCACCCGATGAATATGCAGTCATGGATCTGGGAGCCGCATGGCAAGGCTGGCAGCGCACCCCCTTCGTGTTCTCCTTCTGGGCCTGCGGTGAGAAGATCTCCCGGCAGGCAGGCCTGACGGACCTGTTCCTCGAAGCCAAAGCCTGGGGCGTCGCCAGAATGGAGGAAATCGCCGCCTCCTACTCCTGCAGGTTGAACCTGCCGCGCGCATTCCTGGAGAATTACTTGCGATCGAATCTGGACCACAACCTCGGTCCGGAGCACAAGGAGGGGCTGTCGCGATTCTACCGCCTCGCTTTTGAGGCGAAACTGACCTCGAGAGCCTCCCCGATCCGGTTTGTTGCAGGGGAACCTGAGAACTAACATAATACTTTAAGTATCCGAATCCAACTCCACATTCCAATAGAGAAAATCTCTCCATGCATCTGGAGCAGCCCGAATGCCGATGGTGATGTGGAGCATGGTGGGGACCCAGGCGGGTTCCTTGGGGCGCCGGATGAGGTGCATTCCCGCTTCGTCAGGGGTTCTTCCACCCTTACGATGGTTGCACTTGAAGCAGCAGGTGACGATGTTGTCCCAGGTCTTGCTGCCGCCTTTGACTACCGGGATCACGTGGTCAAAGGTGAGGTCCTCGGACGAGCATCGCGTGCCGCAGTACTGGCAGGTATGCAGGTCTCTGGCGTAGATGTTGGCGCGGCTGAATTTGACATGCCGGAAACGCTTGCGCATGCGCACATACTTGAGGAGGCGCAGCACGCTCGGCATCCGGATCGTAAAACTGATGCTGCGGATTTCCCGGTCGTACTCTGCCAGCACCTCGACCTTGCCCTGAAAGAGCAGGGTCAGGGCGCGCTTCCAGTGTACGATGTTGACCGGCTCATAGCTGGCGTTCAATACTAGAGTATGTTCCATCGGTCATTCGGGTAATCAGCTATTGACAAGCGGCTCCTGATAGCGTTCGATGAAGTCCTTGCGAAAATGAATCGTATTCTCGTACGGCCGGATTGACAATACCGGACGATTCGAAAGTCGTTCCATATCGATATGTCCAGCCGGCCCCAGGCCGGGCGCTAAGTGACTGTTATATAAGTGCAAGGAGCCTGATCAGTCAAGAGTTTTCAGCTTGGAGCCCGCAGCTCGTGCGGGGGCAGTCTGCGCGGGTTGCTCATGCCGGCCGGGATTGCAGCGTGCGCCTGATATTGCCGCCACCGCACGAGGGGGAGTGTCATGAGGGTTCGTCCCGGGATTGAAGTCTTGCTTGACGAAAGGAAGAATCTGCTGGCCGGCTCTCGCTTGGCGGCGGTAGTTCATCCCGCATCGGTTCTTCCAAGTCTGGAGCACACGGCCGACGCGATTTTCGCAGATGATTCCCTACATCTCGTCTCGCTGTTCGGGCCGCAGCACGGGGCTCGGGGGGAAAAGCAGGACAACATGGTGGAGTCGCAGTTCTATCGGGACCCTGACACCCGCTTGCCGGTACATAGTCTCTACAGTGGGACCAGGCGGCCGACGGAGGAGATGCTGTACGACGTCGACGCGCTCATATTCGATCTGCAGGATGTCGGCACCCGTGTCTACACTTTCATCCACACAATGGCGTACTGCATGCAGGCGTGTGCCGCGTACGGAAAGAAGATGTTTGTGGCGGACCGGCCGAACCCGATCAACGGGCTCAGTCTCGAGGGCAGCCTGCTGGATCCCGAGTTCCGTTCTTTCGTCGGGCTTTATGCCATCCCCATGCGCCACGGAATGACAACCGGCGAGCTTGCCCTGATGTATAACAGCGAATTCGGCATCGGCTGCGACCTCACCGTGATTTCGATGCAGGGCTGGCGGCGCGGCGACTGGTTCGATCGCTCGGGGCTGCCGTGGGTGATGCCCTCGCCCAACCTGCCGACACTCGACAGCGCCACCGTCTATCCCGGCATGGTGCTGATCGAAGGAACACTGGTTTCCGAGGGCAGAGGGACCACCCGTCCATTCGAGCTTGTCGGAGCGCCCTACGTCAATGCGCGGGCTCTGGCGGATGAGTTGAACCGACTTCGCCTCGCGGGCGTTTATTTCCGCCCGGTCTATTTCGAGCCGACATTCCAGAAGCATGCCGGCGTAATGTGCGGCGGCGTTCAGGTGCACGTCCGGGATCGGGATGCATTCGAGCCCTTGCTCACCGGGATTGCCGTCATTTCCACAATCAGGCGCATGCACCCCGATGCATTCCAGTGGCGCCGGCCCCCTTATGAATATGAGACGCGCAGGATGCCGATCGAGATTCTTTGTGGCGGAAGCCGCATACCGCAGCAGATCGACGCCGGCACCCCGATCGAGGACATACGCCAGAGCTGGCAGGAGGAACTGGAGAAGTTCCGCCGGCAGCGTGCGCCCTACCTGCTCTATGAGTAATGCAATGTTTTTGCATTCCCCAGTCCTGAATTCCATCCCGGATCATGTAGAATGGGCACGGTCAGGGGCCTGAAGTCTGATCATTGGAGACGACAATGCCATCGAATCGAGAAGCGGCATGGGAACTCCTTGCCGAGTTCACGAAGAGCGACAGCCTGCGCAAGCACGCTCTTGCAGTGGAAACGCTCATGCGGGCGTATGCAGCCAAATACGGGGAGGATGCAGAGACCTGGGGGATCGTCGGGTTGCTGCATGACTTTGACTATGAAATGTACCCGACGATGCCCGACCATCCCACCAAAGGGGCCGAGGTCTTGCGGCAGCGCGGCTACCCGGAGGAAATCGTGTATGCGATTTCTTCGCACGTGGGCGCAATGCAGTTGCCCCGCCACAATCTGCTGTGCAAGGCGATTCACGCCTGCGACGAACTGGCGGGGTTTCTGATCGCAAGCGCGCTCGTGCGGCCTGGCAAGTCGATCCTCGGAATGGAGTCCAAGTCGGTGCGCAAGAAGCTGAAGGACAAGGCGTTTGCGCGGGCGGTCAACCGGGAAGATATCTATCACGGAGCCGAGGAACTCGGTGTCGATCTGGACGAGCACATCACGTTCTGCATCCGGGCTCTGGAATCGAACGCATCGGCACTGGGGCTGGACGGATCGCAAGGATAGCGTTGAGAGACGAATCCCGCGGTTCAGATCCGGGCGCCGAACGGGCAGTCCCGCCGGAACTGGCGGATCGCAGGGACAAGGATAAAGTAAAGATATGATCATCGGACTGACGGGAAGGAACGCAGCCGGCAAGACCGAAATTGCTCAATATCTCATCAATCGCGGGTTTGTATACTATTCGCTCGCGGATGAGATTCGCGAGGAAGCGAAGCGGCGCGGCGTGGAAGTCTCACGGGACGTGCTGATCGAACTGGGAAACGGGCTGCGTGCGAAGTTTGGGCCGGGAGTGCTGGCAGAGCGTATGCTGCCGCGACTCGGGCATGACAGGAATTATGTCGTGGATTCAATCCGCAATCCTTACGAGGTAGAAGCGCTCAGGCGCCGCAGAGACTTTGTTCTGATGGCGGTCGAGGCCGGCCAGGCCGTCCGCTTTGACCGCAGCCGGCTCCGGGCGAGGGAAGGGGCGGCGTTCCGTCTCGATCAGTTCGTCCTGGAGGAGCAGCGGGAACTCAGCAGCGACGACCCCGCGGCCCAGCAGCTGCTCGCCACCCATGAGATGGCAGGCATCGTGGTCAACAACGACGGGTCCTTGGAAGAGCTGCACAAAACCCTGGACGACCTGTTGCCGGCGCTCATGAGCAATTTCGACCGGCCGGATTGGGACGAGTATTTTCTGAGCATCGCCAGGGTTGTCGCCTCACGCAGCAATTGCATGAAGCGCAAGGTTGCGGCCATCATTGTGCGGGACCGGCGCGTGATTTCCACCGGCTATAACGGCACACCGCGCGGGGCCCGGAACTGCAATGAAGGCGGGTGCCCGCGGTGTAACAGCATGGCGGAGAGCGGCACGTCCCTGGAGGATTGCCTCTGCTGCCACGGCGAGGAAAACGCCATCACCCAGGCGGCGTATCACGGAATCAGCCTCAAGGGGTCTACGCTGTACACGACATTCGCCCCATGCCTGCTCTGCACAAAGATGATCATCAACAGCGGCGTCGCGGAAGTGGTTTACAACCAGGATTATCCGCTCAATGAGCGCGCCTTGGCGCTCCTGCAGGAATGCGGAGTCACGCTGCGCAAGCACAGTGTCTGAGCGTCCGGAACTGGAACTTGGAGCTTTGAGCCGCTCCGCAAGGCCGCTGGCATAATCCGCAATAAAAAGGGGCCGGATCTCCCGGCCCCTGCTGTCCGCACATTCCGAATTCCGCATTCCGGAATCCGCATTCGAATCACTCGCTGTATTGCAGCGCTTTCTGCTTGAATGCCTCGAGCGTCAGTCTCCCGGCCTTGTAATCGGTGATCCAGGATTTCTGCACCGTGATGATCTCCCGGCCTCTGTCCTGCCCGCCGCCGGTGACCCAATCCCCGCTGAAACTGTCGGTGAGGATCACCACGCTGATATACTCGCCGGGCTTCACCACGGTAAGGGAATCGCCGTAATTTGCCAGGGCTTCGATGAGATATCCTTTGACCTCGGCCAGGTTGGCCATGAATTTGGCGCGGTTGGCTTCGGCTTCCTCCCGGCTTTTCTTTGCCTTCTCCTGCAGCTCCGCAACCTTCTTTTTAAGCTCCTCCTTGTCCACCTGCAGCGGCTGGGCGGGCGCGGCGGGTGCGGGAGGATTGGGAGGCGGGGCGGCGGCCTTGGCCGGCGGGGCAGTTCCAGCTCCCGCGGCGCGGGCGACCGCTACCGCCTGCCGCTCCACGTCGCGAGTGAGCCTCTCCATATCCCTGCCCGTTGTCTGCAGCGCCTCGGCATAGACGCGATCGGCGCCTTCATAATAGTTGAGAACGCGCAGTCCTGATGTCGGAATCATGAAGACGGCACCCTGGCCATACAGGTAGAACGCGTTCATGTTGGAAGTTCTCCACCCGTAGGTACCGCCCACCGCTGCACCCCCGAATGGTGTGGCCACGACACCGCGCCCGGTGGAAGGCTTAGGCTGCTGCATGCTTTGCGTGACGAAAGACAGGGTAGTGCTGAGGATCCCCTTCATGATCTCGAGTTCTTCCTGCGCTTTCTTGGTGTCGAAGAGCTCGGTCTTGGTTCCCTGGGCCCAGGAAAACGCTCCCAGGCAAATCAGGATAAGAAAGGATGCGATAAGTTTTTTCATTTTTGATCTCCTGTAGGACGAAATCTCAGTTCGGCGACCTGTAAGAGCGTCTCGAGGACGGCATCGGTTTCACGTGTTCTTTCCTGCTGGCTTTCAATAACCCCATCGATCCTGGTTTGCACCGCGTTTACCTGCTGCTGCTGCTCCAGTGACAGTGTCCGGTACAAGTCAACCATGGATTTTTCGTTGCCGCTCCTGAGTTCGGCGGCGGTCAGGTCGAGCCGGCCGGTGATGCGCGATTCCAGGTCGGAGAGCGACCCGGCCAGCATCAATCGCTGCTGATCGGTAAGATCTTCATGCGAGCGGGCGATTTCGAGCTGGATGTTCCGGAGCCACTCCCTGGCGGCTTCGCGGTTGTTTTCCGCCGCAGCCTGCAGGATTTCGGCTTTGAGTGCGGCCGTGTCGATCCCTGCCGATGCGCCGCCGCGCCCGAAGCTCAGGGTCCACCCCTCCTGTTGTGCTTTAACCTGGATCCCGAACACTCCCAGAACGCCGAATGCGAGGATGACCGCGATCACACCGGCGGTCGCTGCCTGCCAGCGAGGCATCATCTGCCGGAAGAGCTGCCACGGCTTAAGGATTCTTTCTTCCGGATAGACAAAGAAATGGCGCGGCGCCGGTTCTTCCTCCGCAGACTGCAGCAAGCGGACGGTTTCCGCGAAGGCATCTCTTTCGTTCCGGCAGGACGGGCATGCCGCCAGATGGCCATCCAGCGCCTTCTCTTCATCTGCGCTCAGGTCCCCCACGAGGGATCGCGAGATCCACTGCACATATTGGCTGCATCCCGAAATCATGTTCTTACCCTCCCTGCGTTCACGCCTTGTTCCCCAGCCGCACCTTTAAAAGATCCAATCCCGAATAGAGCCGGGACTTGATCGTGCTGACGGGCACCCTCAAAACCGCGGCAATCTCTTCGAATGTCAGCTCCTGAAAGAACTTCAGCTCGATGACCGCACGCTGATCGACGGGCAGAAACGAGAGGGCGGTGCGCACCCGGTTGCGGCTTTCGCCGTCGAGCAGATTCTCCTCCTGGTTCCCCATGACCCGAAGCTGCGCGTCCGTCCGGGGCGGCTGACCGGCGTCGTCCAATGAGATCGGGATTCCTTGAGGACGTCGTCTGTTCCTGGATATGCAGTGATTCACGGCGATTCTGTAGAGCCAAGTCGAGAACTTCGCATCCTGCCGGAAGCGCCGGATGTTCTTGTAGGCGGAGAGGAAGATTTCCTGCGTTGCCTCCTCGGCCTCCTGCCGGTCCTGCAGCATCCTCAGCGCGACGTTGTATACAGTCTGTTCCCATTTCAATACCAGTCGGTTGAATGCAAGGTTGTCGCCTCGCCTGCTTGCCGCCACCCAGGAGCATTCCTGGGCCGTATCCCAGGGCGCAGACGAAGATCGCTCGTGAACCCAGCCCGGATTCAGGTCTCCACCGCCGCTTCCGATCTGCTCTCTCGCCTGTTCGCCTTCCATCTACTGACATTTGACATGCGCGGGAGAGAAAAAGTCGAATATTATTTTCTTCTTGCATATACACTCGGCGGGAAATTAGCTTCTTTGCAGGAGGACACATGCCGGTAGAGACGGAAATCAAGGTCCGGTTGCACAACCCGGAGGAGTTCCGGACACGGCTCCGGACACTCGGTGTTAAAATGCTTACTTCAAGGCATTTCGAGGATAATTTCGTCCTTGATTCCCCCGAAGGGAATCTCCGGTCACGGGCTTGCCTCCTGCGGGTGCGCAGGACGAGTGAGAGGGAATCTGTTACCTTTAAGGGGCCGCCGATACCCTCGCAGCTATTCAAGAGCCGCGAGGAACTTGAAACGACAGTGGAAAGTGCGGAGACGATGCTCGAGGTTTTCGAACGTCTGGGACTGACGGTCTGGTTCCGATATCAGAAGTTCCGGGAGGAGTACCTGGTTGTATCCGGGCCGGGGCAGGAAGGAGCGATACGCCTGGCGGTGGATATGACTCCCATCGGCGATTTTGCCGAATTGGAGGGATCGGAGGACGCAATCAGGGCAGTAGCCGGCAAGCTGGGATTCGAGGAATCCCAGTATCTGCGGGAAAGCTATTATGCCTTGTATGCTGCTTTTTGTCGCGCGCGCGATCAGGAACCCGGCATGATGGTCTTTCCTGAATCGCCGAATTGCTGAGTAACGGGAAATGTCGTGAGTCAAGCTGCCCGGAACCATCCGGATCCGCAAATGGGCTCCACGAAATGCACGAATGCATGTTCGTGTCTTTCACGGTTCGGAGCTTCCCGTGCTGCTTCGACATTATCCGAAAATCGATAGAAAGGACTGAAAATGCAGCAGGCTGTCAGTATTGGAAAGATCGCCGACCACGAAGGCAGGGAAGTGGTCCTGCGGGGCTGGGTGTACAACAAGCGCAGCAGCGGAAAACTGCAGTTCATTCTGTTGCGGGACGGCACCGGCGTCATGCAGTGCGTCGCCTTCAAGGGGAACTTCAGCCCGGAGCAGTTCGAGGCGCTTGATCGGGTTACGCAGGAATCCAGCATGGAAGTAAGCGGCAGTGTGAGGCGGGACGAGCGTGCACCGGGAGGCTTCGAGCTCGACATCACCGGGTTCCAAATTTACCAGGTTGCCGACAGCTATCCGATCACCCCCAAGGAGCACGGCACGGCATTTCTCATGGAAAACCGGCATCTCTGGCTGCGGAGTTCGCGACAGCACGCGATTCTCAAAATAAGGCACGAGATCATCCGTGCCATCCGCGACTATTTCGACGACCAGGGCTTTACACTCGTGGATACGCCGGTTTTCACGCCGAATGCATGCGAAGGCACGACGACTCTGTTTGAAACCGAGTACTTCGGCCAGATGGCGTATCTCACGCAAAGCGGCCAGCTATACAACGAGGCCACTGCCGCCTCCTTCGGCAAGGTGTATTGCTTCGGGCCGACGTTCCGGGCGGAGAAGTCGAAGACGCGCCGCCATCTGATGGAGTTCTGGATGGTCGAGCCGGAAGTCGCCTTTGCCGAGCTGGAAGACGCCATGGTACTGGCGGAAGGGCTGATCTGTTTCATGGTAGAGCGCGTCCTGTCGCGGCGTGGGGCGGAACTCGAGACCCTGGAGCGCGACGCGGCCCCGCTGGAAGCAGTCAAGAGGCCTTTCCCGCGGCTGTCTTACGATGACGCCGTCAAGCGGTTGCAAGCGGCGGGATCACAAATCGAATGGGGCGGCGATTTCGGCGGAACGGACGAGACCATCCTTTCAGAACAGTCCGGCTCGCCGCTGATGGTGCATCGCTATCCGTCTCAAGTAAAAGCATTCTACATGCAGCCCGATCCTGAACGTCCGGAGGTGGCGCTCTGCGTGGATGTTCTGGCGCCAGAAGGCTATGGAGAGATCATCGGCGGCGGGCAGCGCCTCCATGATCATGATCTCCTGCTGCGGAGAATTAAAGAGCATCAGCTGCCGGTGGAGGCCTTCCAGTGGTACCTCGATCTGCGCAAATATGGGAGCGTCCCGCACTCGGGCTTCGGCATGGGGGTTGAGCGGGCCGTGGCATGGATTTGCAAGCTGGACCACCTCCGCGAGACCATTGCATTCCCCCGGATGCTGTACAAGATCTACCCCTGACGGGCGGGAACATATCCGCTGCACAGGCACGCATGGTTTCAGATGTGCTTTCAAAATCCCGTGCTCGAGCCTGGGTGGAGGCTCATGCTTCCTGTTGTGTGCTCATGGCTGGCGCGGCGATTGGCCTCTGCTGTTTCGCCTACTACTATTCCAGCGGGCTTACCCTGGCTCATTACGATGCGAAAGCCCATCTCCTTGTGGCGCGGCGAATCGTCGATTCCGCCGAGCCGGGATATCAGCAGATGGGCGCCCATTGGCTGCCGTTGATTCATCTTTTGTATCTCCCGTTCGTCGTGTTTGAAGCCCAGTACCGTTCCGGCCTGTTTCCCAGCCTGATCTCCGTCTGTGCGTTCGCGCTGTCGGGGTGGCTGGTACACCGCATCTCGCTGCACTTGACCGGGTCGCGATTGGCGGCCTTGTACGCCGCAGCTGTTTTGCTGGCGAATCCAAATCTGCAGTTCTTGCAGACTGCCCCGCTCACCGAGCCGGTATACATGATTCTGATGCTGCTTGCGCTGGATTCGCTCCTGCGCTGGCGCGACCGGGGAGCCGGCGGAATTCCCTGGTTTCCGGCGGCGTGGGCCTCGTTGGCAGCACTCTGCCGGTATGAAGGATGGTTTTTTCTCGGCGGCGCAATCGCGTTGCTTCTGTACGACGCGGTGACCGGCCGCACCCGTTCGGTGCAGGCATTCAAGGCAGTCGCGACGTACCTTGGATGTTTCCTCGCGCCGGCGCTGGTTCACTTTGGTTACATTTATTGGAAACTGGGGGACAGTTTTTTGCACCGGGTTGTGCGGGGCACTCCGGCTCCGTATGAGACCTACGGACACGCTGTGCGGTCTGTGGTATACCATTTCGGAGAAATCATCCAGGCTGCAGCCATTCTCCCGGCGGCAGTTGCCGTGGCGGGAATCCTGTATTGCGCGTGCAACCGCGAGCGGTTGCGGCGCTGCCTCCCCTACTTTCTGCTGTGGCTGCCTTCTGCCGTCAACATCGCCGCGCTTTACTGGGGGTTGATATATCGCGTCCGCTATTCGGTCCTGCTTCTGCCCGCAATCGCGGTTTTCGGCAGCATCGTCGCTGGCCGCGAAGTCCTGTCCAGGCGTCTGGTCATTACGGGCAGCGCCCTGGTTTTTATGCTGCCATGGATCTCGTGGCTGTTTCCCCGGACGTGGGAGTACCATCTCCTGTATCCAGGCCCCGGGGTTCTGCTGCTTCCTGCCGCCGCGCTTTTACTGATGCTCTTGTCAACTGCGGTGCAGCGGTACAGGATGACGCTGCTGGCACTGATCGTCGTCGCCATGCAGGTTCCGGTCCTGGATGGGGAATGGCACGCGGCAGCAAAAGAAGCGCTGGAGCACTCGCACCTGGATTCCGAGCAGAAGCAACTGCTCGGGTTCCTGGGGAACCACTTCGACGGTACCCGTGTCCTGATCGATGTGGGACGCCTGGCGCCGTTGATGTATGATTCCGGCCTGCCCATCCGGGCATTCATCTACCACGAGGGGAATGGCAAGGAGTGGGGAAAAGCCGTCGCGGACCCGCGCCGTGTGGCCGGATGGATCCTTTCCGAACAGGGGGACGAAATCTGGGCGCTGCTTCAGGTTGACCCTGACTGGGCGGATGGGTATTCTCTTGCCGTACGGACGAAAAGTTACGTTTTATTACGACTGAATCGCGAGGAACGGAACATGCTCCCCGCGTCCGGAAAACCTGAGTGAAAGCCGAGAGAGCCGGATCCAACATCCAGAAGAAGTTCGATTTTTCCCCTCCTCGACCACGCCCGTTTCTGGCCAGCCTGCCGGCAGGAATTGACACATACGAGGAAGGCGTCGCGCGCCTGTTTCAGTGGCGCACGGGCGTGGATTATTACGCAACGATCGATCAGGTCGCCGACTTCATCGTCAACACCCGCCGCGGGAAAATCATCGACCTGCTCAGCGATACCGGAACCTTCGCACTGCGCCTTGCCGGCAGGAAGGCTTTCTATGGCAAGATTCACTCCTTTGACAGCAACATCACCCTGCTCGAGCGCGCCCGGCAAAGGGCGCTCATGCTGCATCTCGGGCAGTCGGTTGAGTTCCGGCAGGCGGAGGAAGCGGTGTGGCCGGTCCCGGACGGGTCCGCGGAAATCGCGGTATCCATCTTTGATCTGCACCGGCATCATGCGGCGAGCTTCTTCAAGGAAACATTCCGGATCCTGGGGCCGGAAGGTTACCTGCTGTTCTGCGAGATGATCGAGCCGGACTGTTTCCGGAACCTCGTATCCTGGACCTGGAAAAAGTTCCATCTCAGGTTCATTCAACGAAACCCTGCGGAGGCCCAAGGTGTCTATTACGACAGGGAGGAGTTGATCCGGATGATTTTCGAGGCCGGATTCCGCCAGATTGTGATCCAGGGATTAAGAGCTGCTCGTTCGCCGCATCAGGGAGTACTCAGCCTGGTCGCGGCGACCAAGTAATCGCCAAGGGCATTCGCCCGGTGGGCTCCCGAGCGGCGGGCACATCCCGCACGCTCGACAAGAAAACAGGTGGTAAGCCTTATGAAGCACAGCCATTGCGTCGCACTTCTCCTGATTCTGTTGACAGGAACACCGGTTCTGGGCAAGACCGTTACCATAAAAAAAGTGGGTGAGTTTCCGCTCTTCGTGGCGTTGAGTCCGGATGGCAGGCACGCGTATGTCACATCTTATGGCACGGGGGAGCTGATCGAAGTGGATCTGAAGGCGAGGGCCCTGACAAGGGCGGTTCCCGTCGGTGTCGCCCCGCTGGGCGTCGCATTGGCGCCGGGCGGCAAGTCCGCATTCGTGGCCTGCAGGGATTCGGGGACCGTCGCGGTGGTGGACCTCGAGAGCTTCCGGGTAGAGGCCGACATCAAGGTCGGCGCCGCGCCGAACGCCATAGCAATCGATCCCAGGGGGTATCGGGCCTACATTACAAATTATGGCCGTACCAAGGAGGGGCTCCTCCACATCATCGACATCCAGGAGCGAAGGGTCCTCGGCACCATGAAAATGGGGACTTCGCCGATTGCTGTTGCCGTCTCCCCAACCACAGAGTTGGTGTATGTCGTCAACGGCGGCTCCAGCGATGTCTGGGTGGTCGATCCGGCGCAGCAGGCGGTGACCAAGAGGATCCCCGTCGGCGACAATCCGGATGGAATCGCCATGACACCCAACGGCGAGCGGGCCTTCGTCTCCAACAGCCAGTCGAACGACCTGTCCGTCATCGACACGAAGCTCGGCAGCGTGCTCGTGACCGTGCCGGTGGGCAAAAGCCCGTTTGGTGTGGCGGTGAGCCCCGACGGGAAGAGAGTCTTCGTTGTCAATACCCTCTCCCGCAACGTGTCTTCTTTGCCGGCCGACCTGAGCTCGCTGCAGGTAGTCAACTTCGGCGTCGAAAAGGGACCGGTCGGAATTCAGGTGGCGCCGGACGGCAGAACGATCGTCGTGGTCAACGAGCAAAGCCACTCGCTATCCGTTGTGGACGTCTTCTGACATGCGGGCTGCGTGTGGCGCTCAGGATGCGCCGAGAATCCAGCCTGCAAACCTGCGAATGCCTGCCTCGATCGGAATGACGGGGCGGTAGCCGATCAGCCGGCGGGCTTTTTCGATGTCGGCATATGTGACCAGCATGTCTCCGGGCTGCGGCGGAAGAAACCGGCGCCGCGCTTTTTTCCCCAAAGCCTGCTCGAGATGCGCGATCAGATCCAGCAACGTGGTCGTCCGGGATTCACCGAGATTGATGATTTCAAATCGAGGATTGACCCTCAGGGCGGCGATGATGCCGCTGACGATGTCGTCTACAAAAGTGTAGTCCCTGCGCGACGTGCCGTCGCCGAATACGGGGATTTCCTTTTCCTCCAGGATATGGCGGGCGAACTTGTGGATGGCCATTTCGGGCCTCTGGCGCGGGCCGTAGACGGTGAAAAAGCGCAGGCACGAGATGTGCAGCGAGTGGTTCACCGCGTACGTGTGGCACAGCAGCTCACCGGCTCGCTTGGTGGCGGCATACGGAGAGATCGGGCAGTCCACCGGATCCGTCTCGGAATACGGCACCCGCTCACTGCCGCCATAAACGGAGGAAGAGGAACCGAAGAGAAAGCTCTCGGGCCGGTATTCCCGGGCCATCTCCAGAAGATTGACCGTGCCGGTGACATTGACGTTCGCATACAAGGCCGGATTCTCCAGGGAGGGCCTCACCCCGGCCCATGCGGCCAGGTGGACCACGGCCTGCGGGCGCGTTTCCTCGAAAGCTTGGCGCAAACGCCGGTCATCCAGAATATCGGCCTCGTACAGGCGTAACGGCCCCCTCTGCTGCAGGTCGCGGACATTTTGCCTCTTCAAAACAGGATCGTAGAAGCTGTTGAAATTGTCCAGGATCGAGACCTCGCAGTTCTCATCCTGCAGCCTCGCCGCAAGGTGATATCCTATGAATCCGGCACCGCCTGTGACCAGTACGCGCATGGATCCCTCCCGTTCCATTCCGCCGGACAATCTTCGTGCCGGCTGTGGCTTGCAACCCCTGTCGCCGGCCCCGCCGCCGGTAGGGAAGGACACAGACTAGTACACAATTCCCCAAATGCGATCACGTATTTTCGAGGGCGCGGAAAGACACCGGCTTCGAACGCTGCCGGGATTTCCCTGCCAGCGTCCCGAACAACATGTCAGCGTATTTCAGAATCCCAGCAGCCGGCGGCAAAGAGCGCGTGAAGCGGGTTTGGCGGCAAAAGGGCCTGTGCTATGATAGCGCGCTATGTTGCACGTCGGCCTGACAGGGAATATAGCTTCCGGTAAGAGCCATGCGTCGGGAGTGTTTGCCGAACTGGGCGCCCATGTCATCGATGCAGATATCATCGCACACGAACTGTTTTTGCCGGGCACGCCGACCTACGCCAAAGTCGCGCAGGCATTCGGACCCGAAGTGCTTGCGCCCGATCGGACAATCGACCGGAAAATCCTCGGCGACATCATCTTCCACGACAAGGAAAAGCGCTTGCTGCTCAACGCGCTGGTCCACCCTGACGTGCGCGCGGAACTGATGCGCCGCGCATTCGCGCTGGAGAAACTGCCGTTCGACGGGATCCTGATCATTGATGCGGCGCTCATGGTGGAATCAGGCTTCTACAAAATGATGGACCGACTCATCGTGGTGCGGTGCGACCCGGACCTGCAGCTTGCACGTATCATGAACCGCGGCGCCATCAGCGCGGCAGAGGCCCGGCTCCGCATCAGTGCGCAGCTGCCGGTCGAAGATAAAATCCGTATCGCGCATTACGTAATCGACACCTCCGGAACCTATGCACGCACCAGGGAGCAGATTGAGAAGATCTACAGGGAACTGATTCAAGAACTGCAGAGGCAGAGACACCCGGATGCACCGGGAGCGTAAGAACAGGGATTCTCAGTAATAATGAAGATGCGTTTTTAAGGACGCGGCGGAACCCGCACCCGGGAATCCCGACGGAATCCGCAGGCGGTTTCTTGCTGTGTCCGTCCTGAGTCCCGTGAGGGTGATTCTGCGCCGGGCGGCGCCGGCTTTGCATTACAGTTCCCGTCACCGCCTCTCTGTGCTACTCACATGAAAATCGTTGCCAAAAAGGGGAGGATTTATTTCAGCACCATGGGAAAACGGCGTCGGTATCGGCAACGGGATCGCAATCGCTATCGCGAGTTGTGCACAATCGGGCTCCTCTGCATTGATGCCGGCGGGGCAGTGATGCCGACGTCGATTCCGAGAGCGATTGCGATTCCGACACTGATTCCGATAGTGCCATTTCCAGGAGCAGTCGCTTGGCCTGGTTGCGGCCATCGGCTGCTCCGTGCAGCCGGGAATCATACCGGAGGGGAATTCCGGAAGGGCATTTTCGTTGACATGCCGGGCAAGCTGTGTTACTAAGTCACCTCTTATTGACTGTGCTAGTTTACTTTAGGGTCATTCGGTGCGAGATCGGCCAGAGCGGATGATCCGGGGCCCGCTCCGATGAAACAGGAAGCGCCCGACAGGGCGTGCAGTCCAAATCCACAGGGAATTGAAGGAAACCAGAACCTCCAAGACTAAGTAGGAATTTATGCTTCCGTATTTATGGCTAGTTCCAATTCTGCCGCTGGCCGGCAGCGCGATCATCGGAATCACGGGATTGGTCACTTTGAGGGCCACGGGAAAGAAACCGGGGAAGAAGCTCGTGTCCCTGATTGCGCTGCTTTCCGTCGGGTTGGCCTTCCTGGTCTCGTTGTCTGCCGTAGTCCAGCTCTTCGTTCTGGATGGCGAAGAGCTGTTCACGACCGATCTCTTTACCTGGATGCGGGCCGGCGCGCTCCCACTTTCGGACGGCGGACTCGCCGGATTTGAGGTGCCGTGGGGGCTGCAGCTCGACCCGCTCTCGGCGGTGATGATCCTGGTAGTGTCGGGTGTGGGCTTCCTGATCCACATCTACTCCACCGGATACATGTGGGACGACAGCGGGTACTACCGCTTTTTTGCATACATGAACCTCTTCATGTTCGCCATGTTGACGCTCGTCCTGGCGAATAATTTCCTGATGATGTTCGTGGGGTGGGAAGGGGTGGGGTTGTGCTCGTACCTGCTCATCGGATTCTATTTTGACAAGAAGTCCGCGGGAGACGCGGGCAAAAAGGCGTTTGTCGTGAACCGGATCGGCGACGCGGGATTCATCCTGGGCATGATGCTGATATTCGTGCATTTCGGTTCTCTGCGCTTCGAGGAGGTCTTCCAGAGGGCCGCCGGGATGCCGGTGCAGGAGGGTTACGGATTTCTGTTCTGGGCTACTCTGTGCTTTTTCATCGGTGCCACCGGCAAGAGCGCGCAGATTCCGCTTTTCGTGTGGCTCCCCGACGCGATGGAAGGCCCGACGCCGGTCAGCGCACTGATCCACGCGGCCACCATGGTCACGGCGGGGGTCTACATGGTGGCGCGCTGCAATGCGCTTTTCAGCCGCGCCCCGGAAACCATGGCGATTGTCGCCGTGATCGGGGGGATTACCGCGATCTTCGCCGCGACGATCGGCATCGCGCAGAACGACATCAAACGTGTCCTCGCCTATTCCACCGTCAGCCAGATCGGGTATATGGTTGCCGCACTTGGCGTCAGCGCATTTGTCGGCGGCATCTTCCACCTGATGACTCACGCGTTTTTCAAAGCCCTCCTGTTCCTCGGGTCCGGTTCGGTCATCATGGCGATGCACCATGAGCAGGACATGCGCAAAATGGGCGGGCTCCGAAAATACCTGCCCTGGACCTACTGGACCATGCTGATCGGCACCCTGACGATTGCGGGCGTGCCCGGGCTCGCTGGGTTTTTCAGTAAGGACGAAATCCTCTGGCGCGCATGGAGCAACGGCCACCCCTTCATCTGGCTGCTGCTCTGGCTAGGCGCCGGACTGACCGCGTTTTACATGTTCCGTCTCATTTTCATGACCTTCTGGGGAACGGAACGGATGGATGAACACACCCGGCATCATATCCATGAATCGCCGCGCAGAGTCATCTACCCGCTGGCGGCGTTGGCCGTGTTCTCAGTGATCGGCGGGTATGTGGGCCTTCCGGCATGGACCGGAGTCGCAAACAGATTCGAGCACTTCCTCGAGCCGGTGCTGCGGCTCCCCGAGGCGCCGCATGAAACCGCGGCCCATGCCACAAGCGTAGAGTTTCTTTTTACATGTCTGTCCGTGCTGGTTGCGCTGACCGGCATCTTTATCGCCTACCGTCTCTACGTCGTGAATCCGGCGATTCCAGGGCGCGTCGCCGCCAGATTCCGCGGGCTGTACGAGCTGGTGTATCACAAGTATTTTGTAGACGAGCTGTACGATGCCGTGTTCGTGAACCGAACGAAGGACCTCGGCAATGCCTGCTTCTTCGTCGACTCGAAGTTCGTGGATGGCGCAGTCAACGGCACAGCCGCCACCACGCGGGGAACTGCGACGGTTTCGCGGATCTTCGACAAGTATATCGTCGACGGGCTGGTGAACCTTGTGGGATGGATCAACATGGGCCTGAACCGGCTCGCCACCGCCATCCAGACCGGCCTGGTGCAAAGCTACGCCCTGGGCGCGATTTTCGGTATTCTTGTCATTCTGCTGATCTACTACAACGAGATTTTCCGGTTTTGAGAGTGGGGGTCGACCGGCCTCCCGCAGCTGAGGAGTACTGAACGATGGACTTTTTCATGAACAACATCCTGAACATAGTGTGCTATCTGCCCCTGGCCGGCATGATAGTGATTATGTTCATCCGGCGGGAGAACGTCCTGGCGATCAAGTGGACCGCCAACATCGCGGCACTTCTGGGCTTTCTGGTGTCGATCCCCCTGATCACATCCTTCAATGACCCGAAATACATCGATGCGGCCTCCAGGTTCCGGTTCATCTATGAGGTCCCCTGGATCCCGCTGATCGGGGCCAACTACAAACTGGGAGTCGATGGCATCAGCATGCTGCTCGTTCTCCTCACGACGCTCCTCGGCACCATCGCCGTGCTTTCCTCGTGGAAGGCCATTTCGGAGCGCGTCAAGGAGTACTACGCGTTCATGCTTCTCCTGCAGACGGGCATGATCGGGGTGTTCATCTCGCTCGACTTCCTGGTTTTCTACGTTTTCTGGGAAGTAATGCTGGTCCCGATGTACTTCCTCATCGGTGTGTGGGGTGGCCCGCGGAAACTCTACGCGGCCATCAAATTCTTCCTCTACACGCTGGCCGGGTCCGTACTCATGCTGGTCGGGATTCTGGCCATCTACTTCTACCAGTACAACACCACCGGCGTGTATTCCTTCGATATTCTCCAGTTCCAGAAACTGGGATTCCCCACCGATATCCAGTACTGGGTGTTCCTGGCTTTCTTCGTCGGGTTCGCCATCAAGGTGCCGATGTTCCCGTTCCACACCTGGTTGCCCGATGCGCACGTCGAGGCTCCCACTGCCGGATCGGTGATCCTGGCCGGCGTGCTCCTGAAAATGGGAACATACGGGTTCGTCCGCTTCTCCCTCCCCATGTTCCCCTGGGCGACAATGCACTTCCTCAAACCCATGCTGATCCTCTGCCTGATCGGCATCATATACGGCGCGCTGGTCGCCATGATGCAGAAGGACATGAAGTCGCTGGTCGCGTACTCCTCCGTCAGCCACCTCGGCTTCGTTATGCTGGGAGTGTTCGCCGCCACGCCGGTTGCGCTGCAGGGCGGCGTCCTGCAGATGGTCAACCATGGGATTTCCACCGGCGCCCTGTTCTTGATCGTCGGGATCATCTACGAGCGGCGCCACACACGGCTGATATCGGAATACGGCGGATTGAGCCATATCATGCCCGTCTACGCGACGGTGTTTCTCATCATGACTTTGAGCTCGATCGGCATGCCCGGATTGAACGGCTTCATCGGCGAATTCTTCATCCTGCAGGGGACGTTCGCCGCGCCGGGCCTCTGGCCTTACGCCGCCCTGGCCGTGCTCGGTATCGTGCTGGGCGCCGCCTACATGCTCTGGCTCTATCAGCGCGTCATGTTCGGCAAGCTGGAAAATCCCTTGAACAAGGTGCTGCCCGATCTGAATTTCCGAGAGCTGGTCACTTTCGTACCGCTGATCATCCTGGCATTCTGGATCGGGATCTATCCCAGTTTTTTCACCAAATACCTGGATGAGCCGGTCAACGCCATCGTGACCCGGGTGCGGAGCGACTATTTCATCAACCAGGCCAAAGCCCCGGCGCTGCCATCGACACAAAGGAGCCCCGAAGCAAGATAGCGCGCATCGGGGGACGTGGCGCGGAACGGCTCCCGGGAGTCGATCGTCAAGGCGGCATCTGTTTCCCGCATGTAACCCGGGGCTCCGTCACAAAGTACGGCCATCACAGTTACTCGCTGGCAGCCGCTTCGCAGGAAGATCCGTGATTTCTTTCGTTCCGCTCTAGATCTGAGTTTGGAGAAACAGTCAGGAGAAAAGACATGACACCAAGGGCAATTCTACTTTTCACCTTCATCCTGGTCACGCTGGCTGCACCGGGATTCAACCAGGAGAAAATGGTGACCACCAAATCGGGGTTGAAGTATACCGACCTTCAGGTCGGCACAGGCGAAGAAGCCAAGAAGGGAATGACCGTCCTCGTGAACTACACGGGTTGGCTGTATCAAAACGGGAAGCGCGGGGCACAGTTCGACAGTTCCGTCGGCCGCAAGCCATTTCAGTTCAAAATCGGCAATGGCGACGTAATCAAAGGCTGGGACGATGGGGTGCCCGGAATGAAAGTCGGCGGAAAACGCGAGCTGATCATTCCGGGAAACCTGGCCTATGGATCCCAAGGCTACCCGGGGGTGATTCCTCCTAATGCGACCTTGAATTTCGAAGTCGAGCTCGTCAGCATCGCGAAGAAGTAGCTGCTTTCCTGCCGTCTCGCGAGTGAATTCATGGCTTGCGGGCCTTTGCCGGGTGCGCCCGTGTCTGGCGCCTGCCGACGGAGACACCCGGTCCGCAAATGCGCGAAGGGATAACCCGGCCCGTGTCCGCAGTGTTGCCGGTTTCTCCTATTTTTATGAAAAATAGGGCAGCGCCGGAGGGCTAGGATCCGGGAGAAATTGCAATTCAATATCTTGAAAACCGCTTGTCACCTGCCGTGAAAAATGAGAGGATAGGGCGTAACTCGAAGCGGTCGCATCCTGAGCTGCTGCGTGCCTGGGGGGTGGCCGCCGCTGAAGCCGTCGACAGGCGGCTTTCCACGCGACAGAGCACTGCCAGGATGGAGCTGTAAGAGGTCGGACCAAGGCGGAGGAAGGGATCAGGGAAGTAACCACGCGATTGTATGACGATTTGCAACCCGGCATTACCGGCGTCAGGCCCGGCGGACACCGCGCCGATCCGTGAATGTCCGTTGGAGTCAGGCTTGCGCCGCGTCAAGACTGAATTCAACTTTCATACGCGCTTATCGTTCAGTCAGGCGGCAACTCGGTTCGCGGGGCGTCAGAATAGGGGAGCGGATATCATGTCCGAATGCCGACACGAATGGAAAATGGGCAATATTCAATTCGGTTTCGTTGTGTTCGAAAAGTGCTTCCAGTGCAATGGTGTGCGGACCTACTTCACCCAAGAAGGGATTGCCATCCTCGGTGACGAATATCGTGAAGGTGACCACTTCTGGCATCGTGTGGAGAACGCCCAATCCTTCCGATTCGAACTGACCTGTTCCCGATGCGGACTGCGCGAAAACTACGACGATCTCATGGGCCTCTTCTTTTGCACAGGCTGCATGTCGGACTGCAAGGTCGAGTTTCTGCGGCAGCAGCTGGAGGCCTCACGCGCTCACCTCATCCTGGCGTGTGGATTCCTCGGCGAAAACCAAAGCAAACCGAAGCAGATAGCAACAGCCAAGCTGGAAAAGCTCGCGGCCTATTTCAACCAGCGACGCGATCCCCTGCGGGCGAGGATCGCGATTTATCCGTTCGACTTGGAAGATGGTTTTGCGCATTGCAAGGGCGAGTTCCTGCATGACGTGGGGATGCTCTCGCAGACGCCCGTCACGAGCCGACAATCCCCGTTCTGACTCGATGCCGATTGCACAACTCGAATAGGAGGACTGACATGACACTTCAGGAGCTGATCGAGAAGATTGGGCTGAAGCCGCTCAGCAAGTTCCAGGACAGGGCGGTTACCGGGGTCTATATTTCCGACATGGTCAGCGATGTCATGGCCGGCGCCAAATCCGGCGATCTTTGGCTCACGATCCAAACTCACAAGAGCATTGTTCCCGCAGCCAATCTGGTGGACGTTGCGGCAATCATCGTCACCGGCGGCAAAGCGGTGCCTGCAGAGACGCTGGAGATCGCGAACAAGTACGACATTGCCATCCTGTCGACGACGCTCCCCACGTTCCCGCTCGTCGGCAAGCTCTACGAGAGCGGCGTGCGTGCAAGGTGACCGGGCGGGGCACGTGGCGCGGATGAACCCAGGAGAGGCGGCGGCTGGATCGTGCAGATTCGAATGATCAAGGAAGCCCTGGATGCCCTCGTCATCGAGGGTGAGGATACGCTCGACACCTCGGTCGAGCATATTTACGCATCTGACCTTATGAGCGATGTGCTTGCTTTCGGCAAGCCCAACTCCATCCTGTTCACCGGCCTGGCCACGCAGCAGGCGGTCATTTCCGCCCATATGGCCGAATTCAAAGGCGTTGTATTCATCCGCGGCAAGAAATTCAAGGACCAGTCGTCCCGCTTTGCACGAGACAACAATCTCGCATTGCTGTCCACTCACTTCGATATGTACGATGCCTGCATCCGTATCGACTCGGCCCTGCGAGGCGGAGTCCAGGTGCAGGTTCCTGCACCT
>JAFNAG010000073.1 GCA_017860135.1 Acidobacteriota bacterium
GGGAAAGATTGGCTTTGGCTTCGTGAATATTTATAGTTATCATTCTAACCTACTTTATGACTATCTACATGGTTCATATGATACCACGCCTCTTGGTCGGGACACCAGGTGCCAGGTCCGGAAAATTCAAATTCCTGATAACATCGGAAAATTGAATTTTCAAGACCTGACACCGATGCACTACCTTGCGACCGAGCGTACGCGCGGATTGTGGCGTGCGTTGACTTTGCGGCACGCTTTTAATAGCATGCCCACCGTCCGGCTCCAGTATCATGCGAGGCGTCGCGGGGAGATCATCCTACCCTTCCTCGCAAGTGCGACGCTTGCCTCATCCGGATCTTGTTTCGATACCGCCGGCAGTGCGGCCGGCGCACCTGAAAGAGGAGGTTTCATGGCACAGGCTGTTGGGGGACCCGCTGCACCGATACAGCCCTTTCCGGGCTCCTTCTGGACCGCGAACGTCACCGAGCTTTTCGAACGCGCCGCCTATTACTCGATGGCGAGCTTTGTCGTCATCTACCTGGGCCAGCTCGGATTCGGAGAGTCCTGGCCTTCATTCCTCAATTCGACGGTGCTCTGGGGCCTGGTCTACTTCCTGCCGATCCTCTCCGGCACAATCGCAGACCAGATCGGCTTCCGCCGCGCTCTGCTCATTGCCTTCGTGCTGCTGTCTGCCGGTTATCTGCTGATGGGCTATCCGGTTTGGTTCGGGGGCAGTGCACTGGCACTCACCATCGGCAGGGAAGTGACGGCGAGCACGCGCGACATTGTCGTTATCGTTGCCGCGATCCTGCTGATCGGCGTCGGCGGATCGGTCATCAAGCCATGCATTTCGGGGACGGTGCAGAAGACTGCGGGTGCCAGGGCCACGCTGGGTTTCGCGATCTTTTACATGGTCATCAACATCGGCTCCCTGTTCGGGCGAGGAACGGCATTTGTGGTGCGGTCAGGCTCCGGCGTCGAGACGGTCTTGCTGGTCGTGGCCGTCTGCTCGCTGGCGGCTGCCGGCCTGGTATCGTTGGTCTACTGGACTACCAAGGCGGGCAAGGAGAAGGTAAGCGTCTGGATACCGACGATAGGCTTTCTGCTGATCGTCGCCTCGGCGGGCGCCGCAATCTTCCTGCTTTTCGGAGCTCGAGCCGCGGAGCGCGGGAGTGCCGCTCCGGCTCAGCTTTCCTACATATTCGCTGTATCTGCCGTCGCCTCGGCCGTTGCATTCTTCGTGGTGCTGCTGGCCTACCGCGAGCCTGCGGCGGCCCCTGGCACTCCCACCAAGCCGAAGCGCTCGGTCGGCCGGATTCTGGCGGACATGGTGCTGGTTCTGGGCAGCCTCCGGTTTGCGCTTTTCCTCGTCGTAATGTCCGGTTTCTTCTTCATCTACAATCAGGTGTATAACGTGATCCCGCTCTATGCCAAACGGGTGGTGGAGACAAACCCCGCGATGGATCTCTACACGGCGGCCAATCCCTTCGTGATTGTCTGCCTGCAGCTGCTGATTTCGCGCACCTTCGGCAAGCTGCGGCCCATACGCTCGATGATCTTCGGCACCGTGATCATCAGCGTGGCGATGGTCATCAATCTCCTACCGCTGTACACCGCGGGCGGCATCCGGGCCATCGCCGCCAACTGGCTGCCGATCGCCTCGGTGTTCATCGTTCTTACGGTTGCGCTGATCGCCATTGGCGAACTGTTCACCTCGCCGCGCATGTACGAGTATATCGGCGCGCTCGCCCCCAAGGGGCAGGAGGGGCTTTTCCTCGGCTATGCCAACCTGCCGCTCGCGCTCGGCTCCATGGTCGGCGGCCCGGTCGGGGCTTTCCTGTTCAACCGGATCATGGCGAAGAACGCCGCCACGCTGCCGAACGGCCTGCTCGAGCTCGACCGGACTCAGAACATGCTGGGATGGCTCATCCTGATGGGCATCGGGCTGGTCTCGGCCGCGGCACTCTGGCAATTCAACCGGTGGATCGACCGTCCGGCTCAGGCTGTGCGGAAGACCGATGACCCGGGACGAGGGATCCGCCCGGAGGCGGGCGCGGAGGCAAAACCCCCGGCGACGATTACGGCCCTCGGCGGTCTCTGTCTTGCGCTGGCAGCCTGGTCGCTCGCAGCCGCGCTGGCGCTCGCGTGGAGCACCATCACCGGTTCCGCGGCGCTTTCACGCGGCGGAGCGTTCTCCGGGTGGTTCGTCGCTTGCGGCCTGATTGGCTGGACTGTCCTGCAGGCAAGCGTAGGCCTCAAGATGATGCGCAGGAGAAGCTGGGCGCGCGGAGTCTTCATCGTGGCCTTTCCGACGTTGTGGGCGCTTTCGTCGACATGGTTCAGCAGCGCTGCGCTGCTGGCGAGTGTTGCCGTCTGGCTGCTGGGCATGTGGCTCCTGACGAGGCGCTCAGCCATGGAATTCTTCGCTGAAGATTGAGGGCCGACGGAACTGCCGGAGGATCGGGAGTCCTATGAACGCGAAGCAGATGAGGATCGTCATCGGTATCACCCTGGCGGTCGTTGCGGGCTGGCTGACCGCGCCGTATTGGGGGGGCGCCGACGCGCCTGATGTGGCAGTATCGCAGACTCCGCTTCAATTCGATGCCGGTCAGGCGCTGGAAACAGCGCGGGAATTCGTTACCGGGAATCCCCGGCGCGTTCTGGGAAGTCTGGAATCGCGCCAGGCCACAGGGTACCTGCAGGACCGTCTGCAGCGTCTCGGGTACCAGGTCAGCTTCTCGCACTTCGATGCCGTGCTTGCCGGCCGGCGCCAGTTGGGCAGGAACGTCCTGGCATACCGGCAGGGTTCGCTCCCGGGGATTCTTGCGGTCGTTGCGCATTACGACACGGCGCGGACTACGGTGCAGGGCGCCATGGACAATGGGGCGGGGATCGGCGTCCTTCTGCAACTGGCCCGCGTGTTTGCCGGATCGCCGCTGCGTCACAGCCTCCTCGTGATCGCGTCCGACGGGGAAGAATGGGGCATGCTGGGGGCGGCGGACGTAGCGCGCAACCATGCCGAACGGCAGCGCATCCGGGCGATCCTCTCTCTGGACTGGGTTGCCGCCGGCGACCTGGCGGCGCTCACGCTCGGCACGCAGGGGCAGAGAAGCGGAACCAGCCCGTCCTGGCTGCGCCGGATCGCGCTCCAAGCCGCCCAAGTCGAGGGACTCCCCGTGGATATGCCCTCCGGGTTCCGCGAGGCCGTCGAGCGGGCCATCCCCTTTTCACTGACGGATCAAGGACCATTCCTGCACGCGGGGATCCCGGCGATCAATCTGGGTAGTATTTCAGCGGACGAAGCCCGGATGTGGCGGATCTACCATTCCGAGGAAGATACGATCGACAACCTGAAACCGGCGAGCATTGCAATGTATGGCGCGGTCGCGGAGCGAATTCTCCGATCGCTCGATGGACTCCCCGCCGCGGATTTCGGAATGGATGAAGCATTTCGTTGGGGAGGAGATGCTTATGTTGGGTCCTGGGCGGTCAAGCTCCTGCAGTATCTCGCCTTCCTGCCTTTCCTGGTCATGCTCGGCATTGGATGGATGCGGCTGTGGCCGGGTCCGAGCCCGGAAAAAGCCCTGCGGGATATTTCCATATTCCTGACATGCCTCGTGCCTTTTGCGCTGTTTTATTCCCTGGTCCTTTTCTGCCGTTTGATGCGCCTGCTGCCGCAGAACAGCTATTACCCGGGACCGCTCCGTGATCCCATGCTGGCACAATCCCCCTGGGGTCTGCTAGGTGGAATTGCGGGCGCATCCCTGGCTGCCGGCCTCGGCCTGTATTTCCTCGTTCGCTACCTCACCCGGGGTCAAATGCCGTCTTACCGGGAGTCAAAGCTGATGCAGATGACGCTGCTTTTCCCTGTGGTGCTTCTCAGCCTGCTCCACAACCCGTATGGGGCGGTCACCTTCCTGGCATTCCCGGCGCTGATCTGGGGTGCCGTCGGCAGGGGGAAGAAGATCGGGACGCGCATCGCCGGGGCTCTGATGATTCCGGCTGCCGGATTTGCGCTGTTCCTGGCGGCGATTGCCGCAGCTCGCAGCCTGCAGGCGGGGTGGGATATCCTGTGGTACGCGGTCCTGGGACTGAGCACCGGCATGCTGCACTGGAAGGGTTACTTCCTCGCCGCATCCGCCGCGGTCCTCGGAATGCGCTTTCTCGCGCTGCAGTTTTCGCGGCGGCCGGAATAGCTGAGCCGCCAGGGTCTCCGAGACTTCAAAGACAAAGCTACGGCTACGGGACAGCGGTTTTTTGCTCCGGTTTTTCCAGGACGCGCGCGCTTGCCGCATCGGCCTTCCTCAGCAGGAGCGCGAACACCAGGCCGGCCATCCCGAGGCCGGCGAACATGAGTTGGGACGAAGTATATGAACTGGTCCGGTGGGCCAGCAATCCGTTCAAATAGGGGAAAAGCGCGAGACCGATGTTCTGAATCATGGTTGTCAACCCGAATGCCGTCCCCACCTTTTCCCTCGCCACGAGCAGCGGGATGGAAGGCCACATCGCGGCTGGAACGAGCACGAAGGCCGTGCCCAGGAGGATCATGGGCAACCGGGGGTCGAGGCGAGTCAGACCCAGTACAAGATGACTTGCAATCAGCAGGACGGATCCAAGAATCATCAATGAGGCGCGTCTTCCGATCCGGTCGACAAGGCGGCCGGCGAATGGCGCGAAGATCATCGATGCAAAGATCGGAATGCTGGTGATGCCCGGGGCTGTGGTGAACATGTGAAATAGGTTGAAGAGCGCCTGGTAAAAGAAACCGCCTTCTCCCGGATGGATGTCCGGAAATCCCCATTTCGTCGCAACCAGGTTTGTGGAAAGCGCAGTGAAGGGGAAAATTGCCGAATAAAATGTCAGGCAGATGAAGGTCACATGCCAGTAGGATGAGGAAAAAACCCTGATGTCGGAAAAGACGATCTTGTCTCCCGCTCCTTCGCTCTTGATTCCCAGCAGACCTTCGCCTCTCCGGTCCATGGCGTTGGATACCAGGTTGCAAAGCAGGGAGAGGACGCAAAGGAAAAAGGCGGCCCACAGAGCAAAACGGAAATTGCCGAAGTAGCTCGCGATGAGCGCCTCGGTATTGAAGGAAAATAGAGTCCCCAGCCGGCTGATCGTAAGCGCAACGCCGAACGAGAACGCCAGTTCCTTTCCCTTAAACCACTTGGAAAGGATCGCGAGCTGTGCCACCACCAGGGATTCCGATCCGGCGCCGAAGACGAGGCGCCCGGCAAACAGCATCCACGAAGACTGGGCCAGTGCCACGATCAACGCTCCCAATGTCACCAGGAACGAAAAGAACAGGGACGCCCGCCGGGTGCCCATCCGGTCCGTTATAACCCCGCCGAAGAAGACAATGGCGATCGCTGCTATGGAATAGGCCGAGTACAGGCTCCCAATAGTGCCCGTGGAAATGCCCAGCGCTTGAATGAGGATGTTTTCGATCGCGCCAATGGAATCGTATGCGAAATAGGATCCGAAGGTCAGCATGCTCACGAAAAAGAGCAGGGTGAAACGATAGAGCCGCTTGGAAGGATGGAAGGCCGCGACCGTCGGGGCGGGCTGTTTCATGAATGATCTCCTTGCCGTTGGGAGGATGCAGCCAGACTAATAAAAATCGCGGCCAAAGGCAAGCATGCGCAAACTGTCACTGTGATTCAGACAGTGGGGAGCCTCGAAGGAGCGGTGCAGGAAAGCCCAGGGCGCAAGCCCTGGGAAACGGCCCGCACAAAACTCCAGCCCTGAAGGGGCGGAGCAGGCAGCCGATGAATATGCGTGTAACAAGGCACACACCAGATCTCATTCCGACGTAATGTGCGGATCGTGTCGGATCTGCTTCGCCCTTCAGGGCTGATCCTGTTCTCATGCCGCTCGTCCCAGGGCTTGCGCCCTGGGCTTTCCTGCTGCACCCCTTCGGAGTGCTGTTGCGCATTCTACTGTCCGAATCGCAGAAACTGTCAAGCCAGGTTCACGTTTTGTTGCTGCCGGGCTGCAGGGGGTGGTAGAGGAGCCGTTCGACCGCTTTGCCTCCAAGCAGGTGCTCGTTGAAAATCGCGCCTGCGTCCTCGACCCTTACGGCACAATACCACACCCCTTCGGGGTAGACGACGACCATCGGGCCGTGCCCGCACTGGCTCATGCAGCCTGCGTGGTTAATGCGGATCGCGGACTCCAGGCCGGCCTGCGCCACCAGTTCCTTCAAGCGGGCATGCACCGCAGCTGATCCGCCCTCGACAGGGCACACTTTGCCGCCCGTACACACAAATACGTGCTGTTCAAAGGGATTCATCGTACCTTCCCGTTCATGCAGGCAATCCGGTTTGCCGCCTGCCTGCCGTGTGCGATTGTATCACCTGCCTGGAGCGGTTAACATATCCAGGAAAGACAGAATCGACAGGAGATCACGACAAACACCCATGATGGATGAGATCACACCGTTGCACGAACTCGAGAGCGCCGCGGGCGCACATTTCGCATCTTTCTGCGGATGGGAAGTGGCGTCGCACTATGGAGATCCGGCTGCGGAATACGATGCCCTGCGCCGGTCCGCGGGAGTGCTGAACGTCTGCTTTACGGGCAGGCTTCGCATCACCGGGAAGGACAGGACACGCTATCTCCACAGCATGCTGACAAACGACATCCGGGCGCTCGCCGCGGGAGAAGGGTGTTATGCCGCGCTCCTGACGCGCCAGGGGTGGATGGAAGCCGATCTGTGGGTGTATGCGTTTCAGGAGGAGTACCGGGTGGAGTGCCCGCCTTGCGCAGCCGGCCAGGTGTACGGCACCCTGAGCCGCCACATCGTTGGCGACATATTGAAGATCGATGTCCTGGATGGGACCTCGGGCATGATTTCCCTGCAGGGACCGGGATCGAAGGCGGTGATGGAGCGAACGTGCGGCATCTCGCTGCCGGACCTGCAGCCGCTTTCGCATCGTTCGATCGATGGGACCGGCGGCGAGTGGCTGGTGGCCTGCCGCGACCGCACAGGCAGCGGCGGTTTCGACGTGTGGCTCCCCGCATCGGACATGAAGGCAGTCTGGCGCAGCTGGACCGAAGTGGAAGGAGTGCGGCCGGCAGGGTTGGTGGCATGGAACCAGCTGCGGACCGAAGCCGGAATTCCATGGTACTGCAGCGACATGACGGGCAAGACCCTGCCAATGGAAATGGGGCTCGACTCCGCGATCAGTTTTAAAAAAGGATGCTACCGTGGACAGGAGATCGTCGCCCGCATCAAACATCGCGGCCACCTGGACCGGAGGCTGGGCGCTGTCGCCATCGACTGCGGAGAGCTGCCGCCGGGCGGCGCTCCCGTTATCCATCGCGGTGAGCGCATCGGCGCCGTCACCTCCGCCGTGCACTCCCCACGCCTGGGCAGAGCTCTGGCGCTGGCGGTGCTGCGCTCGGCGTTTCTGGAGCCCGGCACCGCGGTCGAGGTTGAATACGGCGGAAACCGCCGGCCGGGAGTGGTGGTGATCCTGCCGTTGCGGGATTGAAGCCATGTCCGTGGAAGTCTCCTGGCTGTGGGCCGCGGCATGATTTCGATATCGATCCCAATCCCCGGAGTGGTGCAGAATTGCTCCCCTTTGCGGTGCAGGTCAAGACCACGCCTCCCGTGCGTGGCAGCTCCCATGGGATTCCCTGGCCGGCAGGCATCCTGCCGGGATCAGTTGGGGGCGGAAACAACGTTGCGGAGGGTTTTGATGTGCGCTTCGATGTAGGAGGCGTCTTCCGGGGAACTGGAGTGTTCCATGTAGTATTTCAGATCCGCGAGCGCTTTTGAAAACAGGCTGGTCTGCATATACAGCAGGCCCCGGTCCCGGATTTCGGAGAGGATGCCCGGATTCAGCATGAGGATGCGGTCCACGACCGACAGGGCCTTGTAGTGTTCTTCTCTCTGATAGTAAATGCCCTTCAGGTTGAAAAGCATGCGCGTGATGATCGACTTCTTGGTCATCGGCTGGAGGTAGGAAGGCTGCACGGGAACAGATCCGCCATAGATCCGGTCTAGCATTTCCTGGCAGTCATCGACGTTCAGCACACGTCCGTTGCTGAAAGGATCGATCAATATTTCCCGGTTGGTGACATCGCATTTGACGACGAAATGCCCCGGGAAGCCTGCGCCCTGGAGGTGCAGGTCCACCCTGCGGGCGACTTCGATGTAGACGATGGAAAGAGAAATGGGAATTCCCAGTTTCCGGTCGAGCACCTCGTTCAGGTAGCTGTTTCGGGGATCGTAATAATCCTCCGTGTTTCCGCGCAGGCCTTCCTGAACGAAGAGCACCTCGTTGAGACAATCCAGCAGCGTGTTGGGGGACCGGTCGTTTCCCGCGAGCACCTCGATGCGGGCTGCCATCGTGTCGAGTTGGCGCAGGTAACTGTCAATGTTGAGCGCGGGGTATTCCTCGAGTCCCAGCGCGAGAGCGGCGCGATCCAGAGGGAACACCGTCTCGTCGAGTGATGCAAGCTCGCAAAATACATTCCGGGATCTGAGGGTTTCCACGATCACCGCGGCTGCCTCGTGAATGCAATGGAATCACACGTGTTTGAAAGGCACAGGTCCGCTCACAGGATGCCGTCCTGGCGGGTAAACCTCCATTCTACTTATAGCAGGCGTGTGCCTGTGCGGCAAGGTGAATTCAACCGGCGCTCGAGGGAGGCCGCAGCCCGGCGGATCTCCCGAAACGATGAATGATATATACCCCTGTGGTGGGATTCTGCTATCCTTATGACATCTGAGTGGGTTGATTGCCGATGAATTCCGACGCTTCCCGTCGCTGCGAGTTCGATCCAGACAAACTCTCACTCCGTCTCGACGTCACATTCGCGGCGAAAATCAGTGCGATCAACGAGGTAGTGGAGCGCATTCTGGCCCTGGCGAAAGAGAGCGGCTGTGTCGAAGGACGGGAATTCGAGGTCGAGACTTCCTTGCAGGAAGCGTTGACCAATGCCGTAATTCACGGCTGCAAAGAGGATGCGGACAAACTGGTGGAGGTGACGGCATCCTGCGATGAGGGTCGGGGGATCCTGATCGTGGTGCGGGACCCGGGCCAGGGTTTCGACATCAGTACAATCCCGAGCCCGATCGAAGGGGAGAGGATCTTTGCATCGCACGGCAGGGGGATCTTCCTGATAAACCAACTGATGGATGAGGTGAGTTTCAAGCGCGGCGGCGCGGAAATTCACATGCTCAAGAAAAAGCCGCCGGCGTGATAATCCGAGCGCGAAGGCCGCCAAGGCTTCGCGGCATATTCATCGCATCTTCATCTCAGCCTGAAACCGCGGCAACAGGCCGTGTGCACGCCTGAATAGCTCTGCCATTCCGGCGCCGTGTGCAGGTGCGGCATGCGCTCGACACAACGGGCCACCCCCCTGAATCGGTATCGAAAACGACGCATACGAGGGAGTCGCCGCATTGCGGCCGGCTGAGAAATGACATCGATTCCGATCCCGATTGCGACACCGGAGGTGGCGCGGGACTGCTATACCGGCAGGGGCAGGCCAAAACCACCAAGGTGATGCCGCCGGAGCACGCTCAGGCGCACAGGCTGCCGGGGCGCTTCTTGAGAGCCACCATGCTGAGTACGAATGCCAGCCCCATGAACAAACCTGCGGTCAGGAAGGGCCAGCCGAAACCGATGGCGTCAAATACGTATCCTCCCCACATGGGGCCCAGAATCCGCCCCAGGCTGGCCATGGACTGCGCAATGCCCATTACGCCGCCCTGCTCGTCGATGTTCACAGACTTCGAAAGAAGTGCTGTGATCGATGGATTGTTGATCCCGGCACCGAAGGACATCAGAGCAAGGATCAGGCAGTAAATCGGGATGTTCGGTGCAAAGGGCATCAAACCCAGGCCGAAAATCATGGTGAAGGTTCCGATCATGATCAGCCGCCTCTCGCCTATCCTGCGAACCAGGCGGCCCACCAGCACCCCCTGCATCACGCACATCAGCATCCCGATGAAGGTAAACAGGTACCCGGTCTCGCGGGCAGACAGGCCGTAGAGGTGCTGGTTCAGCAGGCCGAACGTAGCCTCCATGTTCGAGAAAGCGAAGATTACCACCAGGTACATCGCAAGAAGCGGGCTGACGCAAGGATGTGACAGCGCATGGCGCATCGTCGATAGATCGAAGCGGCGGCTCTGCGCCCGGCTGCGCGCTTCCGGGGTCAGCGATTCCGGAAGCTTGAAATATGCGAAAACAAGGTTCAAACCTGCCAGGGCGGAGGCAAGCAGGATGGGCACGTTGTAGCCGTAGGGCGCCAGCAGGCCGCCGATGGCAGGCCCGAGAATGAAACCGAGCCCGAAGGCCGCCCCGACGAGCCCCATGCCCTTGGCCCTCGATTCCGGAGGGGTGACATCCGCGATGTAGGCCTGCGTTGTTGGAATAATGGCGCCGGCGATGCCGGCCACCATGCGGCCCACAAACAGGCCCGTGAGCGTGTGCGCGAGTCCGAAGATCAGGAAGCCGATGCTGGAGCCCGCCAGGCTGATCAGGATCAATGGCCGCCGGCCATACCGGTCCGACAGCCTTCCCCAGATCGGTGTGAAGAGGAACTGCATCAGGGAGTAGCTCGTCGACAGCAGTCCGATCGTGAGGGAGGCCGCCCCATGCGTCTCCGCATAATAGGGGAGCAAGGGGAGAACGATCCCGAATCCGACGAGGTCGATGAAAACGGTCAGAAAGATGATCGCAACCGGTGAACGCCGCATAGGCCATACACGATACCAAAGGTGTCAAGGATTCCGAACGACTAATGAACGGCAATGCAATCCGGTAAGCGCAGACAGGAGAATTTTTCACCACAGAGATCACGGCGAACACAGAGAATTCTTCGGATCTGAATGATCGGAGATACGGTGTTTTATCCGAACATCGGACATGTCTGTCCCTGTACTACCTACCTGAAAATCCTTGCCAAAAAGAAAAGGATTTTTCAGCACCGTGGAATATCGGCATCGGGATCGCAATCGCTACCGAAAATTGTGCATAATCGGACGCCTCTGTATTGATGCCGGCAGCGTGATGATGCCGACGTCGATCCCGATAGCGATTGCGATACCAATACCGATCCCGATCGCGCCGCGCATTCGGCCGCATCGCCTGTTGCAAAAAGAAAGGGCCTGCTCTGCAAGGCAGGCCCCGGCTGGATAACCGATCACTGCTGCGGCGGTCAGGAGATCTCGAAAGCGAGGAACATCGTCTGCCCGTTGCGAACAATCTTCAGTCTGACCACATCCCCGCTCTTGATGTTCCGGCTTGCTTCCACGAGGTCGGAGGCGTTTGCCACGTTCGTATCGTTTAATCCCCGAATGATGTCCCCCGGACGGACCCCGACTTCCGCTGCAGGACCATCGGGCCGCACCTCAGCCACCAGAGCGCCTGTCGCGGACGAGAGGTTCATCTGGCGGGCTACCTCCGGGGTGATGTCCTCCACCGTGAGCCCCAGCTTGCCCCGCTGCTGTGAGCCGGCAGAGGACGGGAAATTCTGCGCAACGTCGGCCGGCCGTTCGCCCACCCTTACGTCGAGCGACATTTCCCTTCCATTGCGCCGGATCTTCAAGCTCGCGGGCTCGCCGACCTTTGTTTCCGCCACGGCCAGCGAAAGGTCGTTGCTGCTGTGGAGGTCTTTGCCGTTGTATTCCATCACGATGTCTCCTGACAGCAATCCTGATTTCGCGGCGGGTGAGCCGGCCTGAACGTCCGCAACCAGCACGCCTTTATCCGGGGGCAGGTTGTATGTTTTCGCCAGTTCCGGCGTCATGCTCTGAATCGTGACGCCGAGCCATCCGCGCGTGACTTTGCCGGTCGTGACAATCTGGTTGTAGATTGAGTCTGCCATCGACGCCGGGATTGCAAAGCCGATGCCCTGGAATCCTCCGTTGTCGCTGGCAATCATCGTGCTGATACCGACGACCTCCCCCTTCAAGTCCACGAGCGGGCCGCCGCTGTTGCCGGGATTGATGGCCGCGTCGGTCTGCAGGAAGTTGTCATATGGGCCGGCGCCGATCACACGTCCCTTCGCGCTGATGATTCCGGCGGTCATGGTCTTCTGCAGGCCGAACGGGCTGCCGAACGCCAGCACCCAGTCACCCACTTTCACCGTGTCGGAGTTGCCCAGCTTCAAAGTCGGAAAACCCGAGCCGTCCACCTTCAATACGGCGATGTCGGTCTGGGAATCGGTCCCGACAACCCTGGCGTCCAGTACTTTGCCGTCCGCCAGCTTCACCTTGATGGAAGACGCGCCGTCCACCACATGATTGTTCGTCAGAATGTATCCGCCCGGATCCACGAAGAATCCCGAGCCAAGGCTCCTCTGCTTGAAGTCACGAGGCATCTGCTTGAAAAAAGAGCCGAACGGATCCTGGCCTCCGAAGAACTGACGGAACGGATCCTGCATCTGCGCCGCCGCGTTGTGGATCACCTGCTCGGTGTTGATATTCACCACCGCCCCCTCGACCTTCTGCGCCACCGCTTCAAAACCCCTGCTCAACATTTCCGGGCTGTTCGCCTCGGCAACCGCCATTACGGGAACGGAACTCGCCGTCTCCCGTTTATTGGATGCATGGAAGCCAACCGCGCCTCCCACGACCACCAAAACAAGCATTGCCAGGCCCAATGCGAAGCCTCGATGGAAGCCCGGCTCCATCCACCTCTTTCCTTGAAATCGTTTCTTCAGGTTGAACTTCATCTTATTACCCTCCTCTATACATTCCGATGGCCCGTCCCAATTGCGGCAGAGCCGATTTTGCATAGGGCAATAAGCGTGCCAGAACGCAACGATGGCGGTTACCTATACATTATTAGTGACTTACAGCAGGAAAGCGCCCGATTGAACAGGCGGCTCCACCGTTGCATTCCTGCAAGGGGGCGGCGAAGGTGCCTGCTAAATCATTGAAAAAACGAAATTAGCCTTTTGTGTGTCGGAATTGCGGTGTAGTGTGCCAATCTGCCCCGGCGGCGCCAGAAGCAGCCACAGATTCCACAGATTTCACAGAAATAAAAACCTGTAACATCTCTGCTGCGGCTTTTCCCGTCACTCGGGATTGCTGCGATCCAGCCGGCGATAGAGCGTGCGGCGGTCGATGCCGAGGATTTCCGCTGCGCGGGTGATATTGCCGTTAAAGGCCGTAACTACTTCCTGGATGTAGCGCTCCTCCATTTCGGCCAGGGTCAGCCAACCGCCCTCGCGTGGCTTCAACGGTTTGGTTCTCGCGACCTGCATTTCTTCCGGCAGATCCTCGACGGCGAACACTCCCGAGGTGTTGAGAGCCACCGCGCGTTCGACGGCGTTTTCCAGCTGCCGGACATTGCCGGGCCAATCGTAGCCTTCGAGGCATGCGAGGACATCCGGATGGACAGCGAGCGTTTTATTCTGTTTCGCGGAGTATTTTTTCAGGAAGAAATCGAATAGGAGCGGCAAATCCGAAATGCGGTCGCGCAATGGAGGGAGAGCGATCGTGACCACCTTGAGGCGGTAGTAGAGATCCTCCCGGAACTTGTGTTGCGCTGCCAGCTCCGTCAGATCCCAGTGGGTTGCCGCGATGATCCGCACGTCGACATGAAGAGCCGAAGTGCTTCCCACGGGCATGAACTCTCCCGATTCGAGCACGCGGAGAAGCTTGGACTGCATGGCCTGGGTTGTGTCGCCGATTTCGTCGAGGAAGACGGTGCCGCGATGCGCTGCCTCGAAAATGCCCCGCTTGGGAGCAGCGGCTCCGGTGAAGGAACCTTTGAGGTAGCCGAACAGCTCGCTCTCGAGCAGAGTTTCAGCCACCGAGGCGCAATTGACTGCAAGGAAAGGCTTGTCCCGGCGACTACCCAGACGGTGAATGGACCGGGCGACAAGTTCTTTGCCGGTGCCGCTCTCTCCCTGGATTAAAACGGTGGCATCATTGGGAGCGACCTTCGCGATCGTCTTGAACACTTCGACCATGGCCGGGCTCGAGCCGATGATCTCTCCCTGCAGATCCCTGCTTTGCGCCTCCCGCCGCAGATCCCTGTTTTCATAAAGCAGTCTGGCGTGCCGGAGGGACTGGCGGACCTTGAGGCGCATTTGCTCCAGGCGGAATGGCTTGGAGATGTAGTCGTAGGCGCCCGCTGAAATTGCCTCGACGACGGTATCCATCGAAGCAAAACCCGTCATCACGATGAGCACCGTCTCCGGCCGCATCGCCTTGTATGTGCGCAACACCTGCAGCCCATCGACGTCCGGCATGCGCAGATCGGTAATCACGACGTCGAACTCCTGCTCGTGGGCCAGCCGGACAGCCTCTGCGCCGCTGCCGGCAAGCGAGACTTCATGTCCGTCCCTGGTCATTGCTTCGCCCAGCGCTTCGAGTGATGCCGAATCGTCGTCGACGATCAGAATTCTACCTGATTCATGCGCGCTGGGGTTCAAATGGTTCCTTTCTCCCGCGAGCGGTTCCGTGCTTCGGATGGGACCGGAAACCGGATCGTGAACGTTGCCCCTTTTCCAGGTTCGCTTTCCAGCCCGATGGTCCCCTGGTGCTGGCGGATGATGCTGGTTGCGATGCTCAGGCCGAGGCCGGTGCCACGCCGGAGGTCTTTGGTGGAAAAGAACGGGTCGAAGATCCGCTTCTGTTCTTCGGGTGCTATGCCGACCCCGCTGTCGGCGATGGTGACGACTACGGACTCCTTGCCCGGCTCCTCGTGCTCCAGCCGGGTTTCCAGCCGGATGGTTCCGCCGTCCGGCATCGCATCGGCCGCATTATTGAGCAGATTCAGGAAGACCTGCTGCAGCTGCTGCCCGTTGGCATCGATTTCAGGAAGATTCTCATGCAGGCGAAGCTCGAGACGGATTTTCCGCCTCTCGAGGTGCTGGTGCAAAAACAGGCGGAGCTGATTCAGGATGTCGTTCAGCTGCACGAGGATGAAAGCCCTGGCAGCCGCCCGTGTTTCCGCCTGCAGATCTTCCACGAATCCCGTGATGCGGCTCACCTGTTCCTGGATCAGCCGGATCCTGCGCCGGGTGTCATCGCTGCAACCGGATTCCTCCGCCATCAATTCCAGGTGGGTGGAAATCGCGCTCAAAGGGGATCCGACCTCGTGGGCGAAAGCGGCGGCCATTTGTGCGGCCACTGCCATGCGCTCATACCGGGTCAGCAGGCGCTGCGCGTCTATCAGGTCCCGGTTCACCTGGATCAACTGGAGGTTGGCATCGGAAAGGTCCCGGGTCGCATCCCGGACCCGTTCCTGCAGCTGCGTGTTGAAGTTTTTCTGCTCTTCGAGCAGGCGGTCTCTTTCACGGGACGCCCTGTCGATTTCGTCCATGGTCTCGTTGAACGTGCGGGCGATACTGCCAAGCTCGTCCTGCCGGTCCACGGGGGCGCGATCTCCCGGCGATCCGCTCCTGGCCTGCATCATGGCATGTTCCAGGCGGCCGATGCGTCCCGTCAGGCCGCTGGTGAAAAGGTAATGAAGCAGGATCACCAGGGCGAGCACCGAGAGCGGGATGAGGATCAGGTCGATCCTGCGGTTGACGCCGAGCACCGAGTCCACCAGGTGCAGCGAACTGGTCACGCTTATGCAGCCCATGACGGCCCCGGGCGGATTCTTGTAAGGGACAATCACCTTCAAGGCGCGCTCCCGGTCGTGATACTGGGGCAGCACGCGCGGCAGGCCCTCCCTCATTGCTGCGGCCTCCTCGATGCCGATCGGCGCGGCATTCGACGAAGACGTCGTGTCGATCCGGCTGAGGCTGCCGCCCTCCATGCGGAAAACATCAATCCGGCGAATATAGGAGTTTGTTTCCAGCAGTTGCCCTAGCCAGGAGTGGAGGCTTTCGTAACCGGGCGCATCGATTCTCGATAGATCCTGCGCGAGGGTGCCCGCGATGTTGAGCGCATTGTCCCGGATTTCCCATTCCAGGAGTCGCGAGACCACCTGGCTGTCGACGTAGCTGATCATCAGGATCGCCAGGATCGTCGTGGGCACGATAATCATGTACAGGCGAAAAGATATAGGTCGAGAAGCAAGAAAGCTGCGCAGTCCCTTTCGCATCGGCGTCGTCATACGGGTTCAGATTATAGCAGTGTTCGCGTGGAAATCTCCTTTACGGCAGGGTGCTGCAGCCTTTCCCCGGGTTTCGGGAGGGGCGAAACTGGAGGAGGAAACTGGAGGAAACTGGACACCCACCTACTTCGGGAAGGACCTGGAGAACCTGGAAAAGAGCCGGGGAAGGTGGACACCCACCTCCCACCTACTTCGGGAAGGAGCTGGAGATCCTGGAAAAGAGCCGGGGAAACTGGACACCCACCTACTTCGGGAAGAAGCTGGAGAACCTGGAAAGCGTGGGCACCTACTTACCTCGGGGCTGATGTTCTGGTTCTGGCTGGTAGATTTCCAGGTTCCTTCGATAATGGTTTCCTTCCGGTTTCCACCTCTCTGCCTGCTGGGTGTCCAAGATTTCCAGGCTACAAGGATTTTCGGGCACCCGCCTCTCTGCCTAGTGGGTGTCCAAGATCTTCCTGCCTGGTGGGTGTCCAAGATTTTCCTCGAGCACCCGCCTCTCTGCCTGGTGGGTGTCCAAGATTTCTCTTCGGGTGGGTGTCCAAGATTTCTCTTCGGGTGGGTGTCCAAGATTTCTCTTCGGGTGGGTGTCCA
>JAFNAG010000266.1 GCA_017860135.1 Acidobacteriota bacterium
CAGGAATGCCTGGTCCTTGACGTTGAAGAAAAAGAATCTCTCCTGCAGGTTGCGGGTGGTCTCGACGGGATCCAGCGGGCTGAGGCCGAAATGCCTTGCAGAGCGGTAATTCGCCAGAAACCCGCCGCTGAGTATGTTTCCCCCGGGGAGATTGACCTGGATGCGGCTCAGAGTGCTGCCCAGCCAGTTTGTGTTTGTGTCGGCGCCCTCCGGCAGGTCGTGGATGATATTTCGACTGTATTGAAGATCGAGGGTGGTAAAGTACCAGGCCTGCCCCTTCGAGATCGGCCCGGAAACCGTGACGCGCGGAGTCCAGTTGCTGAGCACAAGTCCGCTGTGCACCTCGAAAGAGGGGATGAAGTTGGTCGCGGAAAAGCGCGTGCGGTCGTCCCCCTGGGAGGATTCCAGTGCCATCACGCCCGCCGAGCCCTTGCCGTACTCGGCCGAGTACCCGCTGGTCTCGACGCGCACGGCACGGATGGCATCCACGGAAATCCGGTTTTCCAGGGTGCCCGATCCGGGGCTCGTGATGTTGAAGCCGTCCAGCGCATAGTAAACCTGATTTTCCCCTCCCCCGTTCAAGTGGATATGTCCGTTGTTGTCCTTGATCACTCCCGGGATCAGCGGCAGCGAGTTGCGAAAGTCATGCGTGGCGACGTAAGGAAGATCGGTGATTTCCTCCGCCGTGAGCATTGTCGAGGTCGAGGCCGCCTGGCGGTCGATCACAGGCGCCGAGTGCACGACGCTGACCGTTTCCTCGAACTCCCGGACATGATTGATGACCACCTCGAGGGGGGGAGCCGCTTCGCGGACTTCGAGCGCACGTGACACCGTTGCGTAATACCCCGGCTTCTCCGCCTTCATTTCGTAGGTCCCCGGCGGCACCGGGAAGATGCGGAACCGGCCGGCGTCATCGCTTACCGTGATGAGCGGCGGCTCCAGGGTTGCCCGGCTCAGACTCACTCTTACACCGGCCACAGGCGAGCCGTTTTCATCGATCACCCTCCCGGTCAGCTCCGCCTGCAAATCCGGCGCCGCACCCGCCGGGACGATCCCCAGCACAAACCAGAGGAGCGGTTCCGCCCCCCGGAATATCCGGCACCTTTTCTGGAGCATGTTGGGAGGATCGGGTGCTTTCACAAGCCTTCCTGCGGCCTCGAAGCCCGTGCACGCCGGAGGATGCGCTCCGCCGCGCTCCGGTGCGGATTGTCGATGAGCTGCCCATTGAGAGTGGACAAAGCCCGGCCCCTCTCCCCGGCGCCGCGCAACTCCGCCAGGACCCTGCCCGCCCACTCGATCTCTTCCCGGGTCACATCCATCAATTCGTTGATCCAAGGCAACTGGCCGGGATGCAGTGCGCTCTTGCCGTCGAAGCCAAAACGGCGTGCCTGAGCGGTTTCGCGACGCAGCAAATCCTGATTCCGGATGTCGAAGCAGGGCGCATCGATGGCATCGATGCCTGCCGCACGGGCAGCGGCAACGATCATCTGCAGGGCAAGCAGCATTTCGATCCGGTCCTCTGCGGGGGTGCACCGGACGTCCTCACAGTAGTCGGCGGAACCGAAGATGAGCGATGTCATTCTCGGAGCGGCAGCGGCGACCTCGCGAGCGCCGAGCACGCCGGCTGCGGATTCGATCATGGCATGGAGCCTGATGCTGCCTTCCGGGATCCCGCTGGCAAGCTCCAGGGTCCTCATGGCGGCATCCGCTCCCGCAACCGCTTCGGGTATCTCGACCTTTGGCAGGCAAATGCCGTCCGGGCGGCACGGGATGATGGCAGCCAGGTCCTTTCTGCCGGCATCCGACTCCGGACTGTTCACCCGCACCACCACTTCCCGCCGCCCGAAATCCAAAGATTTCAGAGCGGTGACGGTGTTCATGCGCGCGGCATCCTTGCGGAAGTCTGCCACGCCATCCTCCAGATTGAGCAGAAGCACATCCGCCGGCACTTCGGCGGATTTGCGGATCATCGCGACATTGTCGCAGGGAACATAAAGAGCGCTTCGGCGGATCCCGGTAATCATGCGGCGAAACTCACCTCACGTTTTTTCACGTTATTATAGCAGAGCGGCAGGCCAGCGATCTGCTTCCATCTGTGCTATGATCCCTTATGGAAGGGAGAGCCGGCGGAGGCCGGGACGCAGACCGGTTGGCAATCATCACGATATCACAACAGCACGGATCCCGCGGTGACAGCATCGCATCGGAACTCGCCCGGCAGCTGGGATTTTCCCTGGTCACGCCCGAGAAGGTGGACGAGGTCATCCGTTCGCGCTATCAGCTGGATTACTCCCTGACCGGCGAGATCGCGCTGACTCCCAGGGAACACCCCTCCAGCAAAGTATTTGCGAATCTCATTTCCGCGATTCTGACCGATCTGGCGGTCCTGGAGGACCTCGTCGTTCTTGAATGCGGAAGCCAGTTTGTATTCCGCGCCTTCCCCAACGCCCTGCACGTTCGCATCGTTGCCGCGCGCGACATCCGCGCCCACAACATCATGCACGACACCGGTGTTTCCTTCGAGCAGGCGCTAAAAGACATTGAAGAACAATACCGACGCATGGCCCGCTTCCTGCAGTCGACCTTCCGGCGCCCGAGTGATACGCCCGAGCGCTACGACCTGATCGTCAACACGGGCGGCTTCGATCCGGTGCAGTCCGTTGCGCTGGTGATGTTCGTCGCCCGTCAGAAAAAAATCGCCGATTACGGCATGGTGTCCACGGAGAACGCCGAGCGCATGCGCTTGCGCAACCAGATCCGGCTGGTGCGCTCCCTTACCAAGCTCTCCATCGAGCAGGACCAGTCCCTCTCGCAGTTCGCGCATCCCAGCGAAGTGGTGTTTGCCCGCCTGTTGGACTTTTACGGCATCCGCTGGCAGTACGAACCGCGCACTTTCCCTCTCGCGCATGACGAGAAGGGCAATATCGCCGAGGCGTTTTCCCCCGATTTTTATCTTCCTGACAGCGACCTGTTCGTCGAGCTGACAACCATGAAGCAGTCGCTCGTGACCAAAAAAAACAGGAAGGTCCGCCGCCTGCGGGAGCTCTACCCGGAAATCAAGATCCGCCTGCTGTATCAGAAGGACTTCGAGGACCTGCTGTTCAAATACGCCACAAGGAGCGCGCGAGGATAGAGCGGTGATGCACGACGACCTCGAAAAGATACTGTTTACTCACGAGCAGATCCACCAGCGCATCGCGGAAGTCGCGGCCGCGATCTCCCGCGACTATGAGGGCCGCGAGCTGATGCTGGTTGCCGTTCTCAAGGGCGCGGTTTTCTTCCTGACGCACCTGGCGGAGGCGCTGACGGTGCCGGCGCAGATCGATTTTCTCGGCATCGCGAGCTTTTCACCGGGACGCGTGTTGCCCGGGGTTGTCCGCATTTCCAAGGATCTCGATCTCGACATTCTGGACAAGGAAGTGCTCGTGATTGAAGACATCGTCGACACCGGCCTGACGCTCCGTTACCTCCTGAACATCCTTTCGGGACGACAGCCCCGCAGCCTCGCGGTCTGCACCTTTCTCGACAAGCCCACCCGCCGGCTGGTCGAGATACCCGTGCGGTACAGTTGCTTCGAGGTTCCGGACCGCTTTGTCGTGGGCTTCGGGCTCGACTACAACCAGCAATACCGCACGCTCCCCTGTGTGGGCATCCTCAGGAGCCACATATACCAGGGGAAGTAGCCGGGGCCCGGTAATTGTCTGGCCAGCCCGAAGAAAATTGCCACGAAATCCACGAATAATCACGAAAGCCGCATCGGTTGGCTCGCATCAAAGGAGAAAAATCTCCGTGAGAATTCGTGACATTCGTGGCTCTATTTGCAGACCCTTAACCGTTCCGAGCCGGTTAAACAGTGACAGGGCCCGAAGCCGCGTCACCGGTTCACGTGGACGACCGTCGCCGGCGGAAAGCCGTTGAACCATGTGGACGATGCGTTGCTGTATGCGCCGATGTTCTCGGAATATACCAGGTCGTCCAACTCGAGGTCCGGCAATTCCTCGGACTGCGAGATCGTGTCCAGCCCGTCACAGGTCTGGCCGAAGACGGCGCAGACTTCGGTTTTCCCTTTCCGGAAGGCTTTGATGCGGTACTGGCAATGGTCGAAGATGATCCCCGAGAAGGTGTGATAGACGCTGTCGTCGATGAAGTAGCACGTCTTGCCGTCCCGGACCGCCTTGCCGATGACCCGGGCGACCAGGGTCGCCGCCGTCGCAACGAAAAACCGGCCCGGCTCCGCCAGGATCTGGATATCCTCCGGGAACAGGCGGTCGATCTCCGCGTTGATCTTCCTGGCGAGCAGGCTGAAGGGTTTGACGTGACGGTCGTAGGGAACCGGGAAGCCGCCGCCGATGTCGAGAATCTTGATCGCGTGGCCGCGCGATGCGGCCTCCCTGATCACGGCGGCCGCGATGTTGAGCGCCTGAACGAAGTTCTCGAAGTTGGTGCACTGGCTGCCGACGTGGAAGCTCAGTCCCTCCACCTCGAGCCCCGCGCGGAAGGCCTCCAGGATCAAATCCACTGCGTCCCCGGGATCACAACCGAACTTGGACGACAGCTCCACCATCGATCCGGTGTTGGGCACCCGTAGCCGCAATGCGACACCTGCGTGCGGCGCGTATTGCCGGATTTTCCTCAGCTCATGCGGGTTGTCATAGGTGACCAGCGGCTTGTACTGGTCGAGAGCGTGCAGTGTTTCTTTGGGCTTGGTCGGATTCGCAAAAATAATCTTGTCCCAGATGAAGTCCTGCCGCTCCCTGGCGGGAAGGCCGCGGATGTTGTCGTACACCAGCCTGAACTCCTGCAGCGACGCGACATCAAAACTGGCGCCGGCCCGGAAAAGGGTGGAAACGATCTCCGGCGCGGGATTGGCTTTCACGGCGTAATAGGCCTGAACCTTGGGCAGAAACTTCCGAAACCTGGCATAGTTGCGGCGGATTACATTGTGGTCGATCACCACCACCGGCGTGCCGTGCTTCCCCGCGATCGCCTGCAGTTGTCTCGTTGCGGCCATCAGAACCTCCTTGCGCCAGGAACCCCCGGAAGCCCGCAGCTGGCGACGGCCGGGCCACGGGAAATCCGGCTGCATTCCGGATATTATAGTGACAAAGATCGCAAAAGCGGCAAACCGCGAAATACACCAGAGATTTTCGTTCATTCCATGTATTTCGTGATTGCAGTTCCCCGCTGACAATCCAATCGTTGGTTGTCACGATAATTTCGTTTCAACGGGGAATGCGCCGTTCGTTGCAAGCATCAATCCAGTCTTGGATCGGAACCGTCGATCATCTGCACCTTGGTGTGGAGGAAATACTCCTTTTTCAGCGCCTTTACCATCGCATCCCGCTGATTGTACAGGCGCCGGAGCTTCCTCGGTTTGTGCTTCGCCAGCGCGTAGTGGGTCAGGATCGGCATGGCAATGGTGGTGTCGGTATAGCAAACCACGGCATCCGGCAGCCGGTCCGGGTCCACCTTTCCCCAGCTCACCGCCTCGCTCGGCGTCGCGCCGCTCAACCCGCCCGTGTCGGGGCGCGCATCGGTTACCTGCAGGAAATAATCCTGGCCATACTCTTTGATGCGAAGAACCTCCTGAATCTGTGGTTCAGTCTGCAGCATGAAATTCTTCGGGCTGCCGCCACCCCAGAGGACAACAGCGCTCTTGCCTCCGGCACGCTTGGCCGCGAGCACGAAGGCCGTGGTTTCGTTGACATCGATGGATGGGTTGACGCGGAGCTTGTTGCCCCGCAACTCCACACCGGCCACATTCATGCCGATGGTCGAATCTCCGGGCGAGGACGTGTAGCAGGGCACGCCCGCACGATATGCCGCAGCCAGCACGGATACATCCTTCACTCCGGCCGCGCGTTCCCACTCCGCAGCATGTCTGCCCAGGAGATGATGGAGTTCGGCTGTCCCCATTTCCTTCTGAAACTCAGGCTGCACAAGGATGTCCCTCAGAATCTCGTCGGTCGCCATCAGACAATCACTGTACCCGAGCAATACGTCGTATACCCTGACGATGTCGTTGTTGCGGAGTTCGGTGTCGTCCATCGTGAAGCTGCCGACCCGCACCGGGTAGTTCAACGCGAAGTGGAGGTCGTGGTAGAGAATGGCGCCGGTGGACACGATCCAGTCGACAAATCCCGCCTTGATGAGGGGTACGATCGAGGAGCAGCCGAGGCCTGCCGGTGTCAGAGCCCCGGACAGACTCATCCCGACGGTGACGTCCGGCTCGAGCATTCTCCCCACGAACAGCTGGCAGCCCTCCTTGAGCCGCGCCGAATTGTAGGCCAGGAAGGTTTCCTCCACGATTTGCACCAGCTTTTCCCTGCCGGTCAGATTCCGGGGCAGGATGCGCTTCCCGGACAGGTATCTGTCCCGTTGCGGACATTTCTTCTTTTTCAACCAGTCCGGCATTTCCGAAAGGTCTTCACGGTAGCGGCCGCCTGTTTTCCGAGTCTTGGCCATAACAGCTCCTGTCATCCCGATTAAGTGTGGTCCCGGACCGATCGGGCTCCGGCTCTCCCGGCAAATCGAGCTTAAGCCTATCATAGTGGAATCACGCAGGAAAGCGGCGCCGCTGCCCGGGTGCAATCGGAAGTGGGCCTTAATCTTCAGTGGCATTCGGACAAAAGGACGCGTCGCGCAGAGCGATTAACGACACAAGAGTTTGTCATTTTTCAATGGTCAATAGTCACTGCTGTCCGGTTAATCTTGGGCAGACCTGAAAATAACCGCGTCATTACAGGTGATTCTCTAAAAATAGGCTGTAATCGATTTCATTTTTTGCGGGAAAACCTGTTGTTGACATCAAAGGACTTAGGACTCATAAG
>JAFNAG010000074.1 GCA_017860135.1 Acidobacteriota bacterium
ATGTCTTTCCAGCACGAATTCCACGTGACGGGAAGCGATTTTGCCAGTGCCGGGATGGCGTCCACGGAGATTAAGTCCATTCTGAAAAAAATCGGACTGAATCCGAAACTCGTCCGGAGGGTCGCCATTTCCACCTATGAGGGGGAGATGAACGTGGTCATGCACGCAAGGTGCGCTAAGGTCATGCTCACCGTGACGCCCCGGGTTGTGGAAGTGATGATCGATGACGAGGGCAAGGGGATCCCGGACGTGGAGTTGGCTATGCAGGAGGGATTCACCACCGCCACCGAGGAGATGCGTGCCTTGGGGTTTGGTTCGGGCATGGGCCTGCCGAACATCAAGAGAAATTCGGACGAGCTCGAGATCACGAGCGAAGTCGACAAAGGGACGCGCCTGTTGATGAGATTTCACATTTAGCAGCACCGGGTTCGATCCTATGGGGAAGAGCGGAATGACTGCGGAGCATTTCTACCACGCCCACCAGATAGACCTGGCCAGATGTCGTGGCCACAGGAAGTGCATGCGTTGCTGTCCGACTCAGGCGATCCGGGTCAGGGAGGACAGGGCCCGTATCTACGAGGACCTGTGCATCGACTGCGGAGACTGCATGGCGGCCTGCCCCGAAGGAGCCATTGTGCCGATCCCGGATCCCATCGCGGAGATCAGCGACAGGAAATACAAGGTCGTGGTCCCCACGTCGGTTCTCTACGCGCAGTTTGAACCCGGCATCCATCCCTATATCATCCATCTCGCTTTCAAGGAGCTCGGCTTCGATGAGGTCGCTGACAACAGCGTCTCCTGCACCGCCGTGGCCAAAGCATACGTCAAGTTTATGGAACGGGGCCCCCGGCGCAAGCCGCTGATTGCCACCGATTGCCCGGCGACGGTCCGCCTGATCCAGGTGAAATACCCCGAGTTGGTCGACCTGATCTCGCCGCTGGACGTCCCCCGTGAAGTGACCGCCCGTGAAGTGCGCCAGCACCTGCCCGAAAAACTGGGGCTGAAGCCCGATGACATCGGCATCATGTATGTTTCGCCCTGTCCTGCGAAGATCGTCTCGATCCGGCAGCCGGCGGAGAAGGCGCAATCATGGTTTGACGGCGCGATCTGCGTCCGGGATGTCTACTCCATGCTCCTGCCCCATGTTGTGGCCATCAAGGCGAAGTTTGATCCGAGCCAGGTGCCGGAAGACTTCCGCTTCAGCGTCGGATGGGGGGTGCTGGGCGGATTGACCCGTGCCGTCAACATGGAGAAATGGCTGGCGGTCTCCGGCCTGGATCACGTGATGAAGATTCTCGACGACATCGAAAATTCCCGTCTGCGGGACGTGGAGTTTGTTGAGGCGTTCGCCTGCATGCTGGGATGCATCGGAGGGCCCTTCAACATCGAGAACCCGTACGTGGCGCGTTTCAACAGCAGCAAACAGAGGGAGTGGTACGAAAGCCGCATCGACATCGACGATTCCGTGATCGAACGGAGAATCCGGGATGGATATTATCTGCTGGAAAGCCCCGTTCTGCCGCGTCCCACCCTCTTTTTCGACACCGACCTGGAAACGTCGATCAAGAGGCTGAAGGAGAGCGAGCGCGTGTATCACCGTCTCCCCCAGACCGACTGCGGCTGTTGCGGCGCACCGACCTGCAAGGCTTTTGCGGAGGACCTGGTCCGGGGGGATGCCGAGCTCGGTGACTGCATTTACCTTGCCGGGCTCGACCGGGCTTCCCGGAAATCCCGCTAGGTGTTCCGGAATACTTGAATCGGAGGAGCATTCGTGGAAAACAACCAGTACCAGAAGACGATGGCCGGATACAGCGGCGAGGAGGGGGACCTCATCCCGATCCTGCAGGGAATCCAGACCGACCTCGGATACATCTCGGAAGAGGCGGTCCGGGGGGTGTCCCACTTTCTCAAGGTGTCCGAGAGCCAGGTTTACGGCGTAGCGTCGTTTTATTCTCAATTCCGCTTCAACCCACCGGGCAGGAATTCGGTCAAGGTCTGCCTCGGCACGGCGTGTCATGTCAGGGGAGGACAGATCCTCATCGATCAGGTGGAGCGGGAACTGGGAATACTGCCCGGGCAGACCACCGCGGACATGCGGTACGACCTGCAGCGCGTGGCTTGCCTGGGGTGTTGTGCCCTGGCTCCGGTGGTGGCGATCAACGACGATATTTACAGCCGAATGACGGTAGTTCTGCTGAAGAAGACATTGAGTGAATATGAATAATCTCGAGACACTCAGAAATGCGGCGAAGCTGCAGTGGGAGCAGCTGAAGAACAATCCAATCCCGCTGATCTATGTCGGCACTGCGTCTTGCGGCAGAGCCGCCGGGGCCCTGGCAATCCTCGATGCGATCCGCAAGACGCTGGAAGAGAAGAACCTGACTGCGAGGATCGTCGAAGTGGGCTGCATTGGACCCTGCTACCTCGAACCGCTGGTCGATATCCAGTTGCCCGGCCGTCCGCGCATGAGCCACGCCAACGTGACTCCGGAACGCGCCAGGTACCTTGTCCAGTCCTATTTGAAGAGCGACAAGCCTGCGGTCCGCCTCGCAATCGGGCACTTCGGCGAAGACAGCTCCGAATTCGTGCAGAAGGTCCCCCGGTTCTTCGACCTGCCGATGCTGAAGCCGCAGGTGAGAATCGTGCTGCGAAATTGCGGCTTCATCGACCCGGCGGAAATTGATCACTATCTCGCCAACGATGGGTATCTCGGCATCCTGAGCGCCTTTGCCAAAGGGCCCGAGGGAACGATCCGGGAGGTCAAGGAAGCCGGACTGCGCGGCAGAGGCGGAGCGGGATTTCCCACCTTCCGGAAATGGGAGGCATGCCGGAAGGCGCCGGGCACGCAGAAATACCTGATCTGCAACGCGGATGAAGGCGACCCCGGCGCCTTCATGAACCGTTCGCTCCTGGAAGGCGATCCTCATGCCGTGCTCGAGGGGATGCTGATTGCAGCGTATGCGATCGGCGCCACACGCGGATATATTTACATCCGTGCCGAGTACCCCCTGGCGATTGTGCACCTGAAAAAGGCGATCTCGCAAATGCGGGCATACGGGCTGCTCGGCAAAGACATCCAGGGTTCCGGGTTCGACTTCGATATCACGATCAAGGAAGGCGCAGGCGCCTTCGTCTGCGGCGAGGAAACCGCCCTGATCGCCTCGGTCGAAGGGAAGCGCGGCATGCCGCGATCCCGCCCCCCGTTTCCCGCAATTGCCGGCCTGCACGGCAAGCCCACCATCATCAATAACGTCGAGACTCTGGGCACGCTCCCCAATATCCTGAGGAACGGTGCTGCGTGGTACACGCAGTTCGGAGTAGAGGGGAATCGCGGCACCAAGACGTTTTCCCTTGTCGGAAAGATCAAGCGCGCCGGCCTGATCGAAGTGCCCTTGGGGATGACTCTCCGCAAGATCATATTTGAAATCGGCGGGGGGACGACCAAGAAGTTCAAGGCAGTCCAGACCGGAGGACCTTCCGGGGGATGTCTCTCGGAAGAGTTTCTCGACACGAGCGTGGATTATGAATCTCTGGGTGCCGCCGGATCGATCATGGGGTCCGGCGGGCTCATCGCCATGGATGAGGATACCTGCGTGGTAGACCTTGCGCGCTACTTCCTGGATTTCACCCAGAAGGAATCCTGCGGAAAATGCGCCCCCTGCCGTGTCGGATCCAAGCACCTGGTCGAGATATTGCGCAAGATCACCAAGGGGGAAGGCGAGCCGAAAGATCTCGCGATGCTCGAGACTCTCGGAGACACCATCAAGCGGGGATCTCTCTGCGGCCTTGGCCAGACGGCCCCCAATCCGGTGCTCACGACACTGCGCTATTTCCGGCCTGAATACCTGGCGCACGTCAAAGACAGGTTCTGCCCGGCAACGGTCTGCCGCGCACTCCTGGAGTATCGCGTGATTCCCGAAAAATGCACCGGCTGCCAACGCTGCGTCAGCGTTTGCCCGACCGGAGCCATCACCGGGCCGAGGGCGAAAACACACAACCTGGATGCGTCCAAGTGCATCAAGTGCAGAGCCTGTTATGAGATCTGCCGGTTCGACGCCATAGCCGGCGATGCGATCGTTATCAAGTCAACACGGAGAGCTTCGGATGAATAGCGTGCCTGAGGTGACCATCCACATCGACAATCAAGCCTTCGCCGCGGAGAAGGGGATGACCATTCTCCAGGCCGCGCAGCGCCACAACATCTACATCCCGACTCTGTGCGCCCACAAGGATTTGACACCGTTCGGCGGCTGCCGCATGTGCATCGTGGAGGTGGACTCGATGCGGGGCCTGCCCACGTCCTGCACCACGCCCGTGGAAGAAGGCATGGTGATCCACACGCAAAGCGCCCAGATCCGGGCGGTGCGGCAGGAGATCCTGAAGCTCATCCTGAGCGAGCACACTTCCAGCTGCCTGATCTGCGACGAGCGGGAGGAGTGCCGTCTGTATTCAACCACTATCCGGAAAGCCGGCGTTACAACCGGATGCCGCTATTGCTCGAACGACAACCGGTGCGAGCTGCAGGACGTCGTGGAGCACGCCGGCCTGCAGGAGATTGGCTATGCGGTGCAATACCGTGATCTGCCGGTAGAGAAAGAAGACCCCTTTTTCGACCGCGACTACAACATCTGTATTCTCTGCGGCCGCTGCGTGCGCATGTGCCAGGATGTCCGCACCGCCGGCACCCTCACATTCGTGCAGCGGGGGCAGCATACGGTGATCGGAACGGCGTTCCACCGCAATCACATTGAGGCGGGCTGCGAATTCTGCGGCGCCTGCGTCTCGGTTTGCCCTACGGGGGCACTCGCGGAGAAAGCCAACAAGTGGGACGGCGCGGCGGAACGGGAGACAATCACGACATGTCCTTTCTGCGGGATCGGCTGCCAGATGCGATTGCAGGTGAAAGGCGACCGGGTCCTCGGCAGCCTGCCCGCAGAGGATCCTCTGATCAACCGCGGGCAGCTCTGCGTCAAGGGGAGATTCTGCGTCGCCGAGACCGTAAACGGATCGCAGAGGCTGGGACGCCCCTACAGGATGGAAGGTGCCGTCAAGGCCATCCTGAGCTGGGATGAAGCGGCCGACCTGGCAGCCGCACATCTTGCCGCGTGCGCCCCGGAAGAGTTCGGGCTTTTCATATCTCCCAATTGCTCGAATGAGGACCTGTACGTGGCCCAGAAATTCGTGCGGGCGGCAATGGCGTCTCATCGCATCGACAACTCCGCGCGGCTGTTCTACGGCGCCGGATTCAATGCTTACCTGCGCCTGTTCCGGAGGTCGGTGCCGCTCGCCGAAATCGAAAAGGCCCCGGTGATCCTCTGTATCGGCCTGGATGCGCGATACGGCAGGTCCGTCGCCGGCGTCGAGCTGCGCAGGGCAATCCGCCGGGGCGCGCGAGTCGTGACCATTCACCCGCGCCAGCACAGCCTGGCGAATGTCAGCCATCTCTGGCTGCAGCCAGCTCCGGAGGAGGCGCTCGATCTCTTGCGGAAACTGGCTGGCCTGGCGGGGGCCGGGAAATCCCTGTCCACGGCCTTTCGTCCCGGGGGAAGCCTGGACGCCAACATCGCGGCGGCGGCCCTGCTGTTGCGCGATGCCTCGGCGCCGGTCTTCCTTATAGGATCGGAATTCCTCTCCTGCCACGACGCCCCGGAGATCCTGGAGGCGGTCTGGCAGCTGGCTGAGACTGCAGACGCAGGCGTCCTGCCCCTGCCTGCGCAGAACAATCTGCTGGGCAGCATCCTGATGGGAACCTTCGCGGAAGTCCTGCCCGGTGGAATCACCGCTGCGGATACGGAGCGCATCCGGCTGCTGTCGGAGAAATGGGGAACGCAGGTGCGCGCAGGCGTTTCCTCCTGGAATGCTCCGACAATGTCTCCGGATGAAAGGCTGAAAGTGCTCTACCTTGTGGGGGAGCGCGTGCCGGGAGCCCGCTCACTGTCCGAATTCATCATCCACCAGGACTTGTATCCGCCTGATTCCCGGCAAGACGCGGATCTCGTGCTGCCGGCTGCGGCATTCAGCGAAGCCGACGCAACCTGCATCAACGGGGAAGGCCGCATCCAGAAGTTCGCCAAGGCGGTGAATCCTCCGGGGGAGGCGCTCCCCGATTGGAAGATCCTCTCATTGATCGCTCGGAAACTGCATGTCGCCGGATTCGAATACGAGGACGTCTCGGATATCCAACGGGAAATCGCCTCCGTGGTTCCCGAACTCGAGGGATGCGACGGCGCGTCGCGGCAGGAAAGGCGCCTTGCTCTCCGGCTCGATCTCCCCGGCATCCGATCCTTTGGCCATGCCGCCGCCGCGCAACAGGAAGGCATCCCGATGATGCTGATCCTGGGCGTCGCCGAGCACCAATATCGCGGTACTTCGCTTGCGGCCCGGGTCGAGGGTGCTGCAGCGATATTCCCCGAGGATACCGTGGAGATCAGTCCGGGTGATGCCGCCAAAGCGGGCATCGCAAACGGCGACGAAATCATCCTGAGGTGCGGAGAGTTCGAACGGGCGTTTCCGGTAAGGTGTGACAAGGATCAGCCCGAAGGGACACTCCATGGCGTGGTGCGGCCCGGGCAGATCCCCTATCCCAATCCGCTCTCCGTAACGATGAGGAAGAGATATGTTCAAAGTCGTTGAAAGTAAGATGATCGTGCCCAACGTTCACCTGTTGACCTTCGAAGCGCCCGCGGTCGCGCGGGAAGTCAAGCCGGGGCAGTTCATCATCGTCCGCCCCAACGAACTGGGGGAAAGAATCCCGTTGTCCGTTTCCGATTGGGACCGGCAGGAGAATACGATCACGGTCAGCCTGCTCAATGTGGGCAAGACGACCGGCGAGATGGCCTCCTTGAGGGCGGGCATGAGCATACCGACGCTGGTCGGCCCCCTGGGCAATCCCACCGAGATTGGCCATTTCGGCACGGTTCTGTGCATCGGCGGCTGCTACGGAATCGGAAGCATCTACCCCATCGTGAGAGCGCTGAAGGAAGAGGGAAACAAGGTGCTTGTCCTCCTCGAGGCGAGAAGTTCCTATCTGCTCTATTGGGAAAAGAGATTCGAAGGGCTCGCCGAAAAGGTCTTCTTTGTCACGCGGGACGGCACCAGGGGGCTGAAAGGTCACACGGGCCGATTACCGGAGATTCTGGAAGCTCTGGACGAGCCCGTGCAACGCATCATCATCAACGGCTGCACGTTCCTTCTGAAGCGCGGATCGGACGCGAGCCGCCCGCTCGGCATTCCCACTGTCGTAAGCCTGAATCCCATCATGATCGACGGCACGGGGATGTGCGGCGTGTGCCGTGTAACCGTCGGGTCAACCACAAAATTCGCCTGCGTGCACGGGCCTGACTTCGACGGCCATGCGATCAATTGGGAAGAACTCCTGCAGCGGCGCAAAGCATACCTGAAGGAAGAAGTGATTCCCCTGCGGACCAGCCGCTGCGAAGAACACATGCTCAGGAAACAGGAATAGATATGGACGCTCCCAAACAACCCAGGAAAAAGATCGACCTCAACCGCCACGAGATGCCGAAGCAGTCCCCCGAAGTGCGAAGGCATAACTTCGAAGAGGTGGCGCTCGGCTACTCGGCCGAGACCGCTATTGAAGAAGCCTCCCGCTGCCTGCAGTGCCCCAAGAGGAACTGCGTCGATGCGTGCCCGGTCGAAATCGACATCCCGGCTTTCGTGGAGTGTATCGCCCGGGGCGATTTTGCCCGGGGAGTGCTCGTGCTGAAGGAGAAAAACTGCCTTCCGGCCGTTTGCGGCCGGGTGTGCCCGCAGGAGGAGCAGTGTGAAGGAAGCTGTTCCCTGGTCAAGAAAGGCGGTCAGATCGCGGTCGGACGGCTGGAACGCTTCCTTGCCGACTGGGAAGCCGGCCAGCCGGAGATGAAGCTTCCCGAGATTCCGCCGTTCACCGGGAGAAAAGTCGCGGTGGTCGGGGGAGGGCCAGCAGGCTTGACGGTTGCCGGCGATCTCATCAAGCTCGGTCACAAGGTCACGATATTCGAAGCGCTTCACAAGATGGGCGGAGTGCTGGTGTATGGGATCCCGGAATTCAGGTTGCCGAAGATCATCGTGAAACGCGAAGTCGACTACCTGATCAAGCTCGGCGTCGAAATTGTCACGGACTACGTGGTGGGCAAGACGCGGACGATTGACAGCCTCCTGGAAGAGTACGACGCAGTGTTTGTCGGCTCCGGCGCGGGGCTGCCCTGGTTCATGGAGATACCCGGCGAAAACCTCAACGGGGTCTATTCGGCCAACGAGTACCTTACCCGGATGAACCTGATGGCAGGCTTCCTGTTCCCCGGGTACCACACACCCATCAAGAGTCACCGCAGGGTCGCGGTTCTGGGCGGAGGCAACGTCGCGATGGATTGCGCCCGCACCGCGTTGCGCCTGGGAGCCGATACCCGCATCATCTACCGCCGGTCCAGGACCGAACTGCCGGCACGCCTGGAAGAGGTCGAAAACGCCGAAGAGGAGGGCGTGATCTTCGAGTTTTTGACGCTGCCAACGCGGTACATCGGCGACGAAAACGGGTGGGTGAAAGCCATTGAGTGCATCAAAATGAGACTGGGTGATCCGGATGCTTCGGGCCGGCGTAAGCCGATTCCCATCGAAGGATCGCAAACCGTTTATGAAGTGGATGCCGTCGTATGCGCCATCGGCAACAGCCCCAATCCCCTCATCGCCGCCACAACCCCCGGCCTGGAGGTGGGCAAAAAGGGGAATATTGTTGCGGAGGAAGCGACCGGGAAAACTTCAAAGCCCAGGGTCTGGGCAGGGGGCGATGTCGCAACCGGTGCAGCCACCGTAATCCTGGCAATGGGGGCCGGACGCAAGGCAGCCCGATCCATTCATGAATACCTTTGTTCCCTCCCTTGAAGCGCCCGAAGCCTCCGCCAGGGGAATCTTTACATCCGGCTTTAACGCATCTGCTTCATGACCTGCCGGACGCGCCGACGCAATGCGCCCCGCAATCCCGATCACACAACAGTCGGCAGCATGAAAAAGATCGCTCGCGCCCCGATATCAAATAGTGATAGAAATGGCTGGCGGCCCACGTGCTGCCGCCCGTTCGGGCCGGTGTCCACGAGACGAACCCGGAATGCACTATGGAGGATGCCCATGCGAAGGTACGTTTTGATTGCCTCTGGTTTCCAGCTGTTTGCTCCATTCATTTTTTCAGGTTGCAGTCGGGGTACGCCGCCCTCCCCGCCTCCTGCCGCGATTGACACGGCGCAGCTTCAGGTTTTTGCGGCGCTGCCGGCGGTTATGGAGTCTGCTTCGAATCCCATCACCGAGGAAAAAATTGCGCTCGGGAGGATGCTGTATTACGAACCGCGCCTCTCGAAGAGCCAGGAGATCTCCTGCAACAGCTGCCATCTTCTGGACAAGTATGGCGTGGATCAGCAGGCGACTTCGGACGGTCACAAGGGCCAGATGGGTAACCGGAACGCGCCGACGGTCTACAACGCCGCGGGGCACTTCATCCAGTTCTGGGACGGCCGTGCCGCGGACGTTGAAGAACAGGCAAAGGGACCGGTCATGAATCCGGTCGAAATGGCAATGTCTTCGCCCGAGGAAGTGCTCGCGGTCCTGAAGTCCATGCCGGAGTACGTGGATGCCTTCAAGAGGGCGTTTCCCGAGGAGAACGACCCGGTAACTTACGACAACCTGGCAAAGGCGATCGGCGCCTTTGAAAGGAGGCTGGTGACCCCCGCGCGCTGGGACCGGTTTCTTGCGGGAGACCAGAACGCGCTGACCGCCGAGGAGAAGGCCGGCTTCAGAACCTATATGGAAGCCGGGTGCCAGACTTGCCATGCCGGCGCCTACGTAGGCGGCAGCATGTTCCAGAAGCTCGGGATGGTGAAGGCTTGGCCTGACCCGTCGGATCCCGGGCGGGAAAAGGCAACCAAGAGCGAAACCGACCGCATGGTCTTTAAAGTCCCTTCGCTGCGGAACATCTCTGAGACAGGTCCGTACTACCACGATGGAAAAGTAAACACGCTGGATCAGGCGGTCTCCGCCATGGCGGACTACCAGCTGGGGAAAACTCTTACCGATGCCCAGGTGAAGTCCATCGTCACGTGGCTGGCAACCTTGACAGGGGATATCCCCGCAGACTACATAAAGGAGCCGGTACTCCCGAAGAGCACCGCCAGGACTCCCAAAGCGGACAAGATGAATTGAACGGTTTCCCGGGCAATCCCAGGCAACAGAACCTATTCCTGCGGGGTCTTGCGCCTTTGCTGTGAGGGGAGCCGCCAGCCGGGCCGGATCGCGTGGATTTTGCCGCCGATGGGTTCAGCGGCGGTTTTCGTCGCAGAAGGAGCGCCGCGCAGATCGAAACCAGAGCTTTCGATGAGGGTTGAGAGAATGCTGAGATTATTCAAGATACTGGCTGTGGCAGTGGTCGCGCTCCTCGTTTTGGCGCAGTTCTTTCCGCCTGTCCGAACCAACCCTCCCGTGAATCCGGTGGCGACCTTCGAGGCAGTCGCGAAACCGAGTCAGGAAGTCGTGTCCATTGTCAAGCGCGCCTGCTATGACTGCCACTCGAACCTGACAGTCTGGCCCTGGTACAGCCGGGTGGCTCCGGTCTCATGGCTGATTGCTGAGGACGTTACGGATGGGCGCGCGCGCTTGAATTTCTCGCAGTGGAACCTGCTCAGCCAGGAAGCGGCAAAACAACGCCTGACGGGAGCCTGCGAGGAAGTCCGCGACGGCGAGATGCCTCTCTGGCAGTACAGGCTCATGCATCCGGAAGCCCGGCTCACGGAGCAGGATGTCACGGCACTGTGCAACGTAGTGAGCCCGGGCGACACCCCGCGCTAAAATGGAATTTGACAGTGAGCACGGGCTGAAGCCAGTGCTCGTTATTGGACGACCACCTGCGTATATTCCGGCTCGATGTTTTCAAAGAACAGTCCCTGGAACCTTCCTGCCGGAAGCCGAGGCAAGACGACTTCGAGAACATGTTCCTTTCCCCGATCCAGCGATGAGACGTCCGCGTAAAAGCCCAGGAATGTCCGCCCACTGGTCGGGTAGATGCTGTTATACGCTTTGTAGACCTGAAGCGGGGCGCCGTCGATCGTCATGGTCAATTCCAGGGCTTCATTCGGTTCCGCGATATGCGCGTAAAGGAGAAGCCGGTATGATCCCAACCAGGTCGCGATCAAATCGTCCTCCGTATACGGGACGGGCCACTCCTGTTTCCTGCGCCGGAGTTGTTCCAGAATCCGGTCGGGAACCCGGAAGGAGGCTCTCACGGATCCACCGCTAAAGCTCGGGTCATAACGCCACAAAGGCTGGCTTCGGGTAAAGGCGTCCCCGGCGAAGCGGATTCTGGCGGACACCGTTCTGCCACTCTGGCGGTATTTCACCGGGATATCATTGGCGGTCATGCTGCCGATTTTTCTGTCGCCCGGCAGCCGCACAAGGATGTCCCGGCTGGTTCCCACTTCGCCGGAAACGCCCGAGAGAATGAGCTTGTCTCCGGACAACGCCGCGGTCCCGCGCGCCCCGAAGAGAAGCGGTTTGTCCGGTCCGGACCCGGCAGGTCTGATTTCGAGCACCACCGCCTCGTTGCCTGCCAGGGGACAAACAACCCGGTCCCCGATGCTCCAGTAGCCGTTCGACGGATTTCCGATCAGCATTCCTTTCTCGGGATGGAGCTGCTCTACGACGAATCTGGATCCTCTCTCGAGGCCGATACTGCGGTCCAGTGAAAACTGCGCCTCCAGGCCGCGATAGTTCGGGTTGAAGAGGAAAACAAAGCCGTGGTCGCCCGCGATGGCGGCGGTCCCGTCCGGCTGCCCGATCATCGGCGGCCCCAGGATCGGCTTGATGTTCCGCAGGACTTCGGCATTGCGATCCGACCAGTCGAACCACTCGCGGAACCACCGCGCATCCGCGGCGGAGAACGACCGGAACTCATCCGGGTCGCGGGCCGGCAGGTAGTCGACGACGTGGTTGAAAGGAGCCGTCCCGATCGAGGACAGTACCGAGAACTTCCAGCCGAGCAGATCCCAGTCGCGCGGCCGGAATCGGTCGCGCCGCATGACCTTCCTGGCATCGTTACGTTCCGTCTGATGCGTGATGAAGCCGGGCAGGATTTCAGGGGGGCAGAAGCGCTGCATCCGGTAAGTCCACGCGGCGTAACGTTGCCGGTTTGCTGAGACCCGATCGGTATGCAGGTCCGGGAAAGAATTGAAGCTCTCCGGCTGCTCATCGGTCAGCGACGGATGAGGATACGTGCCCGCCAGCCAGGTCCAGGGGCCGAAGCTCATGTATTGCTGGCGGCCATCGATCAGGATGCCGGGGATTCGGCGGCGCAGGGTCTCCAGGATGCGCCGGCACCCGTTCCACTGGGAATATCGGCTCGATGCATTGTCATAGGCAATCCACCAGTGATCGAAGGAATATCCGCCTGCTCCTGTCGCCTTCACGAAATCCTCCAGCTTGTCGAGCCACCAGTCCTGAAAAGTGCGCAGACCCATGTCCGGGCCGTTGTATCCCCCGACTTTTGCGCCCGCCCATCGCGTCCACTCGGGATCCTGCAGAAACGGGAGGGAAGGGTAGGAGTAGGAGACCAGACGGATATTCTTCGATTTTGCATAGTCGAGAGTTCGCCCAAGCGAAGGCGGTATGGGATCCCTGGCCGGGTTCCATTCGTCTTTGCGTATTTTCTGGCCCATGCCGAAAAACAACAGGTTTTCCCAGCCCCATGCGTCCCGGTTCTCCTTCAGGCTCGATACCTCACTGTTCGCGGGAGTGAAAAGGGTGTACTGACAACCCACCTCGACGGCGCGATCGATGATGCGCTGGAACTCCTCCCAGCCTTCCGGATCGGCCACGTCGATCTGGTAGTCGTTCTCACACCATGGCACGTGCACCCGGACGCTCCGCTGCGGGCGGTAGATAAGGAAGGAGCGCACACAGGCGACCAGGGCGTCCGCCTCTGCCATGTCGATCTGAGGGACTCCCGCCAGATAACTGCGGTAATCGGCGACAAAGGTCCACTCGGGAACTGCAGTGGCGGGAAACACCCTCCCGCTGAGCGGATACAATCCGATGCACAGGCGGTCCGATGCATGCGGCCCGTAGCCTGACTTCCAGTCGATCTCCGGCAAATAGGAGGCGGAGCGAATTACTCCCTCCTTCCTCCAGACAAAGAACGGATTCTGATACAGGAAGAACATCCCAAAATCCGGGACTACAGAATTCCGGGGATCTCTGACATACCTCAGTAGGTTGCCCCAGTTTCCGCTCGTGCGTGACGGCGGTGGCGGGATGGGCATTTCACCGGCCGGGGTAGGTTGCATCACTCCGCGGAATGCTTCCACCTCGTTGACACGGTAATCACCCGCTCCTGCAGGATGAATCACGATCTGCTTCGTAAGGAAACGCCGGCCCGGCCGAAGTTCATAGATAACATGAAGAGTATAACGTAAGCTGTTATAAATATAAGTAATATTGGTGTCAGTCTGTTGCGTGTTATTCAGCTTGAGCCCGGAAGGATCGAGCTTCTCGCCGCCGATTGTCAGGGAGAACGTCTCGTTGCGGAAGAGGGCACGAAAGCCGGAGGCACGATCGACGAGTGAGGTGAGATGGTCGGCCGCGAATTCCGCGCGCAAATAATCGTTGGAGAGGGAACGGGTAGCCTGTGCAGCGGCCGTCTTCGGGAGGACAACGCACAGCAGCGCCGCAAGGGTTATCGTGTGTGCAGACTTTTGTTTCATCGCGTTACCCCTTTTCAATCCGGCGGAAAGCCTGCAGTTAAACAGAATCGACTGGCGTGCCTCGACCTGTCGCTGCAGGGCTTCTGACCACACCAGGCAGAAGTCAGGCTCTGCCCGATGAATCCTTCTATCCTGCTGACGTTCGAGGTGCAAGCGGAAACTCGTTGCGGCCTGATCTGGCGGGCATGGGCCGGAGAATATTGAAAGGTGCCGCTGATTCAATGGGCTCGACAACCCGGGTGTATCCAATTAATATTTTCCGCATCAATTGGGTGTGATCAAGGTATACACTCCGGCGCAAACAAAAACGGGATGTGAAATATGGCAGATGAGCACCGTGAGCTGTGGTGGGATTCCCCGACACGCGAACTCGGAAAAGTCATTCAGCTGGAGCTGCCGGAAGAAGCGGTCTTTGTCCGCGGCGGAAGCCTGCCGGCGATCCAGGTCAGCTATCAATCGTGGGGTACGCTCAATGAATCGCAGGACAACGCGGTACTGATCATTCACCCGCTTGCGTTCGACTGCCATGTGACCGGCGACGGCAGGGACCAGCCGCCCGGCTGGTGGGAATCCCTCGTTGGACCGGGCAGGGCGATCGACACCGAAAGGTATTTTGTGGTCTGCCCGAACCTGCTGGGCGGCTGCTACGGCACCACCGGGCCGCGCTTTCCGGCGTCGGACGGTCAGCCATACCTCGAGCGGTTTCCCCTCGTCACGCCATTGGATATGATGCGGGTGCAGCGGCTCTTTATCCGCCAGCTTGGAATCCGGCGGCTTCAGATGGTAATCGGTGCCAGCATGGGTGGCATGATCGCATGGGAATGGGCGATCGAAGCCGGCGAGGATGTCGAGCATGTGACTGTCGTGGCGGCCCCGTTGCGCACGACACCCCTGCAGATCGGATGGAACTGGTTGCAGCGACGGGGGGTGGAACTGGATATAAACGGCAGCGCAGCCAGTTCCGCATGGGGGCAGATGATGGCCCGGGGAGTGGGCATGCTGAGCTACCGTTCTGCTGTCAGCCTGGAAGAAAAGTTCGGCCGTGAGTGGTTCCGGCCTCCCGGCTCGACGCTCGGAGAGCGGGGAATGTTCAACGTGGAATCCTGGCTCCGACATCAGGGCCGGAAGAGCGTGAAGCGCTTTGATCCCTATACGTACATCCTGTTCACCCGGGCCATGGATCTGTTTGACGTGAGCGAGAACCGCGGCAGCGTGGTGGCTGCGCTGGAGCGTGTCCGGTGCCGGACGCTGGTTATCGGCATCAGCTCCGATCAACTCTACCCGGTGGCGGACGTTCATATCGCCGCCGATATCCTCAACCATCTTGGAAAGCCGGTTGACTTCTCCGAACTGCGCTCCCCGCATGGACACGATGCGTTCCTGCTCGAGACCGACCAACTCGCATCCATTCTGCGCGATGCGCGCATGCGCGAGCCGAGAATCGTGCCGACTCCCGCGCAGCGCGAGATCCGCACGGTCCGTATCGGAATTCTTGGAGCAGGCCGGGTCACCGGCCTTTTCTTGCGGTTGCTCCGCGAGCGGCAGGCGCAGCTCGTCGAGGATTACGATCTGCGGCTGGAAGTGGCGGCCGTTGCCGACATCGATACCTCGCGCAGGCTCGATCCCGGCATTACAACGGTGGAACTCGGTTTCGACCCTGAAGCGCTGGTGCGCAGGGACGACATCGACGTGGTCGTGGAAGCCACGCGCGGGAGCGACACGCGCGGACTGATCGAGGCCGCCCTGGCCCGGAAAAAGCCGGTTGCCACGACCAACAAGGCGCTCGTGAAGGAACACGGCCCTTGCCTGGAACAGCAGGCGCTCGCCCATGGGGTCCGTATTGCCTACCACAACGCCATCGCCGCCGGCTGGCCGCTCATGTACGCGGTGGAGCGTCCCTTGCGCCACTTGCAAATCAAGAGCATTCAGGCGGTTCTCTCCTCCACCTGCAACGTCATTCTGGAGCGAATGGAGCAGGGCTTCTCGTTTTCTTCCTCGCTCGCCCACGCGCGTTCCCTTGAGGTCACCGAACCCGACCCGGAACTGGACCTTTCCGGCTGGGATACGGCCCAGAAACTTCTTATCCTGTGCGCGCGCGCACAAGGAATGCGCTTCGGGATCGAGGAACTGCCGATAACAGGGATTCATCACCTCGATCCCGTCCTTGTCCGTGAAGCCCCGTCGTTGGGACTGCGAGTCAAGTTGATCGGGCTTTTCATCGCCCACCCCGAAACGCCCGTCGCCGGGGTTCTGCCCATGGCAGTTGCTGCCGAAGGCCATCTCGGAAGCGTCCGTGCGGAAAACAACGTCGTCGTCCTCGACGGTGTAGATACGGGGGAATTGGTATACCTGGGAAAGGGAACCGGTCGAATGCCCATCGCCGCCGCTCTGTTGAACGACGTGATCGGACTGTATCATCCAAGTCACAGCTGGACCGGGCGATTCCCGCGCACCCGTTACGACATCAACCCTCCCCGTTTTGCGACATTCCTGGTGCGCGAAGGCGGATCCACCGTTCTGAGCGACTGTCCCGTCGAGGGCGCTGTCGCGCTGCTCGATTCTTTGATCTGGCCGCACCGC
>JAFNAG010000075.1 GCA_017860135.1 Acidobacteriota bacterium
TGTCCAGGAACGCGGCCAGCGGCTGCAGTCGAGTCTTCTCGAAGGCCGGCGCGTAACGCTCCCCGTCGGGGAGCAATTTGCCGCGCGTGTGGGTACAGAGAACGAGGTGGTCGCGGGCGCGCGTCATCGCCACATAGAGCAGGCGCGTCAGTTCGGCGTCTTCCCGCTCCTTGTCCGCTTCCACGAGCTCTTCCCAGCCGGGCGTGCTCAACCCCGACTCCTTCGCTCCGGCGCGCAGCGCAAAGATCCCCGTTCCATGAGGATCCGCCAGGAAATCCGACGGCCGGCTCCGGCGCTGAAACCCGAGGCCGGAGACAATCACCACTGGAAAATCAAGGCCCTTGGCGCGATGGATCGACAGAACCCGCACCGCGTCGCTGCGCTCCTCCACGATCCGGCTCTCGCTCTCGGCAACCCCTTCTTCGTCCATCCCTCCCACCAGTTCCACCACTTCGGAGAACGTAGTGTCCTGCTGCAGCGCGCGCAAGGTGCGCACTAGCTTGTTGAGGTTGGCGAGCGATTGGATCCCGCGCGGCGCGAGAACTTCCCTTGCTCCGGTCTGCATCAGCAGAGTCTCCAGCAGCTCCGAAGCCGAACGCTCGTGCCTTTGCAGATGCAGATCCCGCAGGATGCCGCAGGGCCGGTGCAGCGGCGACCCCGCCGGCACATCGCTTCGGTAGTCGAGCGAGATGCCTTCGAGCCTGGCGCGCAGCAGGTCCTCATCCGACAGGCCGAAGTAGATCGAACGCAGCGCCCCGTAAAGCGCCACCGCGTCGTTCGGATTGGCGACGGCGCGCAGCACGGTGACGGCAGACGAGACTTCGCTGCGCGTGTAGTAAAACTTGCCCCCCTCGAGGACGTATGGAATCCCCCACTTGCGCAGCGCATCTTCAAGACCGTCCGCATGCGTCAATACCGGCAGCAGGATGGCGATGTCCCGGTAGCCTGGCGCGCGCCATCCCGGACCGTCCCGGTCTTCCACCTCCCAGCCGGAGCCGCTGCGCATCCGCAGGACGAGCCGCGCGATCCGGCCGGCTTCCACTTCATAGAATTCACGCCCGGAGCCGGCCGGTTTGCCCTCTTCGTCCCGGTCGCCGAGAAGGTGGACCGCAGGCCCGGCCTGCTTTCCCGCGCGCGCCCCGTGGCCGCCGAACGCAAGGTAGCCCGGCTGGAAAAGCTTGCCCTCGGCTTCCTTCATGACCTCGCGAAACGCATCGTCGACAAAGCCGAGGATGCCGGGGACAGAGCGGAAATTCACCGTCAGCTCGAGCCGCTCCAGGCCCAGTTCCGCCATCGCATCCTTCCCTGCAACCGTACTGTAAGTCTCGATGTCGGCGCCTCGAAACCGGTAGATCGATTGTTTCGGATCCCCCACGATGAAGAGCCTCCCCGCGGCGATCCTGCCGCCGGCCTGCGCCGCGCCGTCCTGTCGCGCTGCCAGCAGTCGTATGATCTCCCACTGCACGGGGTCCGTGTCCTGAAACTCGTCGATCAGGAGCGCGGCATACCTGTTCTGAAATTCTTCCCGGGCTGCGCGGCTGTCAGAGAGAAGCTGACAAGCGCACCAGAGCTGATCGTCAAAGTCCAGCGCTCCTTTCAAGCGCTTGCGCGATTCCCATGCCGGCAGGAACTCGTCGATGATCCAGCGAACCGCAGCATGGAACGTTCGCTGCGCAGGAAGCAGCTTATACTGCCTGGCAAAGTCAGCGGCGCCTCTGACGAAGGTCCTGACCGCGTCTACCGTGTCTTTTCCCCCTGCCCATTTGCCGGCCGCGCCGGCAGGCCCGGGCTTCGTGGGCATCTCTGCCGAATCGGGATCCTGCAGCCAGGCGAGCGCCCTTTCCAGATGCACGAACAGCTTGTCTTCAGGATCGCGCACCTTGCTGCGGAAGTCGATCCCCTCCTCCAACAGTCCTGCCCTCTGCCGGCCGGCTTCTTCTTCGGAAGGCGGCGCCGGCAGGCTCAGGCGCCGGACTGTATGGGCATGCGCCCGGATCGTCCCGGCGATGTCGCGCAGCGCATCCAGACCCAGGCCGGCGCGCAGCGCGCTCTCCAGTTGCGTGTTGCGTTCCTCGAGCGCGCCCTGCAGCCACGCCTCCCACACTTCCTGGAAGAGGAGCTGGCCCTGCACTTCGTCCAGTGTGGTGAAACGCGGGTCGAGGCCCGCTTCGACCGGCCGTTCCTTAAGCAGAGATACGGCAAACGAGTGAAATGTTGAGATGGCGGCGCCTTCGAGGTCGGCCAGCGCCTCCCTGGCCCGCTCCCCCGCATCCCCCGATTCGACGCTCCTGCGCTCGAATTCCTGCCGCAGGCGTATCTTCATCTCGCCGGCGGCCTTCTCCGTAAAGGTAATGGCGCAGATCCGCGACAGGGGAATGGGCGCGCCGTCCGGCCCCCGTTCCAGCACGCAATGCAGAATGCGCTCGATCAGGATGCTGGTCTTGCCTGTTCCCGCCGATGCCTCCACAATGAAGGACCGGTTTGTCTCTTCCCGCGCCCGGCGTCTCTGGTCCCGATCGGCGGTCATGGCTCCTCCTCCTCCGCGCCGTCGATTTCTTTCAGCCGGGCAAAGCGCAGCACTGCCGGATCCGCAGATTTGTCCGACTCCCGCCGCTCCCGGTCCTTGCCGCAGATGGCAAGGTAATCGCAGAACCTGCAATGCCCTTCCGGCCGGACGCTGCCGCGGGAACGAGCAAAGAAAACGCCGCCTTCCATCCCCTCGCGGATGATCTCCAGCATCTCCGGCAGGCGCCGCACGGCTTCCCGGAGCTCCAGGTCTCCATAGCTGCAGGGCAGGACCTGGCCGTCGCCGGGTTGCAGATGAAGGTACTCCCCTTCGACGCACGGAGTGCCGGCAAGATCCTCCATGACCGACAGGGCGCCACAATAGACCGCGAGCTGGATCTTCTCACCGGCCATGAGCAGCGTCCGCTTTCCGCCGCTCATCGATCTGGGCAGCGTGCCGGTCTTGTAGTCGATCACGCGCGCCCGGCCTCCTGCGCGCGTTCCGTCGATGCGATCGATCCGGCCCCTGAATTCAAACGCGGCGCCGCGACCCTCCACCCGGTAGGCCGGCGAAATGGCCTCGCCGTGGATCGTGCCGAAACTCCGTTCCAGGTGCATCGGCGGGCATCCAGGGTTTTCCCGCTCTTTTTCAAATTCCAGCCAGTTACGGAGCATCGCCAGCAGCCGGTCCCGTTCGATCTCCCAGAGCAGATCGGGCATCGCGGCCGGCCGGACTTCTTCGAGCGCGCGGAGCGACTTCTCCGACAGCGCCTGCTGAAGCTGAGAAACCGATGTCCCGGCAAACTTGCCGCCCGCAAAGTCGCGCAGGAATTCCTCCAGGATCGCGTGAATCACCTGGCCGCGCACGAGGGGATCCAATCCCTCGAACGGCTCCTCTTCCCGCCATTTCTCCAGCCGCTGGACCCGCCTCAAATAGAAGAGGTAGGGACACTTCGCATATTCCTCGATGCGGCTCGCCGACACTTGGCCGCCGAGGACCGTGCCCGCCACGCTTCGCACCAGTTCCGCATCCAGCAGCCGCCCATCGAATCCGGTGAGCCGGCGCTCCCAGCGCGCGCGGTCGTATGCCATTGGGCCACGCAACAACCCGGGCTCCACGTCAGCGAATTCGGCCAGGACGGCGCGCGCCCGGCCGGGGTCTTCTGCGATGAGACCGAGCCGGATCTCGCCTTCGTCGACCGCAATCATGCCCTTCGGCGGGCCGGCCCCGTCCAGGCTCGCCGATCGCAACCCGGGGATCTCTTCAGGAGTCAGATCCTGCAGACCGACCGTTGCGCCGCGCGCCGCCGCGGCACAGCGCAGGAAGAACTGGGAGGGAATGCGTTCCCGGTCGGATGCCTCATCGAGCCGCGAGGTCATCAGCACGAGCCGCCTGTCCGCCGAGCGCACGGCCATGTCAAACAGGAGCTTCTCCTCTTCCCCGCGCAGCGATTTCAGCGGAAGGCGTGACGGGCGCCCGATCTTCTGACGTTCCGAATCCAGAAGGAGCGGGTCCTGGCGCAAACGCGCCGGAAAGCGCCCCTCTTCCAGCCCCGGCAGGATCACGAGGGGGAAGCGCAGGCCGCGTGCCGCGGCGGCCGACAGCAGCGTCACCCCGCGCCGTTCGAAGGCGCCTTCCATGGACGCGAGATCCGCAAGCGCGTCCAGCAACGCTGCGGCCATGCGCGCGCGCGACGCCGCCTGCCGGAAGGCTGCATCATCGGGAATCCGGCCCAGGCAATGGAATACATCCAGGACCGGCGAAAACGCCGGCCAGTCCGCCGATTTCCCTAGGATTGGTTCGAGCCGTTCCTGCAGGAGCCTGGCCCATTCCTGCCAGGAGCATGCCTCCGGCCAGTCCGCAGCGGCTTTCCGCAACTCGATCCAGCCGGCACGGAGGGAAACGGCGGAGTCCAGTAAATTTTGCGCGGCCGGCACCGAATGCGCCAGATACTCTTCATCCCCTGGATCCTCTCCGGAGGCCTCGCTCGCTTCTGCCCTCCTGAGCCTCCCACGCGCCTCCCTCACCAGACTCTCCGTCGCCGCGTCCCATGCCGCCACGCCGGCGAGAAAACGCGGATCATTCGTCAGCAGGCGCCATTGCGGCACGTCCCAGGCCGAAGCCGTTGCCGGCGGCAGGGCGGCGGCGACCAGGTCCATCGCTTTGAGGACTGCGCGGCGGGAGAACGCCTCGGATTCCAGTCCGGCAATCGCCAGGATCGCCTGCGACAGCGGCCTGCGGGAAAAGGCGCTGCCGCCGTGCAGGTAATAAGGGATTCCCCGAAGACGGAATGCTTCGGTCAGGACCGGCGCCTCCTCGTCGGGCTGGCGCAAAATGACGGCGGCTTCGTGAAACCCCCGTATGAGCCCCTGCTGAACCGCGGCCAATACCTCCCGAATCACCTCGACCGCGGCGCGCGACTCTCCCGGCACGGACACGAGGGTAAAGGAGCCGTCCGCAACCAGGGGCTGGAGGGGATAACAGGCGGCAACCGGCTCAAACGGTGCGAAGATCCGTGCCGCCAGCCTGTGGAGGCCCACTTTCGGCTGCACCTGAGGCAACTCTTCCGGCGCCACCTCCAGTTCCCGGCTTCGCGCCTCCAGGAACGGCGCCGCGAATCGCGTCGCATGCTTATCCACAAAGGGGATGAAGTATGTCAGGTCAAGTGCATCCTTGAGTGAATGCAAAAGGTCTGCTTGAACGCCCGTCACATCATAGATGCCGTAGATCAGAAGCGAGCGGGTTCCCAGCACACGCGGCGCGGCGCCCGCCGCCAGGCCTGCCTGCCGGAATTCGTCCGCGCTGTCCCGGAAGGCCGAGATCCGCGCCTTGAACAGGCGATAGATCCGCGCCAGGCTGCGCAGGTGGGTTTGCCGGTCGGGCGCCAGACCGCGGATCGCCGCAATCGATGATTCCAGGCTCGACGGCATGACGCCCGCATCGCGCAAATCGCGGAACGTGTCCAGCACCGCGCCCCGGAAACCCGCGAATCCCGCCACGCGCGCGAATGCCTCCGGCGTGTTTCTTTCCAGAACGTCTTCCAGGAAAAGGGATGCCCCCAAATGAGGGAGATCGGGTTTGGAGCCTCCCGAAGGAGCCGGCGAGCCCAGCTTCCGGGCAAGATCGAGAAACGTGAGAAAGTGCAGGTTGGCGGCGGCACCGCCCGTCTCGGCGATCCGGCGCTTGAGATAGGAAGCGAGCAGGTTCGACCCGACAAGCACAGCCACCGGCGCCAGCGGGTCCCCCTCCTGCTGGCGGCGGGCCAGTTCAACGAATCGCGCCTCGAGCGCGGCGAACGTGCCGGTGAAAATGTGGTGCACCTGTCCCCCCGTGAGAATGCGGATTGGGGAATGCTCCCTCCGTGCCACGCATTCGGAAAGACTGCATGATAGCGCCTGCGAAGAAACGCTTGAAGTAAAATCCCCTGGGCCTGGTCCTCGACTTGGACCTGGCCGCATCAAGAATATTTCCATTGCGAATGGCGTATTCGTTCGCAGTGGCATGCCATGGAAAAGGTGGTCCACGTCCAGGTCGAAGTCCAATCGCCACAATATCAATCTTGCATACAATATGAGTTTCGCGGCAGAAACCAGGCTACTTCAGAAGCCCTCATGCCGTTGGCATAGGCAGTCATGATCAAGGCCTGGTGCTTGAGGTTGGGTAAGCACTCGAAGACTTGCCGTGTTGCGTCCGAATGAAACAAGGCGTATGTGAATGTACATGCCAGGATGCTATCCTACTGCACTGGGTGAGTCATGGAAGCCCTGCTGATCCGATACGGATACGCACTTCTGTTTCTGGGCGTGGCACTCGAGGGCGAAGCCTTCCTCCTCGCCGCCTCCTACATGGCGCATCTCGGCCTTTTCAGCTTGCCCTGGGTCATTGCCGTAGCGATCGCAGCCAACACCGCAGCCGACCAGGTCTATTACCTGATGGCCCGGACTCGCGGTCGTGCCTGGCTTGAGCGACGCTTCGGCCAGCATCCGCGGTACAAAAAAGTCCTGGGATTGATGTCTCGCCACGGCAATTGGCTTCTCCTCTTCAGCCGGTTCGCTTTCGGCTTCCGCATCATCATTCCCGCAGCCTGCGGCGCGCTGGGCATGCCCGGGCTGCGGTTCACTCTGATCAACCTCGCTACCAGTATTGTCTGGGCGGCGCCCACGGCGCTGCTGGGATTTTACCTGGGTGAGGCGGCGGCGCGCATATTTACCGGACTCGAGCGATATGAGTTCACCCTACTGCTTGGACTCCTGGCGACCGGCGCCGTGGTAGTGTTCCTTCGCCACATCCGACGCGCCGGGTGGGTGGAAGACCTCAGAATGGCCGACGTGCACATGCTCATCCCGGTGCTGATCGGCGCCATGGGAGCACTCAACCTGGTTACCGCGCTCCTGCCGCGCTCCCAGCATTCCCTGCGCGTTCTGGAAAGCTGGCTGCCCCTGGAGGTGATCCAGCCCAGCCGCTCGCTGATGCTCTTTTCAGGGATTGCCCTGCTGCAGGTGACCAGGGGGTTCGCACGAAGAAAGGAGCAGGCGTGGTATGTCGCCTGCATCGCGCTCGCTGTCTCTCTGCTTGCGCATGTGACTCACGGATTGGATCTGCACCACTCCTTCGTGGCGGGGTTGCTGCTTGCATATCTCCTCTCCTTTCGTGGCCGCTTCTATGCGCGCAGCGATCCGGCGTCTCTTCGCCTCGGGTTCCTGACAGCGCCGGTGCTGGCAGGCGCGGTGATGGTCTATGGCTACATAGGACTGAAACAGCTCGCCGGTCAATTCACCTGGCAAGCGGAAGCGACGCCGCTGAGTGAAGCGTTTCGTGATGGGATCCTGATTTTAGCGCCCGGTGTGGATCCCAGGACCCGGCACGCGGCCTATTATCTCGGTTCTCTGCAAATCGCCGGCTGGATCGCTCGTTTTTACCTGCTGGCGCTTTTCCTGCGGCCTGTTATCCTGCGTGACCGGCAGGAGGCCCCGGCAGGCCGGGTCCGCGCGATTTTCAATGAGCACAGCCGCCATTCACTCTCGGCATTTGCCGTTCAAGTCGACAAGCATCACTACCTGGTGGCCGAGGGACGTGCTCTCGTCGCATTCGCTACTCATGGGTCGGTGGCAATCACCTGCGGCGACGCGCTGGCAGCGGATGAGGACTTTGATAGCAGCGTGCGCGAATACCTTGAACTCTGCAGTAAGAACGGTTGGACGGGCTGCTTCTACGAGGTTGCCGAATCCCGTCTCCCCGCCTACAGAGTCTCAGGGCTGCGCGCTCTCAAGATTGCCGAGGAAGCTGTAATTGAGCTGAAGGAGTTCGGCCTGGCGGGCAATAAAAGGGCGAATCTGCGCGCCATGGTGAACAAGACGGCCAAGACGGGAATGCTGGTCCGCCGTTACAACCGGAGCCGGCAACCCGACGCCGGCGTCGACGAGCAACTCGAGGCGATCTCTCAGGAATGGCTGGCTGAGAAACGACTGGGCGAACTGGGCTTCACCATCGGACGGTTCTCGCTGGAAGCCCTAGAAAAAGTCCCGGCATTCGTCGGCGCCGTCGGTGACAGAATTGAAGCTTTCTGTTCGTGGCTGCCTTACCGCCAGGGCGAGGCTGTAGTCCTGGATCTGATGCGCGAGCGGAACACGGCCCCTGCAGGCAGCATGGATTTTCTTCTGGCACACTCCCTGCTGCAACTGCAATCTGCGGGTTATAAGGAGGCCAGCCTGGCGAATGCGCCGCTGGCGAATGTTGCGGATCCGAAGGGTACGCTGGACCGCGGCGTGGCATTACTATTTGAGAATCTGAACTCTTTTTACGGGTACAAGAATCTCTTCCAATTCAAAAAGAAGTTCGCGCCGCGCTGGGAGGGCAGATATCTTATCTATCCCAAAGGCACCGACCTGCTTACGATCACCTATGCCTTGGCTCGGGTCCACAGCTCCGGGGGTTTGATCCGACTCCTTCTGGGGAGGTGAAAGCATGAGCCGCGAAGCTGCAAACCACCGGTTCAGCAACAACCGCGCCGAACTGGATCGAGCGATCCTCGAGGCGCTTCAGCGGATCAAAAGGGCAATGTGAGCCAGTGGCTTTTCCGTGCCATCTCGGTGCCGGCGGAATGCGCCTGGGACCCAGATTTTCGCTTCACTCGACGGGGATGGAAAGCGGCTGCACACCTGCGGAGAGTCGTTCCTGCGCTCCCGTGCAGGGCAGGTCATTCGCGTCCGCACGCAGGAATCTCCGGTGTTCAGGCGGATGATGACCGCTTTTGCCGATCGTGAGAAAACGTGTCGTTCGACACTCCCCACCAGCTGCATTGTTTTAACCGCCGTACTTGCGATAGAACCAGTGTTTGGTAGATTCTGCGGATATAAAGTATATCACCGCGATTCCCAAAAGCACACCTACACACGGAATCGAAAGCGGCACAAGGTCCAACACCTCGGCCAAAGGTGAATAGGGGAGCCACAACGAAATCAGCATCACAGGTACGGTGACTGCGAGCATGGCGCGACTGGGACGACTGCGCAGAAACGGCAGGCGCGTGCGCACCGCAAAAACCACCATTCCCGCCGAGAAGATTGACTCAATAAACCAGCCGGTTTGGAAGCTCTGCTCGCTAGCCTTCATCAGCCACAACAACACTGCAAAGGTGGCAAAATCGAACAGCGAACTGAGTGGGCCAAATATCAACATAAAGTGGCGGATGAAGTTGATATCCATGCGTCGCGGGCGTTCCACAAACACATCATCCACGCGATCACCGGCGATAGTCATCTCGGGCAGATCGGTAAGGAAGTTGATCAGCAGAATCTGTTTGGGCAACATCGGAAGAAATGGCAAAAACAGCGAAGCCCCAGCCATGCTGAACATGTTTCCGAAGTTTGCGCTGGTCGCCATGAACACATACTTGAGCGTATTGGCAAACGTTTTTCTTCCCTGTACAATGCCCTCACGCAGTACATCCAGATCCTGTTTGAGCAGCACCAGGTCAGCGGCTTCCTTGGCAACATCCACGGCGTTTGCCACCGAGATGCCCACGTCAGCGCTGTGCAACGAGGGGGCGTCATTGATGCCGTCTCCCATGTAGCCCACTACGTGCCCGCGCTTCTTGAGCGCCAAAATAATGCGCTCCTTCTGGTTAGGATCCACCTCCGCAAAGATGGTGGTTTCCTCCACCGCATGCCAGACCGCCTCGTCGCGCAAGTCATCCAGTTCGCAGCCGGTCAACACCTTCGCTTCTCCCAGTCCGACTACCCGCCCGACATGATGGGCTACGAGCTTATTGTCACCCGTAATCACCTTGAGCTGCACCCCCAGCTTAGCCAATGCCCGCATGGTCTCCTGTACGCCTTCCTTTGGTGGGTCCAGGAACAACAGGAATCCTGCGAAGGTCATGTCGGTTTCATCTTTTTTGGAAAGGGGGTTCTCCTGCGCGCCGACGGATTTGACTGCCACCCCCAGCACCCGGTAGCCCTGAGCGCTCCAGGCCTGGTATTTTTCTCGGAGCTTTGCCTGCTGACCGGTATCGAGGGTTATTTCCCCATCCCCGACTGTGACCCGCGAACATGCCCCAAGCACATTTTCCAGCGCGCCTTTCGTGATCATGTAATGCGAATCATGATTTCGCGCGACTGCCACCGTCAGGCGTTTGCGGATAAAGTCATACGGGATTTCATCCACTTTAGAGTACTCGTTCGCCCCCTCCGCCCCTTTGTTGACAATCGCCTCATCCAGCGGATTAGGCAGGCCCGTCTGCATGCGCGCATTCAGGTACGCATACAGCCCCACACGCTCGGATGGTTCGCCGTTCACATCCAGCGAACCATCCAACTGCACCACCCCCTGCGTGAGCGTGCCGGTCTTGTCGGTGCAAAGGACATCCATGCTCCCGAAGTTTTCAATCGATTCCAGTCGCCGCACGATGACACCATGTTTCGCCATCTCCTGAGAGCCTTTCGACAGGTTGATATTGATAATGGCGGGCAACAGTTGAGGGGTCAACCCAACTGCCAGCGCGATCGAAAAGAGCAATGAATCCAGCACTGGCTTATGGAAAAGTACGTTGAAGAAGAAGATGCCCAGTACCAGCAGGAGCATGACCTCGGTGAGCAAATAGCCCAGTTTGCGGATGCCGCGCTCGAACTCGGTTTCCGGCGGACGCAGGGTCAGGCGGCTGGCTATGTGCCCGAAGGCGGTGTGCAATCCCGTCCGCACAATAAGCGCTTTGGCATTGCCACTGCGGACATTGGTGCCCATGAACACAACGTTCGTCCGCCCGGCCAGCCCGACGCTTTCCGGCAGTACGCCCGGCATTTTCTCCACCGGGAAAGTCTCTCCTGTCAACACGGCCTGGTTGACGAAGAAATCCCTGGCTTCAATCAACAGTCCGTCCGCAGGGATCAGACTGCCGGCCGAGAGCAACACCACGTCACCGGGAACGATTTCTTCGCTGGGTATGGGGGTGGATTTCCCATCCCGTAACACATCTGTTTCAAATGAAACTTGCTCCCGCAGCGTTTGGGCGGCGTTGTTGGCGTTGAACTCCTGATACAAACTGAGCAGGGCGCTGCCCATGACAATGAAGAGGATAATGGTAGCGTCCGCCCAATCCTGGAGAAAAGCCGAGATGATGGTGGCGAATACCAGGATGAGTACGATCGGGCTTTTGAATTGATTGAGAAACAGCCCCAGCAGCGTGACCCGCTCCTTGGACTGAATGCGGTTCGGGCCGACACGTCGAAGAGTGTCCTGAGCGTCTTTTCCGCTCAAACCATTGATGGACGAGTTCACGTTTTGGGCAATCTCATTTACTTCTTTTGACCAAAATGGGATGGTTTCCATGGACATGCTCCTTGTATCACGTGCCTCGTTTACTGCAACCCGGCACTGCCGGGCAATCCATCCGCAAACTATCGCAGGCGCAGTGGCGAAATGATTCAGGAAAGCGGCGTTTTCGGAGTGAACGAGAACGGCGATTCATTAGCCACGAAGGGTCAGCGCAGATTCAGCCGGCCGAAAAGCCACACTTTGAGCCAGTCGAGGCAGGAAAAGTAGACGATCGCCGCGCCGGCGACGGCTAAGAAAAATGACGCGCTGAGTGCTGGCATGAGAATGCCGCCGAGCGCGAGCACCGCGACGACGCCCAGGCCCAACAGCGAGCTGCCGATGAGAAGAAGGCGGGGCGGCGACTGCCAAAAATGCCCCCGCTCTCGCAGGAGATAGATTCCGGCCTGCGCGCTGAGGATCAATGTCGCAAAAATCATAGTTTGAAGATGTGGCATGTCCAGGTGGAGCACATGATAGCCGCACAAGAAAATGCCGAGTGAAAAGACCAGCTTGCATGCGGCGAGGGCTGCGGCAGCCAGAAGAATGCCGCGAGTGTTCCACCGGTTCGGATGCCGTGAGTATTGCATCCGATCGGTTGAGAGCGACATCGTAACGAAGTCATTGAGGAAGAGGAACAACACCATCAGCAGCGGTGTGAGCGCATTATGCCCGGTTGCCAGAAAGCCGATGACCAATAGCGCCATGATCTCGATCTTCTTGATCAGCATATTGAGGGTGTAGGTGATGATGCGCTGGAATACGAGCCGGCTCGCTTCAATAGCGGCCACCACACCGCCCAGTCCCGGGCGGGTCAACACCATGGCTGCGGCGGCTTTCGCCACATCCGTAGCATTGGCCACGGCTATTCCCGCTTCGGCCTGACGCAGCGCAGGAGCATCGTTCACGCCGTCCCCGCTCATACCAACCACTTCGCCACGACGCTGGAAATCCCGGACCAGCCGGAACTTGTCTTCTGGAAATACGCCAGCGAAGACACTACAATCGAGCGCGTCTCCGGACAGATCACCGTGGAGTTTATCGGGCGAGCAAGCATTGCCTGGAATCCCTACCTGCTCGGCCACGCTGCGTGCCGTAAGGGCATTGTCGCCCGTGACCATTACCGTGCGGACGCCCGCGTCGCGGATTGCACTCACGATGGACTTCGAATCTTCGCGCACGGCGTCCTCAAGCCCAATCAGGCCAACGAGGCGCATTTGGCCTGCGGTTCCTTCGGCCACCCCAAGTACACGTTGCCCGCGCCCGGCGATGATTTCAGCCTGAGGTTGCCACAGAGTGTCCGCAGCGCCGGCAAGTTTCGCGACGACTGCGGACGCACCTTTCATGAAACGACGGGATTCTTCTTTATCACGATACACAGCCTCAGCACGTTTTGTGGCAGGGTCGAAAGGTTTGAACTCGATGAGCGCCATTTCGCGGTCCCGCCAGCCGCGGTCGGCGGCAGCCTTGATGATCGCGCCGTCTACGGGGTCCTGACCGGCCGGATCACTGGCAAAAGCTGCGGCACGCAAGAGGTCCTCTTCAGATGCGCCAGGGGCAGGCCAGAGGGCTTTCACGGTGGCCTGGTTGCGAGTGAGCGTTCCGGTCTTATCGCTGCACAACACGGTCATGGAGGCGATGTCGTGCAGGGCACTGAGTCTTGTGATAAGGACGCCATGCCTGGAGAGTTCCACTGAACCCAGAGCTGCCGCGAGCGTAAAGGTGGCAGGCAGCGCGACAGGGATGGACGCGAGCAAAATGGTCAGCAACAACGGCAGAACGGACCCGAGGGACATACCGAGGTGGTGGGCGTAGCCGATCACGACCACGACCATCGCCGCATTTACGACGAAGAGGTTTTTTACCACACCCACTATCTCACGCTCCTGCCTGTTGACCGAGCCGGCGGTACGAACGAGTTCGGCGGTCTTACCGAAGAAAGTGCGTGCGCCGGTGGCGACGACTTCACCCGTAGCTTCACCACCGCGCACCATGGACCCCGCGTAGGCCGTCTTGCCGGACTCGAGGGAGGCGGCGGCGGATTCGCCCGTGAGCGCCGATTGGTCCACGAGCAGCGACCCGGCCTCCAGCTTCACATCCGCCGGCACGATGATTCCCTGCCGCAGATGAACAACATCGCCCTGAACCAATTCCTCGGACGGCAACGTGGTCCACACGCCGTCGCGGCGGACGTGGGCCAACACACGCATTTGTTGACGCAGGAGCGCCAGTGCCTTTTGCGCGCGGCCTTCCTGAAGCAGACTCAACATGGCATTCAAAACGAGGAGTCCCCCGATCACGGCTGCTTCGACCTTCTCTCCTATAAAGAGTTGGATAATGATCGTGGCTTCCAGCAGCCAGGGGATGGGGGCCCAGAACCGCCTGAGGAAATCCTTCACCGGGTGGGCTTTGTCCTCTGCGACGGCATTGGGGCCGTGTTGCCGGAGCCGTGCCTGCGCCTCCGCAGTAGTCAGGCCGCGGTGGTCACGAGGCGGGACGATCGTGGAGGTTGTGTTTTGCCCGGACATGGTATGAGGGATTATAGTCACCGGCGTTCGATTTGGCGCGTTCGCCTTTGCAGCTTGGGTTGGGCTGAAGCAGGAATGCAGGCCCTGACGGCACCCTGTTTCTTCAGGTCGCTTGAAATCAGCCCCGAAACTTGACTCCAACATCCAGTGTCGCCTGATACTACAACCAAGAGAGCTCCCCCAATGACAGGATTCAGGCGGCCTTTCTCTTCGCTTTTATGTCCTCAGATCGATACCACCATGCCACGATCGGGGACGCAATCGCGATGCTCGAATAGGTGCCGATAATAATTCCCACCGTGAGGGCGAAAGAGAATCCCCTCAGCACCTCACCGCCGAAGACCAGAAGTGCAAAGACCGACAGAAACGTCATCCCCGAGGTCATGATGGTTCGAGAGAGCGTCTGATTGATGCTCAGGTTAAGGATCTTCCTTAAGGAGTACATTGGCATCGTTCTGAGATTCTCTCTCACGCGGTCAAACACGACAATCGTGTCGTTGACCGAGTAGCCGACCAAAGTCAGCATGGCGGCGACCACAATCAGGGAAATCTCCTTCTGAGTCAGTGCAAACAAGCCCAGTGTAATGGTCACGTCATGAAACAACGCGACGATCGCACCTACACCGTAAGCAGGCTTGAACCGGAGACTGATATAGACGAGCATTCCCGCGAAGGAGAGCCCGACAGCCAAGGCAGCACGGTTACGCAGATCCGAGCCTACGACTGCACCGACGCTCTCTACTCCGGTGATCGCATATGGTCCGGCATAGAAATCCTTATTCAGGACCTGGAACACGGCCGGAGTGACACTCGCGACGTTTTTCAGATCGTCGAGGCTGCTCACGAGCCCTTTGCCGGCCGTATTGCGGTAGTCGAGTATGGCTCGGGCGAGGTTGTGGTAGTGAGTCTGCACCTCCACAGCGGTCTTGCCCTGGCTTGCCAATTTCTCCGGGTCGGCCTCCAGCAGATGCTTGCTGATCGCATCCACGCCGATATTGATGTCATTGAAATCGAAGAGCGGGGAGCCGGCATGTTGCGGATCAAAGGCCTGCCGCAACAGTCCCTGCAGCACTTTGTGCCCGGCGTCGACATTCTCGCCGGCGCCGAAAACCTTTTGCAGGCGAATCATCACGGAGTTGTCGGCAGCCTCGCCATAACGCTGAATCATTGTCGCCCCCACCGCCTCAGGCTTGAGAGCTCCCCGGATGAGATCCAGATCCGGGGTTTGTCTGAACTTGAGGGTCACGACCGTGCCGCCTCTGAAGTCAATCCCCCATGCGAATCCTCCACGGATGAGATAGCCCGCTATGCCCAGCGCCAGCAGAATCCACGATAAACCGAAGAAGTACCACTTCTTGCCCAACCAGTCGATTGAGACGTTCCGAAGGATTTCCACCTCGAACTCCCGAGTCTTGTTTTACCGGAGCTCCCGGTCCTGCAATCGATCGGCTGTGCAGCCATTGCCTCATCGTTGGAGACCGTTTTGCTCCTCATGTTCCTTTAGATTGACAACGACTCCACTTTTCGCTTGCTCAGCATCTGGTCGAAGAGACGATGCGATACATAGACGGCGGTGAACATGTTTGCCAGAAGCCCGACGGTCAGGGTCACGGCGAATCCTCGGATCGGGCCGGTGCCAAACTGGAAGAGGAACGCGGCCGCAATCAAGGTGGTCAAGTGGGTGTCGAAAATAGTCCTAAACACCTTCTTGAAGCCGGTGTCCACGGCCGCCCACACCGATTTCCCGGCATGCAGCTCCTCGCGTATTCTCTCAAATATCAGAATATTCGAATCCACGGCCATACCGATGGTCAGAATCAGACCTGCAATCCCGGGAAGCGTCAGAGTCGCTCCGGCTGCGCCCATGAAACCGAGGAGGATGACCAGATTGGCAAGCAGGCACCACACCGCATTAAGACCCGCGTGCTTGTAATGTAGGATCATTCCGATAATCACCAGTCCAAAGCCGATGATCGCCGCGGTGACACCGGCACGGATGGAGTCATTGCCGAGGGACGCGCCCACAGTGCGGTCCTGCGCCACAACCAGGGATGCCGGCAGGGCTCCCGAGCGCAGCAGCAAGGCCAGGTCCTCTGCTTGCTGTACGGTGAAACTGCCGGTGATTTCTCCTTCAGCTCCGATCCTCGTCTGGATTGTAGGCGCCGAATATACCTGGCCATCCAGAACGATCGCCAGTCGATCTCCGACGTGCTGTTCCGTGGTGCGCCCAAAGATCGCCGCTCCCGCAGCGTTGAGGAAAAAACCAACGGCGTTGCGGCCATTCCGATCGGTAGAGCGTCGGGCGTTCTTCAGATCCTTTCCAGTAATCGTCGGCGCAGTACTGACGATCAGGTACGTGACCTCACCCTGATCGGAGCTGCCTTCGCGGAACGGCAGGATCTGATAGCCATCGGGGATGCTGCCTCCGTTG
>JAFNAG010000687.1 GCA_017860135.1 Acidobacteriota bacterium
TGGCAGGTCTCGTTCTCTCCATGGCAGCAATGGCCCAGGCAGAGGGGCTGAAGCCCTTTGTGCTCGGTGCGGAGCCGCAGCAGACCGACCTGGAGCAGGCTGCCGCAGCGGTGAAAACCAGCCTGCAGGGCCAGGGCTTCGAGGTGGCAGGGAGCTACGCGCCTTACCCGAACGCCGTGGTGATCGTCGTGACCAGCGAAGCCCTGAAGGCCAACGCCGCAAAGAGCGACTTCGGCGGGTACGGCGCGGCCATGCGCGTGGCCGTGACGAAGGTGAAGGACAAGCTCCAGGTCTCCTATACCAATCCTCCCTATTGGGCAACTGCGTATCGGATGCAGGGGAACCTCGAGGACGTGAAGACAAAGCTCGAGGCAGCTTTGGGGAAACAGAAGGAATACGGCTCCCAGGACGGGATCACGGAAAAGAAACTGCGCAAGTACAATTACATGATGGGCATGGCCAAGTTCGACAGTCTCGGCGATCATGAGCTGGCTACGTTCAAGACCTACCAGGAGGCGGTGAACGCCGTTGAAGCGGGCCTCGCCGCGGGCAAGACGGGGGTGACCAAGGTGTACCGCATCGATGTTCCGGGCAAGGAAGAGACCGTCTTCGGCGTGGCCATCGCCAAGGGAAAAGGCGCGGACAAGTATGTCATGGACTACATCGACTTCGCCGACGTCAAGTCCACCGCCCATCTTCCCTACGAGATCCTGGTGTCGGGGAACAAAGTGTATCACCTCTTCGCCAAGTTCCGCATCGCTATCAGCTTTCCGGACCTCAGCATGATGGGCAGCAACAGCTTCATGTCCATCATGAGCGCGCCGGGTGCCATCAAGGACGCGCTCACCGAGACCGTAACGCCGGCTGCCGAAAAGAAATAGCCGGCTGTCTTCTTTCCGGGGTCATGGTCCAGGGCTGTCATTCGCGACAATGCGCCGGCTATGACCCCGTTCCTTTTTCAGCCGCATCGCCATCCCCTCAGAAAGTTGCAGGGTGCTTTAACGTTTTCGAGTAAACGCCGCTGCCGGCGATCCTTGCGCGGAAACCGGCGGACACAGTGGCGCATCATCTGCTCATCCGTTTCTCCCACCGTCCCAGGAAATAGAACATACCTCCGGCGATGATGATCAACGCGACGATCACGACCCAATGGTTCACGCCCAGCAGCCCCGGGACCGTGACCACTCCCATATCAGAGGAGAGGTAGAATCCTTCCAGCATCGGATAGAGGACCGCGAACAGGAGCGAACCAGCGCTGACGCCGGCCATCGTGACCAGCGCGTCGAGCCTGCCTGACGCAAAGCCTGTAACGGCCGTGCCCGGACAGTAGCCGCTTACCACAAACCCCACGCCGAAGATTAGTCCGCCCACGAGCTGCGGCCAGAAGAAGGTCGGAATGATATAGACCAGCCCAAGATCCATCAGGTGGAGGTCCGAGAGAAGGTAGATGCCTGTGGAGGCAACGACGATGGCCGTGAACATAACTTTCGGTACGGTAAAGTCCTGGAAATAGAAAACGCCGGTCAACTTGTGCGGGTTGCCGAGGCCGCTCCGTTCCAGGGAGAGGCCAAAGAAGATCCCGAACAGCAGGGCCAGCCCGAGGCCAGCGGCATCGCTCATTTCAAAGGGCGCAGTCATGACCAGTACCTCCTGAACAGCGCAGCGAAAAGGAAGCCGCTCGCGAACATGGCGATCACGAAGACCCACCCTGCCAGTGCCAGCTGCGATCCACCGGTCAGGGCAACGCCGCTCGTGCATCCGCGGGCAAGCCTCGCCGCGAAGCCGATCAGCATCCCCCCTCCGAAGGCCGTGAACACCCGCGTGCGAACGCTCATCGATACGCTTTTATCGAACATAAGCCTGAAGTTCCGGCTGGCCAGAGCGCCTGCCAGACCACCCAGAAACACTCCGATGAGCAAAAAGAGGCCCCAATCCAGCAGCGGGTGAGGTAGGTCCAGATAGCGAGAAAAATACTTCAGGCTACCTGCATAATCGGGGGCCACGGCGTTCGTGCCCACGCCCGCGACGAGAGAAAAAGGGCCTGATGCGCCGAAGCCCCTGCCCGCTGCGTAGAACGATGCCAGCAGGCTTAAACCGAGGATGGTCCCCGTAACATAGGGCGACCAATAGGTTCCTTTTTTCATCTCTTGCCTCCGTCTCTCTTCACCAAGCATGAAATAGAAGACCCAATTTCTCTTATATATATTCACGCTTCTCTCCTGTTTTGTCAATACCGGGAAGGGGGAGCGGAACGGAATCGCCAGGAACGGCGGGAGGGGCGCTGCGAAACAGGAGACAGGTCCTGAGCTCAAGGTCCTCGCTTTGTTGCCACATACACTACGTGCCGCAAACCGCCACGGCCGGGCCGCAGGCGCTCGACGGTGAATCTGGCCGACGAGAGCCGCTTCTCGAACGCGGCATCGGGATTCTCCCCCCAAGGTCGTCTGAAGCGCGAGGCTCCCGTAAAAGGGGTCATAGTGCTCATCCGTGTCCACGCCGGGGCCGACATAGAGGTCGATGATGATGGCGTCGTACCGCTCCGCGCCCCTGCGTGAGGCGCCGATGATCACGGCGGCGACATCATCCGTCTCGATCAAGACCCTCGGGTCGCTCGCCGCGCTCTTCGTCAGGTCCGCAAGAGGGCCGCAGCACCATTTCACCACGACAGGATTGAGCTCGGCCACGACGACCCGGGCGTCAGGCGGGAGGACATCGAGAGCGGCGCGCAGGGTGAACCCCATGCCCAGGCCGCCGATCAGCACGCGCGGCCGGGGGCGGTCAACTACCAGCCTGCAGGCGTGCTCGCCCAGGGTCAGCTCGGAACGGTTCGCGCTGCTGTTCATCAGCACGCGGCCGTTGACCAGGAGCAGAAAATCCCGTTCGCTCCGCTTGCGCAGTTCGAGGAAGTTCTCCCCCGTATCGATCTTGTCTATAGTCTGCCACGGCAGTGCCATGCCCGAGTTCCTTCTCCCGATGATGCGGTCCTGGGTCGCTGTCGAGCAGCTTGCCAAAGGGGGCTTCAATGCGGCTATCAATCTACACCAGTCGGCGGGCGGACTCAAGCGGAAAGACCGCATTGCCATCTGCTTGACAGCGTATCGACCCCGTGGTACGTTGCTCAATGGCCCCGATCCTTGAAGCACGCAGCATCGTGAAAACCTATCCCGGCGTCACAGCTGTTGACCGCGTGGATCTCGCGATCGAGGCGGGCGCCTGTTTCGGCCTGCTCGGGCCGAACGGCGCGGGCAAGACCACGCTCATCGAGATCATGGAAGGGATCAAGCGGGCCGATGCCGGGACGGCCTTGTACGAGGGCGCGCCCGTGGGC
>JAFNAG010000267.1 GCA_017860135.1 Acidobacteriota bacterium
AGGCGGCAAACCGGACAATCCCCCGTCCAGATACATCCGAGTTTTCAGATGCGGCCTGTCTATTCCGAGACCTTGGTAAAGGAACACAACGCACCAAGAGACGCCACCTCAGCTCTGATTACCTTAAAAAACTCGTCACGGGCGTGATGTTCCAGCCAGGGGCGGTGAGCGCATTTTTTGAGGAGAACGAACCGGAATTCCATGAACACGCCGGCAAGGGGCCCGATGGAGGCGGACGAATGGGGATCGTAGTCGCCGTGGACTGCGACAACGGGGCACTTCACGTGTCTGGCCATCCGGTGATTCCGCCGCCGCTACTTGAAGAGGGGAGCCGGAAAGCCTAGTATCTAATGGTTCCGGAGTGCTTTGGTGGCAAAGATCGGATTCATCAGCCTGGGCTGCCCCAAAAACCTGGTAGACACCGAGGTCATGCTCGGCATTCTGCAGAGGGAAGGCCACACGATAACGGCCGACACTTCGGAAGCCGAGATCATCGTAGTCAACACCTGCAGTTTTATCGAGGCATCGAAAAGGGAGTCCATCGACACAATTCTCGAGGCGGCAGAACTGAAAAAGACCGGACAATGCAGGCGGCTGGTTGTGGCCGGCTGCCTGGCAGAGCGCTATCCGCAGGAGATCCGTTCGGATCTCGGCGAAGTGGATGCGATCCTCGGCGTCAACCAACTCTTACAGATTGCTGCCGCGGTGGACGGAGGCAAGGTCGCCCCGCCGGCAACCTTCGGCCGGAGCCATGCCGATTCCTACCTTTACGACCACACGACGCCGCGGTCCCTGGTCACCCCATCCTACACCGCCTACATCAAGATCGCGGAAGGATGCGACCACACCTGCTCTTTCTGCATCATTCCCAAAATCCGCGGCCCTTTCCGGAGCCGGAGCATCGGATCGGTAGCAGAAGAAGCCCGGAGCCTGGCGGAACGGGGAGTGAGGGAGGTCACCCTCGTTTCCCAGGATACAACCAGTTACGGCACGGACCTGGGCATCCGGGACGGACTGGCGGATCTGCTGGACGCCCTGGCGCGGATCGACGGCATCCGCTGGATCCGGTTCCTGTATGTGTATCCGGACCTGGTGAGCGACCGTCTCATGGAAGTGATCAACGCGCACCCGCAGATCTGCAAATATATCGACATGCCCCTGCAGCATGTGAGCGGTTCCATCCTGAAATCGATGCGCCGGGGCGGCAATCGCGCCAGTCTCGAGCGGATGATCGCACGCGTGCGGGGGGCGATCCCGGACGTGACATTCAGGACGACCATGATCGTCGGATATCCGGGCGAAACCGAGGGATGTTTCCGGGAATTGAAAGAGTTTTGCCGCGACATGGAATTTGACCGTCTGGGCGTCTTCAGCTATTCGGACGAGGCGGACACGCAGTCGCACGGCCTGTCGCCGAAGGTGAATGCCAGGACGGCAGAGAGGCGCAGGCGGGAGTTGATGGAGCAGCAGGTCGAAATCGCCGTAAGGAAGAACCGCCGGCTGGTGGGTCGGGAGTTGCCGATACTCGTCGAGGGGCACTCCCGGGAAAGCGACCTCCTGCTGCAGGGCCGGCTCGAATCGCAGGCGCCTGAGATCGATGGCGTCTGCCTGATCAATGATTCCGAGGTCGGGACGGTCTCCCCTGGCGAGTTTCGGGTCATCAGGATCACCCGTGCGCTCGAGCATGACCTGCTCGGCACCCTGGTCCGATAGAGGTTGAATGTGGATTCGGCTGCGGCATGCTCGCTGCCCCGCCGTCGCGGTGTTTTGTAGCGGCGGCAGGATGCGCTCGGCATTTCGGTACCACCCTCGGGATCGGAATGGGGATCGCAATCACAATCGGCAGCGAATTCGAGGTGGATCTTGAAGCCACTGCGTTAATCTTGGCCGCGACACGGCATCGATCGCGAGCCGGTCGGCGGTTGCGGCCCCGATACCGATTCCGATCCCGACGAGGCGCACGTTCGCCACGCGCTGTGGAGCAGGTCAGGGCCTTGTCCTCCAGCTGTGGCTGTCGCCTGAATTGCGGGAACACGATGAAGTGCAAATGTCCGGGTTGCGGTTCGGAAGCAGAGTTCGCGGGAAATCCTCTCCGCCCGTTCTGCAGCGAGAGGTGCAAGCTTCTTGACCTGGGCTCCTGGCTATCCGGCACGTACAGTGTGCCGGCGGCCGACGGTGAGGCAGAGGAGGAGAAGTCAGAATCGCCCGATGATTCCGGTGAGCCATGAAAGACCGCATATCGCTTCTGTTTGCCAGCGGATTCTGCATCGGGATGATTCCCGGCGCTCCGGGGACGTATGCCTCGCTGGCCGCGGCCCTGGTCTATTACCGGATCTACCGGATCTCCCTTCGAATTCTTCCGGAACTGCACTTGAGCGCCATTTGCCTGATCACGCTCGCCGGCGTATACGCAGCGGCGCGTGTCAGTCGCAATCTCGGGAGGGAGGATCCGGGTGTTGTCGTCATTGATGAGATCGCCGGGCAGCTCGTGGCATTTCTCTTTCTGCCGGTCAACGCAGTCAATCTGATCGCCGGCGTCTGTTTGTTCCGGTTGTTTGACATCTGGAAACCATTTCCGATCCGCAGGCTGGAATCGCTCCCGAATGGCGTCGGCATCATGTCCGACGACCTCCTGGCCGGAGTGTATGCCAATCTCATTCTCCAGCTTGCAAACCATCTGATGCAGAAATAGCAGGTGGAGAATGCCATGAATGCGGAGATCATCGCCATCGGTTCCGAGCTCCTGACCCCGGACCGCGTCGACACTAATTCGCTTTACCTGACACAAAAGCTCAATGAAGCCGGCTTCGAAGTGCGCCTTAAAACCGTTGTCGGGGACAATCGGGAGGATATCCAGGGCTTGTTGCGCGCGGCTCTGCAGCGATCGCGCCTGATCGTCCTGTGCGGCGGTCTCGGCCCCACCGAGGATGATTTGACACGCGTGGCGACGGCGCAGGCGCTTGGGCGGAGGCTGACGCTGAACGGGGAGGTCCTGGAAGGGCTGCAACGCCGCTTTGCGGTGCGCGGGTACACCATGGCCAAGATCAACGAGCGGCAGGCGGAAGTGATTGAGGGCGCGGAGGTCCTGGCCAATCCGGCAGGCACGGCTCCCGGCATGTGGATCGAAGCGAATGGCGCTGCACTTGTTCTCCTCCCCGGCCCGCCGCGGGAGTTGAAAGCGATGTTCGAGGCGGCAGTCTTCCCGCGCGCCGCCCGGATGGCAGGCGGAAGGAGCATGGCAACCCGTACTATCGGCATCCAGGGATGGACCGAATCGGAAGTCGACACAAGGATCGCCCCGATCTACACGAGTTTTTCCGAAGTGCAGACTACCATCCTGGCCGTAAAAGGGGTTATCCTGCTGAGAATGCAGCAGTGGGTGGGACCCGGCGAGATCCCGTCGCAGCTTGACGACCTGGCGGGCCGGATTCAGGCAGCGCTATCGGATACCATCTACAGCACCTCTGGCGAGGCGTTGGAGTCTGTCGTCGGCAGCATGCTGCGGAAGTCGGGGCGTTCGCTGGCTCTGGCCGAATCCTGCACGGGAGGTATGATCGGGGCGGCCATCACACGCGTGCCCGGAAGCTCGGAGTATTTTCGGGGAGGGATTGTATGTTATAGCAATGAGGTGAAAATATCCCAGTGCCGGGTCCCGCCGGCGCTCCTCGAGCGACACGGCGCCGTGAGCGCCGAAGTGGCGGAGGCATTGGCGCTTGGGGTCCGCCAGGCACTCGGCAGCAGCATCGGACTTGCGGTCACCGGTATTGCCGGGCCGGGCGGCGGCACGGACCCAAAGCCGGTAGGCCTGGTCTACGTCGGGGTGGCGGACGAATGCCGGTGTGTTATTTCACGAAGGATCTTGCCGGGCGACCGCGAAACCGTTCGCGAACTCGCAGCCACGATCGCGCTCGGCCGGCTTCGCGGATTCCTTATGTCGGAGAATGCAAGAGCATGAGGACTTTCATCGCGATTCCGCTCCCGGCAGAAGCCCGGTCCCTGCTCGGCGAGTTCCAGGACAAACTTCGCCCAGCGCGGGCCGATGTCCGGTGGACCGCAGTCACCTCCATCCATCTGACGCTCAAGTTCCTGGGAGAGATCGACCCGGCCGGCCTGCCCCGCCTGACGCTGCTGTTGCGCGAAAACACGGCTCCGATCCCCCCCCTGTCGCTTGGGATACGCGGGTTGGGGGCTTTCCCCGATCTCCGCAATCCCAGGGTGGTATGGTGCGGCCTGGAAGGGCAGATATCCCGCCTCACGGAGCTCCAGACCGCCGTCGAAAGGGCGTGCACGGATGCCGGATTTGCGTCCGAAGACCGTCCTTTTCGCCCCCACCTGACCCTGGGTAGAGTTCGGGGCAGTTCGAATTTGCGGGCGCTGGCGGACTATATTAAAATCGGGAGTACCCTGGCGCACGGCTTTGAAGTAAGAGACTTTCATGTCTATCAAAGCATACTCAGGCCTCAGGGGGCGGTGTATAACATATTGGAAACGATTGCGCTGACGGGTGACTCACAACCATGAAACTCGAATATCTGATCCCGCTCATCGGCTACCTGCTGGGCGCGATTCCTTTCGGGTTCATCCTCGTAAAGGCAGCTTCAGGCAATGATATTCGCCTGGCCGGGAGCGGGAACATCGGCGCAACCAACGTATTCCGGCAGAGCCGCCTGGTCGGCATCCTGACCCTCGTATTGGACGCCGGCAAGGGATATCTGGCGGTTCTGATTGCAGGATGGCTCGGCGGCGATGCGAGCTGGCAGGCGGCCGCCGCACTCGGGGCGGTCCTCGGCCATGTGTTCACCGTGTTTTTAAGGTTCAAGGGCGGCAAAGGAGTGGCCACGGGTTTCGGAGCTTTTCTGGCGCTGACTCCCGCAGCAGTGGGCACAACCATGGTCGTCTTTTTCCTGGCTGCAGCCCTGACGCGCTACGTTTCGCTCGCGTCGATCCTCGCCACGGGGGCGTATCCGCTGTGGGCATACCTGTATCACGAGCCCCCGGTCACCCTCGGGGCGGCCGTGCTCGGATCGGCACTGATTATCGCAAAACATCACCAGAATATCTGGCGGCTGCTCCGGGGCAAGGAGAGCAAGTTTGCCCTGGGAAGCCGCTCCGGCTAAACGCGTTTTCCGGAGGTCGGATGCCAATCAGCAAGGAACTTCTCGAGATTCTGGCGTGCCCGGTGTGCAAGGAGGAAGTGCGGTTGACACCGGATGGCACGGGGTTGAAATGTGTCAAATGTCACCGGGTCTACCCGATTCGCGACGACATTCCCGTGATGCTCATCGATGAGGCCAAGATCGAAGAGCAGAGTTGACTTCGAGTGCAATGGGGCGGAGATTCCCACTATCTTGTTTCTTGCGGCAGGCCCTCAAACAGTCAGCGCCCCGAGTCCGGCTGGAGTCGATCCGGGGATGTTGCGCCGCAGGCTCGAGCAGATTGAGCGCCTCCTGATCATCCGCCTGCGTTCTCTGGGAGACTCGATCCTGGCGCTGCCGCTGATGGAGGCGCTGCACGCCTGGCGGCCGGAACTGCAGATCGACGTTCTTGTCGAAGCGCCATATGCCGGAGTGTTCTGCCGGAACCCGTCGGTGCACGAAACCCTTTCCGTAAGACCCAGGAGCTGGCCCGAAAAGAGCGGATGGTCGCGCGCCCGCGCCTGCATTGAGATCCGCAAGCGCCGCTACCCGGCGGTAATCAACCTGCACGGCGGCAGCACATCGCTGCTGTTCACCGCAATCAGCGGCGCCCCGACCCGGATCGGCCAGCAGAAATACCGCCACGCCTGGCTCTACACCGCACTGATGCCCCCGCCCCGATCGGTTTGGCAGCGCAGCGATCTTCACACGGTGGAGGATCAGCTCACCCTTTTTCCCTGGCTGGGCCTGCCGGCGCCGGAACGGCCGCGCGGGAGGCTTGTGGTCGATGAGGGCGCACGCAGACGCATCAGGGAACGGCTGGCCTCCGCGGGAATTCCCGGCGGCGGGCACATCCTGATGCAGCCGACGGCGACACTGCGCACCAAGCAGTGGCCCGAACAGAGTTTCGCCGCACTCGCGGACCGGCTGGCCGAAAAATATTCGCTCCCGTTGATCCTTACCTCGGCGCCCCGGGAAGCCCAGGTGCTTCTGGACGTCGGTCGGCACGCGAAGCATTCGCACTTTTACTGGTCGGATCTTGGACTGGATGAATTGTTCGCACTCATCGAGTCCTGCCGCCTGTTCGTGGGTAACGACAGCGGGCCGACACACGCCGCCGCCGCTCTGGGCAAACCGCTTGTCGTTGTCTGGGGTTCTTCAGACTTCCGCGTCTGGAGGCCCTGGGAAGCAGCGTACGAGGCGGTTCGTCTGAATCTGCCGTGCATGCCCTGTCCCGGATACCGGTGCGAGGTTTATGGAACCCCCAGGTGCATCCTCGAAATCGGGGTGGACGAAGTCCTGGCTGCGTGTGAGCGGAATCTGCAGTCTGATGCTCCGGACGCTCGCACGGGAGTTTCTTTCACCCGACGTTAATGCATCACAATTCTGCCTGGAGTGGATATGCCGCAAACGCCTCATGTGGAATCTCATTTCACAGCATCGAAGACTGTCCGGGACGTGGTCATCGGCATGGCGGACGGCCTCACCGTGCCTTTTGCGCTGGCCGCAGGCCTGTCCGGGGCGGTGACGGCCGCGAACATCGTAGTGACCGCCGGCCTGGCGGAAATCGCCGCCGGATCCATCGCCATGGGGCTGGGAGGTTACCTCGCAGCCAGGAGCGATGCGGAGCACTTCGCGAGTGAAGAATCACGCGAGAGGCAGGAGATCCG
>JAFNAG010000268.1 GCA_017860135.1 Acidobacteriota bacterium
CCCACCGATGAGGGCTTCCCTCAGTCGCAGCGAATGCCCGAACGTGGAAGCGACGCGCCCGAGCACCCGAACCGCTTCCTGGATAACCTCGGGCCCAATGCCGTCGCCCGGAAGAAGGAGTATGTTCAGTTCCATGCCGAATTCCGACATGCGGCTAAGGCGCAGCAATAAGGCGGCGGGTCACCCATCCGCAGCCCTTCGTGCCCTGCACCCCCGCGATTGGAGGCCGCCAGCCGCCAGGCCCGATTATATCAGCGGCGAGCGCCCGCCTTCGTCCCGGCCGCCAGCACGCTGCGGCTATTCGTTGACCGCCCGCGAGTAGCGCTGGACCTCCTTGCGAATGATATCGACGATCTCTTCGTCGAGCACCCCCTTTTTGCGGTCCGCAAAGGCGATAAAGCCCCGGTAGACCAGGTCCAGCTCGTCGCGCGTTACCGGATATCCCAGGTGCTCGCAGCGGTCCCTCAGAGCATGCCTGCCGCTATGCTTGCCAAGCACAAGGCGGCTGGCCGGCACACCCACTGTCCGGGGGTCGATGATCTCGTAGGTTGTGCGTTCTTTCAAAAAGCCGTCCTGGTGGATACCGGCCTCATGGGCGAATGCGTTGCGGCCCACGATGGCTTTGTTGGGCTGGGGACCGAAGGTAATGAGCTGCGAGAGAAGTTGGCTGGCGGGATATATCTGTTCGCTGACGATGTTCGTCCGGTAAGGGAGCCGGTCCTGCCGGGTTTGGATGGCCATCACCACCTCCTCCAGCGCGCAGTTGCCGGCTCGTTCACCGATGCCATTGATGGTGCACTCGATCTGCCGGGCTCCGGCCTGGATTGCCGCCAGCGAGTTGGCGGTGGCCAGCCCAAGGTCGTTGTGACAGTGGACGCTCACCACGGTTTTGCCGTCGAGCGCCGCGACCAGTCCCGCAATCAGCCGGCCAAACTCGTCGGGAGTGGAGTAACCCACCGTGTCCGGGATGTTGACCGTGGCGGCGCCTGCAGCAGCGACAGCGCGGCATACTTTCACCAGGTAATCAGGATCGGTGCGCGTTGCGTCCTCGGCCGAAAACTCCACATCGTCAACCTCTTTGCACGCCATTCCGACCGCTGCGCACGCCTCATCCAGAACCTGCTGCCGTGTTTTCTTGAGCTTGAAGCGCAAGTGGATGTCGCTGGTGGCGATGAAAGTGTGCAATCGGGGCCGTTTGGCCTTTGCAAGCGCCGCGAGAGCGCGTTCGATGTCGAGCGCGCACGCCCGCGCCAGTGCGCCGACTCTCAGCCGCGGGAAAAACCGGCTGATGGTCTCAACCGCGGCGAAGTCCCCGGCGGAAGCAATCGGGAAGCCCGCCTCCAGTATGTCCACACCGAGCTCCTGCAACTTTGCCGCCATACGGACTTTTTCGTCCACCGACATGCTGCAGCCCGGGGACTGCTCGCCATCACGCAAGGTTGTGTCGAAAATGAAGACCTGATTGTCCACGCCTCGCCTCCTGAATAGTTGGTTCCGAGCCAAAACTACTTTGTCCGTGTGGCGATTATCAGGGCTCTGACTGGATATAGCAAATTTATAGTTTTCGCTTTATATATAACAATCATTGATGTTATAAATGCAATTTATGAAAGAGAAGAATAAAATCAGTCATATGGATATTCATGCGATTCAGGTTTTTGACGTAGTTGCCACGGAGAGGAGTTTTTCGCGTGCGGCCGAGAAGCTGTTCCGGACTCAGCCTGCTGTCTCCATGGTCATTCAGCGTCTTGAGGGCGAACTGGGCGAGAAGCTCATCGACCGCTCCGGCCGCGAACTTGTGCTTACGGACGCCGGCCAGCTCGTGCTCGATTACGCGCGTCGTTTTTCGAACCTGCAGCGGGAGCTGGAGAATGCGCTGGCGGAGCTTCGCGACAACGCGGGAGGGCGTCTGGTTATCGGCGCGAATGAATCGACCACGCTCTACCTGCTCAAGCACATCCAGCGCTACCGGCGGCTGTATCCGCGCGTTCGGGTGCAGGTAAGGCGCAGTCTGTCGAGCCGGATTCCGGGCCAGCTGGCCGACGGGGATCTGGAGTTAGGGGTCATCAGTTATGAGCCGGCAGACGACCGTCTGGTTTCGAGGGTGATTTACATCGACCGGTTGGCTTTTGTCGTCTCTCCCCGGCATCGTTTTGCGGACCGCGAGTCTGCATCGATTGCCGAGCTCGGCATGGAGACCTTCATCGCGCACCATGTGAATTCCCCCTACCGGCAGGTTGTGCTGCAGGAGTTCCAGAACATGAAGGTCCCGCTTCAGATGGATGTAGAGATGCCGACCGTCGAGTCGATCCGCAAGCTGGTGCAACGGAATGAGGGGGTGGCGTTCCTGCCCCGCATGTGCGTGGAGCAGGAGCTGGATCAGGGGACGTTGCGGGAGGTCAGGGTGATCGAACTGAACGTCGAGCGCAAGATCCGCCTGGTCTACCCGGCGCGCCGTGCGCTGAGCCATGCGGCGAAGGCTTTCCTGGAACTGGTCGGCACAGACTCTGGACTGCCCGCGTAGCAGACGATGCGATGATCTTGTCTCGCAGCCTCGCAATCCGGGCCGCACAGGAACGCCGTGTCACGCGGCACACCGGATCATTCCGGCAATCTCTCCTGCGCCGGAAGCATGTGAATCGCCTCACTCAGGTTGCGTTCCGGGAGACAGGGTGCCGGACCACAGAACTCAGCGGAAGGCTTTGGAAGCTGCCGAACAGGCTTTGAAACGGCGTGCCGGCATGCTAAATTGACGGACGTTACGCCGCATGCTCTGCAGCAAACGTCCGCGGGCCCTCCTGTCATGCGAGGCATTGACCTCCGGAACATGCGAGAGCCTGGCGGCGGAAGGGGTATGAAAAGGGTTCAGCTGCACGCGCCTCGCGGCGAGGAGCACATGCGGCAGGCGGCAGAACAGTTCGTGGAAAACTCCACTTCGCCTATCACACCGCGAGCTGGGATCGCCGCTGCTATCGAAGACTCTAAACAGTTGAATTTCAATAATGTGCGCCCATAGCTCAGGTGGATAGAGCATCTGCCTTCTAAGCAGAGGGTCGCAGGTTCGAGTCCTGCTGGGCGTACCATCTCCCTGCAGCCCAACCCGCTTGCCGGCAATCCGTTCCACAGGGTGGTGATTCCATTGGCAGTAGGCGCATTGAATGGGGGATCGCGATATGCCGGGTGTCGACAAGCCTCACGCACCTTGCAATGCAAGGCCGAAAATGCCAGAATAGCCCTCCAACATGGTGAGCGTAGCTCAGCTGGTAGAGCTCTGGATTGTGGCTCCAGCGGCCGGGGGTTCGAATCCCCTCGCTCACCCCATACCTCCCCCCTTCCGGCCGTAGGATCCCCGCCTCCAAGAAATTCCGGCAATGCCCGGCTTTGCCGGCGGTACCGCGTCCCGAACACCTGGCGGTGATGAAGATACAAGCCATGAAGAACGATCCCGGCCGCACCTTCCAGGAGATGGCCGACATCCTATTCCCCATGAGGCTTCCGGGATGGGACTGCGGGGAAATCCGGGACCATTTTGAAAAACAGGGCGTGCTCGAAAAATACGATGAAATCGCTAAAGCTCTATAAGGTGCTCGACCTTGAAGGCGATATCCCGGCCTCGATCGAGGATATCCCCGCCTCAAGGCGTGCCCGCAACACCGGACTCATGACTTTCGAGCAATATCTCAGATTTTTGGAGAGTTTCCCGCCCGCTTCGCATGATGCGCTTCGTGCCAGCAACGGCCTGTCCGGACCCGCTCCTTTCGAGCTGTAGGTTCGGGCAGGCCGGCCCTCATTCCCTTGTCTGCTGCGATCAGACAGCCGACGGGTTTGTTGCATAACAGCATCATCGAGCGGAAACACAGGAGGGGCACCCCCATCCTGCGGGGGGCCCCCCCAGCTCACCCGGACTGGCAGATTCGACGATCAGCCTGTCTTCTCGATTGTCACCTTGGCCGCGGGCGCGGCGCCGACCGGAAGCTCGAGCCAATGATCGGCCCTATCGCCCGGCATCCTGACTGTCTGGGATTGGCCGTCCACTGTGATCCTGTATTCGCCGGCCGGAAGCCCGTTGATGCAGAGCTGGGCCTTGTGCGCGGGCGTATCGGGGTTTTCCAGCGTGAACTGCAACCTGGTCAGCTTGTCGTTGACGACCACGGGCTGGCCGCCGGCGAAGGCGGCGCCGATCAGTTCCATGTGCAGGCGCTGATCGTCACGGGTGACGCGGAAGCGCGCGCGCAGGCCGTCGCGCGGGATCACCGAGACGGTGTCGGCCTTGCGGCTCAGCATGCCTCCGTAAGCGATTTCGCCGAAGACCGGGTCCTTCGCCACGATCGTGGCGTGGATGCGGAGCGCGCCGGTGAAGCCTACGTCTTGCTCGGCGCTGTAGTACCACGCACCGCGCGGCACGGCCTTGCGGATCCAGCCGCTGCCCATCGGCTCGGGATTGAAGCCGCCGCCGGCGGCGCCGTCGTTTTCCCTGCCCGGCCACCAGAAGCCGTAGTTGTTCTCGGCTGTGCCGCTGTTGACCAGCGCCCACGAGCTGAGCGCCGAGGCGTAGCCCAGGCGCAGGTAGTCCGTCGGATCCTTGGCAAAATAGAGGCCGTAATCGAGCACGCCCCAGCCGCCCATCTGCGACATGTAGCTGAGCAGGTACGTCATACTGCCGCGATAGTCGCTGCCCAGCTGGTAGTAGGTGTTCTCGAGCCAGCCGCGGTCGCCCAGGTTCAGCCGCAACTGGAACTCCAGGAACTCCCTGGCCTGTTCCGCAGTGTAGGGGTTCTGCCCGCCGGGTCTGGCGACCTGATCCATTGCATAGTGCGCCATCGAGGCGGTCGATTCAAAGCCTGTCGAGTCGAAGGCGAACTCCGACCCGAACAGGTTCGGTCGCGTCTTCGTATTGACGAAACGCTCGACCTTGCCGTTCCACAGCTCGTGCAGCCTGGCGGCCTCCTTAGCCTTCCCCTCGCGTTCCAGCGCCGAGATCAGCTCAGGCAGAAACGCCTCGTTCATTGTCGGCACCGAGTTGGCCGACCAGCCGCGCGGCTTGTCGGTCTGCATCGGCACCGTCCAGTAGGCGACCGAGGTGTTGTAGGCGAGCATCAGGTACTCGTCGGCGTTTGCGTAATGGACCATCGTCGGATACATTTTGGCGATCTGATACATCCGGTAGTAGAGCAGCATGATGTGCGGATAGTCGTAGATGCGCCACAAGTGCTCGCGGTGCAGCCGCGTCCAGCCCACGTCCAGCGGCAGGCTCGCGTTCTGCGGCTTGAAGTTGGCGGGCGGCGTCGGATCGATGGTGCGATGCTGATACCAGTTGTCGAACGTGCCGTAGATGCCATAGGGGTACGGTTCCTTCTCGGTCATCTGCATGCCGCCGGCGCCCTGGTCCCAGCGGTTGCCGTTGAACAGATAATGCTTGATATAGAGCTCGACGCTGTCGATTTCGGCCTGGTTGGGGAAGAACAGGTTTTTTGAAGCCACGTACGCCGGCCGCGCGTTGCCGGCATCGTCGCTGGCGTCCGTCAGCCACGGTGACAGACCGTCGCGGTCGATCGGGCTGCGCAGCTTTTTGTTGACCTGGTCCCAATCGCTGTACACGCCGTACCACCACTGGCTGGGGTCCTTGTGCTGCATGCTGTTGACGAGGAAGCTGGAGCGCTTCTTGATCACCGTTTCCAGCGGTTCGGTGATGAAGAACTGCAGGGCGCTCCACTTGCCGCTGCCGTAATTGACGGTCAGCATATTTTCGCCCAGCCTGGAAAAATTCGCCCTGTAGACCTTGATGCCGTTGCCCTTGTCGGCCACGAACTCCACCTTGGTTCTGGAGGGGAATTCGGCCGTGACGCTGTCGATCTTTTGTTTGGTACGCAGCGCAATCAGTGCCGGAAGGTCGGTGGGCAGGGCCATGCCGGGGACGATGTTGACGTCGATCGACCCTTCGTTGTAAAGCACGTCGCGTACGGCGTTGAAGTCTCTCGCCCACGTGAAACGGAACGAATAGTTCACGGAATCGCCTTTTGAGCCCTTGGGGGCCAACTTCAGGCCCGTGATCGGCAGGCGCCATGGTTGCTCGCGGCCGGCTTTTTTCCCCAGAGAAATCGGCTCGACGCTCGACACCGCCGAGTGGATGAAGGGCGTGAAGCCGCCGCGGCCGCCTCCCGGGCCGCCGGCGACTCCGGCGACTGCGACGCTGCCGGTATACTCGATCCTGGTGTCTCCCTGGGGCACCATCACCAGGAACGGCCCCTCAGCGTTGGCGCGCTGCCAGTAGATCCAGGAGCCGTTGCCCGCGATGAAGCTGTGGCGGATCAGCTTCTGGGTATAGATCTGTCCGCGGCCTGCCGGCGTGCCTTCGGCCATGCTCAAGGGCAGCGCCAGGTCGCCGATTTCGAGCGGCTGCGCGGTCAGGTTGGCGATCGTCAGAGTCCAGTCCAGAAAGTCGCCGTTTAGCCGGAACGATTCTTCGGCCTTGATGTCTTCCATGGCGCCGACGATGCGCTCCGGACCGACGCGCCATTCGTGGATCGCCGCCCCGGCGCCGGGGGCCATGTTCACTTCCAGCCGCAGCGCGGCGGTCCTGACCGCTGCAAAATCAACCCGGTTGAACCGGTTCGGTTCCAATCCGAAGGATGCCGTGGACCTGACTTCGCTCCAGTTCGCACCATCCTGATACAGCAGACGCCAGGAAGCCGGAACACGCACCGAGGGGTTCGGCGTGTCTTCCGATGCCCAGTAAACCGGAACCGTGGCGACATCCTGCGCACCGGGGAAGGTGTATTGCACCCAGTGCGTGCCGCCGCGTTCG
>JAFNAG010000269.1 GCA_017860135.1 Acidobacteriota bacterium
CGTCACCTCCCTGACTGCTCCGGTTGCTTCCGGCTGGAGCATTTCGCCGGGTGGGATTCGCACCCACTGGAAAGCGCCGCCTTAGCACGGCGCACACCCGATAGCGGACATCGACGCGGCCGGAGAGCCGACGTTCGAGGAGCGCTACTCGCGGGCGCTTATGACCACGCAGCGAGGCGACGGAAAATATCGCGCGCGTGGCGGCGGCTGCTCGGCTAGGGGCTACGGTGCCTGCCCAGCGTCCCGATGCCTACCAGGCCGAACATCAGGAGCGCTAGCGTCGAAAGCTCACGGCGGGCAAATCGTTCCCGGGGGACACGGCGGGATGCACACATTGGGTTCGACTGCCAGCAGGGACGAGGCGGCATTTCCGTCGGTATCCGTGGCGACGAATAGGAACGTGCGAACGCCAGGCCCGGGCTCCACATCGATCTCGTGGATCAAAGTGGTCACGCCCGGCTCGACGAACGTCACGAAGTTCGCGGGCGGATTGCCGCCCTGCTCCTGGAAGGCGAAGTAGGCGAGATCCCGGTTCGCGCTGGCGCTGAATCGGATTGTCAGCAAGAAGGGATCGACACAGAACTGAGCCAGCGAGATCTGGGGCCGCGCCAGCCGGTTGGCAAGCTCCTGATATTGTTGGGTTAGACGGTCAATCTGCTCCTGCATCGATTGGAGCGGGCCACCCGCCGGGCCTGCGGCATCGGCGAACGTGGGAATGCACAGGGCAACGGCCAGCGCGGACATTGCCATACGAAGGCCGATCATCGATGTCTCCTTCATGGTTGGGGAATCGAGAGCGAGGAAACGCACCAGTACGAAGCTGAGCAGCTTCGTTAGGGTTCCACCGGAGGCTGCTCGTGTCGGTGGTGCCGTGGTCGCTGAATGCGAATGAAAGGACGATGAGGCTCTGGCGGAAGGCTCATACCATCCTTGGGCTCCAGCTGTTTCGTGGAAAGCTAACGCGTGCAACTGCCTAGGCGCCGCACACCAAGACCGCCGAGGCCGAGTGCCAGCAGGGCGAGGGTGGCGGGCTCGGGGATGCCGGTTGGCGGAAAGGTACGGTCCACATCGGGCGCGTCTGAAAGCGTCGTAATCATCCCAGCGAACGGCAAGCCCGTGATACGCGAGCCATGCAGCGTGCCGTCAACGATGGTCAGCAATCCGGAGGCTGGGTACGGATCGGTCGGCGCCCTACCTTCAATGTCGAAGAAGTGGGGAACGATGGCGAGCCAATTGTTCGCGTCGTCGATGAATGTGCCGGAGACGAATTGGAACTGGTGATATGGGAACTGCAACGCGATGCCGATCTCCAGGGCGCCACCCTGCGCCTGTTCCTGCGACGGGTGGAGCAATGCCTGCGCGCGCACAGCCCGGGTTCAGGCCCTGCGGCGCGCCTCGGCGCGGTGGCCTTCATCCACCGCTTCGGCTCCGCCCTCAATGCGCATCTCCACTTTCATTGCGTCGTCATCGACGGCGTGTTCGACGCCACCGCCACCGGCGGGGTCGTTTTCAATGCCGCCACCGGGCTCGAGGCCAACGCCATGGCCCAGGTGCAGGCACAGGTGCGCCGGCGGCTGTTGTGCGTGTTCGTGCGCCGCGGCCTGCTGCCAGCCGAGGACGCGCAGGCGATGGGGCAATGGGCGCATGGCGGAGGCTTTTCCGTCGATGCGTCGGTGCGCATCGAGGCCGCTGACCGTGCCGGGCGTGAGCGGCTGCTGCGCTACTGCGCCCGGCCACCGTTCGCCCTGGACCGGCTGCGCGAACTCGATCCTGAGCGCCTCGTCTACGACCCCCCGAAAGCGGGCCCCGGCGGCAGTGGCCCGCAGTGCCTGACCCCGCTCGAGCTGCTCGACCGCCTCGCCGCGCTGGTGCCGCCGCCGCGTCTCCACCGCCACCGCTATTTCGGCGTCCTCGCCCCCAACGCGCCCCTGCGCACCGCGGTCACCGCCCTCGCGCCGGGGGCGACCACCGCGCCATCCACCCCCAACGCGGAGCCCGCCGCCGAACCGGCCCCTCGGCGCGCCGCCCGCTACGCCTGGGCGCTGCTGCTCGCTCGCATCTATGAGGTTTTTCCGCTGGTGTGTCCCCGCTGTGGCGGCGCGATGCGCATCATCGCCTTCATCACCGACGGCCCCACCGTGCGCGACATCCTCGACCATCTGGGTGAACCCACCGCGCCACCCCGCATCGCGCCCGCCCGCGGCCCGCCGCTGTGGGCGGCCACCGGCTCTGCGCACGATCCCGCCGCTGATCCGCCGCTCCAGTCCGTCCCGGCCTTCGAGTTCGACCAGCGCCTCAGCTGGTAGCCACCACCGTCACCGTCGCTGCTCACTCGTGCGCGACGCCGGGCGGGCTCGTGCTTGCCCCCGCCAGCCTGCCCGCACGCGGCCAGTCTGGCGTCCGCGCCCGCCGGGAAGTGCCACCACAAGCGCGCCGAGCAGCCCGTTGCCGCCGCAAATCGACGCTTGACCCGCCCCACCGACTTCTCCACACCCAGCCTCGTGCGGTTGAAATGACTATCCGTAGATGACTTTCTGGGATTCGGCCTCGGATGAAGATCCCGAGGAGCGCGCCGCCGAATACGCAGACGAGGACGATTGCGGCCGTTGAAATGGGAATGAGGTGCCCCGACGCGAGCGAAGGTTCCATGGTGGGTGAACTTATACACTGTCGAAGCACCCGAATTTGATCTCAGTCAAGACCTGGCGACCGCGCTTAGGGCCAAGCACCTCGCGTTGGCTGGCTGCGGCCAAGGACAGCCTTCGGCGATCGCATAGAAGGGCTTCGACGGCAGTCTGGGGATCTTTAAAAATGGTGACTGATCCAGATCAAAGCGCGCCGTTTTGTCGGACGGCAACGTTAAGCACATGAGCACATCGCGTCCAGGCGGCATGAGATTGATCAGAATGTTCATGCTCAAACCGGACTGTGAACCGGTCCGTGCCAATAAATAGTCGATGGGCACGCTTTAGGATGACATGAGCAATACACTTCGCATCTTGAGGATTACCCCGCATCTCTTCCGATCCGGCGTCTGGTCAGCCGCTTTCGATCCTGTCGGCGGAATGCAAACGCAGGTGTGGAAACTTACAGAGGAGATGGACAGAATCGGCATTTCGCAAACCGTCTTAACTAGCTGGATTCCCGGTTCAACGCGTCGAATACAGCCTTTCAACTCAACACTGGTTGAATGCCTCGGCGTATCCCTTCCTCAGTTCGCAGCACGAAGACTAATGAATTTTACCTGGGCCTTGGCAGTAATGTGGCGGCTATTCACAGGTTCTATGAGATACGACTTGATCCACATCCACTACAATCATTCAATCTGGTGTCGCGCGCTGACCGTTATCGCCCATCACATGAATGTTCCTGTAGTCATAACTTTGAATACGGAACTTTGGGTGGAGAATGGCTACCGCTTGCGCTTGGGCCGTTTTGACGTGGCGCGATGGATCGAGCAACGCGCCATAAAATCAAGCGATCGCGTGATTGTGCTGACTGACAGCAACGCCGCACGATGGGCACGGGAGTTGCCACAGGTAGGCGGTAAAATCGTCGTCATCCCCGATGCCGTTGCTATCAAGGATTTCGCCGCACCAATCGACAAGATGGAACTTGATAGCTTCTGCCGACAACATTCGATTCCGAAAGATTCGTTGGTTGTCGGATACGTCGGCAGAATACGAAGTGAAAAAGGCTGGGAGGAGCTGCCGGAGATTACCAAAGAACTCTTCAAGGTAGGGGCGTTTCTGCTCATCTGTGGAGATGGTCCTGATCGGAGAAGGTTGGAAATGGCCATGCGCAACACTGGATGTCCGAATTCATGGCGAATCACAGGTTTTCTCGACCCGGCGGAAATCAAAATCGCGTTGCATCTTTTTGATGTATTGATCTTGCCTTCTCGAAGGGAGGCGTTTGGCAGCGTCTTGCTTGAAGCAATGGCGTCGGGCGTACCCGCCGTTGCCTACGGTGTCGGCGGCATTCTCGAGGTCGCCGGTGTCCCGAACGCCATATTCTTGGTTCCCCCGAACGATCGCCTTGCGTTCAAACAAGCGATCCTCGATCTCCTGCGCGATAGGGGCCAAAGAGAGTTGCTCATAGAGCGCGGCCGTCAGCGGGTTGCCGATTTCGAGCTGAGTAGCGCGGCTCGAAGGATGACGAACGTCTATCAAAACCTCTCCGGTCACACACGGTCGGCTTGTCCCGGCGCATTGACTTGAAATTCTATGGCCCGTTCTATCGCGACTTCCACCCTTGCGCTGACGCAATGTGCTCATTTCGACTTTGAATCCAACGAATACAAGGCACTTTTCGCTCGTGCGAACGCCTCCGCATTTCAGCGGCCGGAATGGCTGACCGCGTTCTACCGACATCTATTGGATAAGCGACGTGCAGAGCCGGTCGTCATCGTCGGCCGATTGGCGGCGACGGGCGTACTGGCTATGGTCCTTCCACTGCTAAGGCGCAAAATCTGCGACGCGGTGACTACCGAGTATGCCTTTCTGGAGGTTACCGACTATGCTTGTCCAGTCGTGGACGAGAGAGTTGTGATAGCCCTTCAGCAATCAACCCAATTGCCGCGCCTGTTCCTCGAAGCAGTCGGAGACACTGACATTTTAGCTATCGAGCCGGTCCGGCAGCAGGATGTGGCGATTTGGCAGACACTGACCGGAATGCCAGCCCAGGAACTGGACTACGGGGCACATGCGGTAGAATTCGGGAGACCGTTCGACACTTGGAGATCTAGCAATTTAGGTCGTCACCGGAGGCATGACCTGGATAGCAGACGAAAACAGTTATCACAAAAGGGGGCTCTCGAATTGCGCGTGGTCCCAGCAGACGACGTTTGCAGGGTTCTGCGCTCTGCGCGGCAGTTCCGCATAGGACGGTTCCCCGGCGATCCGATTCAACAAGGCGAGGTGTTCGATTTCTATTGCGAGGTCGCCTCCCGGGGGGCTGTCTCTGGCGCGGCCCGTACCTATGAGCTTTGTTGTGGCGACAACTCGGTTGCCATTATCTTCGGCCTCGTCGATGGTCGGCGTTATTGCGGCCTCGTCCTAGGCTGCGACTACGAAAACTATGCGAAGTACTCACCCGGGCTCCTTATCTTCGATCTGGCAATGGAACACTGGGCAGCAAGCGGTGGAGAGGTGTTTGACCTAACGGTCGGCGACGAGCCCTATAAAAACGTATTCCGCTCTAAGCGATCGCCAATGTACAGATTGTTTTCCACGATCCAGTCTTCCAAGTGCGCGATGCATCTATCTGCAGCTAGATCGGGAGAGACGGAATAAATGGCAGAAACAATGCCATTGAGCAACTCGATCATTGTCGTTGCCCATCCTGATGACGAAGTCCTCTGGTTTGGTTCGCTGCTCCGGGAAATAGACCGGGTGGTCATCGTCTTTCAGGACTACGACGCCGATCCGGCTCTCGGCATCAGGCGTGGTAAAGCAATCAAAGAACTTCCGTTTGCCGTTACTTGCCTGGCGATACCTGAAGCCGGATCATGGCTGCTCGCCGACTGGTTCCGCCCCAAGATTTCTCCGTACGGGCTAGCGTTAAGGGTGACACCATTGAGCAAGCACGTTTCTTCGAATTATGAGAAGAATTTCCGGTCGATCCGGGCTTGCCTTAAAAGGCAACTCTCTTCGGACATGAACGTTTTCACCCACAATCCGTGGGGTGAGTATGGGCACGAAGATCACGTCCAAGTGTTTCGCGTCATCGAAAGTCTGCGTGCCGAAATAGGGTTTACGCTGCATGTATCAGGCTATTACTCGGCGCGGTCGCGGACTCTGGCCGCATACTACACCGATTGTGAAACTATCTCTCCGATCTGCCGATCAATCGATTCGCGCTACGCTCACGGAATTGCCGAACTCTACAAGCGCCACGGTTGCTGGACTTGGGCAGAAGACTGGGTATGGCCGCAGGACGAGTGTTTCATTGGGCCACCAGTCCTGCGCGGTGAAGGTAACCTATCGTCTCATCTCCCAAATTTCAGTTTTCTTTACGAGGTCCCGTCTTCGGGCGACGCACCGCGCGTTAATTGACATCGGAATTCTGCTGGCGGTGGGAGCGCGTGATGGAGTCTCTGTCGATTGGCATAATCGCACTCACCAGTCTTTGGTGGCGGCATGAAGGGATGTTCTGCACCGGGATCGTGTCAAGGCACATCGCAGATCAGGAGTTCGGAAGCCAAGGATGTGTTCAAGGAGTCGATTGCCATGCCGCGCAAAGCCGGTCCCTCATCCCAAAGTCGGCGCTACGCTTTGCAGAAACGTTGGTAATCTGCCATTTCTCCAGATAGCGTTGGAGCCGGGTTTCTCTCCCTCCGCCAGCGCCACCCTCCCGAACTTTCTCCGGCTCGATATTTCCGGTTACAATGGCCGCAGAACCGCGGCGTTTTGTTCGCAGACCTGTTGACCTCGCCTGTAGATTTCGGGTGGGTAGTTCTCTGTTTGGTCCCCAATTCTCCAAAGCTCATGACTTTGGCCGTACGGTACGGACGTCAAAGCACTAACGATTTGAACGATCTGCTGTCGGCCCGATCGGGCTTATTTGGAGTTTCTGTCGGATGAGCGATGTCGCGCAGACAACGCGTTGGGCCGTCCGCTTCTGACCGATTGTGTTGAAAAAGTCCGCGACGAAGCTCGATAGGATGCTTGGATAAGAACGTGATTTCGTGACGAGCCGGATCTTGAATCCGCAATTCCGGAAAGAGTCGCGACGCGAAATGAGATTCTACTGTCGGCGCCGGCTTCGAGTCGTGCGCGACTTTTTCAACAGTATCGGTAGAGTC
>JAFNAG010000270.1 GCA_017860135.1 Acidobacteriota bacterium
ACCCCCGTTCGACGATCCCCGGGAAGGAAGCTTCGGCCGCTCCCTCAAAAATTCTCCGGCCGGAGGTTCTCGATGACGGCCGCGCCCACCCAGTAAATATCGTCGTCGCGGCCGAAGAAGAGGAATTTCCTGTCGGGCGAGACCGTCGGGCAACTCTCATAGTTACGCGCATCTGAATCCTCGAACAGCCGGACGGCCGGGGACCAGACGCCGTTCTTGAGCCGGAAGGAGGCGAAGAGCAGGCTCTTATCGGACCCGGGCCCGCGCGCGTCGAACAGAAGGTACCGGCCGTCCGGCGCAATGAACGGATGCCCCGGATTGGCGACGTTAGGAATGGTGATCTTCTCGGCGGGAAGATAATCGCGGTCTTTCCAACGGGCGACATTCAATCCGAAGCGTTCGAAGTACAGATTGCCTTCGCGATCCACCGTCGGCATGTACTCGTTGCTGGGGCCATTGACGGCCGCCCCCAAATTCCAGGCATCGCTCCATCCGTCACCGGTTCGTTCGACGACCCAAATGTCCATGTCTCTCCTGACTGGGCCCCCCTTCTGCAAAGGCCGATTTGAGGCGAAGAACAGTTTCCGGCCCTCCGGGGAGTAGGCTCCTTCGTAACCGGCGTCGGTTGACTGGAACGGGGCTGGCTCGGGGGACGTCCAACGCCCGTTCTTGAGGTGCATGAAGAACAGGCGGCAGCGGGTCTGGTCGGCGTTGATTCTCGAAAAGCACAATTCGCGGCCGTCCGGCGCGAAAGTGATGTTCGTTTCATGCTCATCCGAGGAAATGATGCCGGGGGCGAAGACTCGCGGCTCCGATCCCGGTTCCGGCTGATCGAGGTACGCCCCCCCCAACGGGGGCAGGACGGCCGGGCCCACTTTGGCCCCTTTGGCCGCCAACAACGCCACGGTGCTCGCGTGGCCGCCGGATTCGGCTAGGTGCCAGGCCGAACGTCCATCGTACCCCCGGGCCTCAATATTCGCGCCGGCGGGGATCAAAATGAGGACGACATCATCCCTCCCGTTGAGCGCGGCCAGATGAAGGGGAGTCAGTCCATGCCGGTCCCGTTCGTCGACCCGCGCCCCTCGCCTCAGGAGAAGCTCTGCGAATCCCGCCAGTCCGCCTCGGGCTGCGCTGTGCAGCAGGGTCGTGCCGTTTCTCGGCCCTACAGGGAGGGACACGCCCTTCGACACGAGCGATGTGACAAGGGATTTGATGCCGGTACTGGCGGCTTCATCGAGCATTTCATCTGCCGCCGCGCCTTGCACATCCACCGGGAAGCCGCGGCCCAGAATCAGGTCGACCATCGCCGGCCGCCGCCAGGATAAGGCAAACTGCAGGATGGTCCGGCCTGCGTTGTCCCTGGCGTTGAAGTTGGCGCCTTTCTCGAGCAGATAAACGAGGGCTTTCTGGGCGGCCAGGGGCACGGTCTGAAACAGTGGTGTCTGGCCTTCAGCGGTCCGTGCCTCGATATCCGCGCCGCGATCCAGTAGATAGGTGACGATGTCCACGCGTCCCACGGTGGCCGCGATATGAAGCGGCGTGACCCCGGAACCATCGGCCGTTTTCGCCAGGGCCGGATTTTTTTCCACGAGAGCCCGCGCGGCACCCAGATTGCCTTGGCGGATTGCCAGGGAGAGGTCCGCCAAGTCATCGGCCAGCGACAGAGGCGCAAGAGTAAGGATGGTGGCCGAAAACAGGGCTATCGCAACGATTAAGTAGGAGGGTTTCTTCACGGGAATCTACATCCTCCTTTCTATTGATTCATCAAAGTACCAGCCATCGGTAGGAAGGCCTATGATCGATCGCCGCAATTGGTAATCACTCTCCTCGATTTTCCCTCCTTATTGGGACTTCGCAGCGGCGGCATGCGAATCCTCGGAACCGGCCGCCACCGCGGCCGCAGTGTGCGTATTGCCAGTGGAGGGATACTCCATCACCATCTCGCACTCCCGTGTTCTGGTGAAGCGCACCGCCCGTTGTCATTAAATTCAACCGGCACAGCTGTGATTAGTTGAATCCGCTGCACTTGCCGGGAAATCGGGCACTCGCGAACTGGCACCTTAGCAAGAAACGGCGTTCTGGGAGACGGCGCCGCCGTTCCCGGACGACAGCTTCTTCGTGCGGGGACAATTTCCCAGATCGGGACTTCGGGCCCGCGTTAAAGTTCGGCGGGCAAATGTCGCACACGCTGTGATGTAATCATCGCGTTCTTTCCGAGTGTACCCTGATCCAGACACTGTCGGCAGAGGCTACCGTCATCCGGACGGATCGAGGTTTCAGAGCTCCATACCCTGCAGCCCCATCAGTAGAGGTAGGTGTCCCGTTCCCGGGTCTACCATTTTCCGACCGCCAGGGGTGTGCCGGTCTCACCGAAGAAGGAGAGCCTTGTGCTCGACGGGCCCGACGCGTTGAGCAGGATGAATTGCGTCACGAAGCCGTCGCCGTCGGCGATCTGGGGGAAGAGGATTGGAGACGGAGGCGGCTGGTTCAGGTCGGCGACCGGGAATGCGGCAAGCAGGATTTCTTCCCGCTCGTTCACGAGCGAGCGGTAGGTGATCGCCGCAAAAGGAGTGTCGCCCGTAATATCGAGAACGCCCTGGAATCCGGAAGGCAGACCGGAGATCAGCTGACCAACGAATGAGGCGGCGTGCCCCTTGGCGTCGAGAGCAATCGGACCTTCGACCGAGCCGGCCGGGGTCGCGCCATCCATTTGAAAGGCCTGCAGCGATATGTTCAGCGGCGCGATTCGCGGATTTGCGATTGCGATGCCCGTATTGTGGCCGCCCGCGGTGTCGAGGAAGATCCGGGCGTGAGCGGTAGGCGCCACAAACGGGATCCCTGTTTCGGTGACCATTACCCCGTCGTGGACGAACTGCAGGATCCCCGCTCCTGCCGGAGTGTACGCGCCTGGATCAGGCGCTAATTCCACCCAGCCGGTTTGGACGTCCTGCGGCGAAGCATCGGTTTGGAGGACGTAGACGCCTCCGGGCGGAATCGAATAGGTGAAGGATGAGGCAGGGGAACCGTTCCCGTGCCGGACGGTAAGGGGGGAGCCGTCGTTCTTGAAAAGGTGAAGCTCACCTGTCTCGGCGACCCTATATGTATTAAGAAGAACGATAGTGGTGGAATAGCCGGCACCGTCCGCGAGCTGGGGAAGGTACAAGGGAAGGCCCCCGAAGGGGCTGACTCCGGAAGGGCGGGCCAGGTCGGCGATCGGTGTGCTGGTCATGAGCATTTCGCCGCGCTGATTCGTTGTGAGGCGAAGTGCGAGAACGGAGAGCGGCTGGTCACTCGAGAGCTCGAGCGTTCCGAAGTGAAGCGAACCCGGGAAGGAAGGATCGATCGAGAAGCCCGGCACGATGTCGGGCAGCTGATGGAAATATGCCGCGAGGTGAGCATCCTTATCCAGGCTGCGGGTGCCGCGGCTGATTACCTGTCCCTCCGGGTCGTGCAGGATGAATGAGACCGCCGCCGGTCCATCTCCGCGGTTGGCCACGGCGAAACCGGTGTAGATTTCGACTTTCGTATTGGAACCCGGGAGAGTGGCGTCGGTGCGGTAGTCGACGAAGAAGCGGGCGGACCGAGTGGGTGCGGAGGGGGGCACGCCGGCCTCACTGACCGTCACCCCGTTTTGCCGGTAACTGAGCAGGGCCGTGACGTACGGAGTGCTCCCCGACTCAACGGCGACTTCGGCATATCCTGCCTGCGTTGCTTCCGTGCCGCCGAAGGTCGTGGCAATGGCGGCGCCGGCACCGTTGAGCGTGAGCTCCAAGGAGCTCACGTTTTGGGGCGCATGGAAAGAGATGAGGGGGCTGAAGTCGCTGGTGACCGTGTTCAGATTGAACGGGTTGGGGGCGGAGATGGTCCGCACGGCCAGGCTGTAAGTCGTACCGGGGTTGAAGCCTTTCAAAGCGAGGGAAGAGGACTTTTTGTCGGCGGTCGTTCCCAACAGGACGGACGGTTTCCCGTCTGCGGCGCAGAGCCAGGCCTCGTAACTTCCGCCGTAACCGGTGAACGGGATCGGCTGCCAGGAGAGGACGATGGACGAACCGTAGGAGGGATTGGCGGAAATCCCGGACGGCGCGACGGTCTGGGTCCCCTCCCACCCGAAACCGCACTGGTCGAGGGCGCTCTTGATTCGCGGATCACTCGTGTATAGGGCGTTGTATTCGATATGTATAGGCGAGAAAAAATAGCACCGGTCGAACAATGCATAGAGACTGGACGTCAGCTCGCCGCTCAGCTGATTGCCGGCAAGATTAAGGCCTCGCACACGCAACTTTGCCAGGGAGGACGGAAGGCTGCCACTCAGTCGGTTGTTGTTCAAATAAGCATAAATCACGGATAGATTTCCAAAATCGTCCGGAATGCTGCCACTCAGCTGGTTGTTGTTCAAATAGAGATACATCAAGCTGGACAGGTTTCCCAGGGACGGCGGGATGCTGCCACTCAGTCGGTTGTCGGACAAATAAAGGCGCTGCAAACCGGACAAATTCCCCAAGGTATCCGGAATGCTGCCGCTCAGTTGATTGTTGGACAAATTAAGCTCACTCAACCTGGACAGATTTCCCAAAGTATCCGGGATGCTGCCACTCAGTTGATTGCTGGCCAAAATAAGGCCCACCAGGCTGGACAGATTGCCAAGGGCCGGCGGAATGCTGCCACTCAGTTGGTTGCCGCTCAAAAAAAGCTCACTCAACCTGGACAAATCCGCCAAAGCCGCCGGGATGCTTCCGCTCAGTTTGTTGCCGCCCAAAGAAAGGGCCTCCAGACTGGACAGATTGCCCAGGGCCGCCGGAATGCTGCCGCTCAGTTGGTTGCCGCCCAAATAAAGGACCGCCAGACTGGACAGGTTGCCCAGGGCCGCCGCCGGAATGCTGCCACTCAGTTGGTTACGTGACAGATCGAGTTTCACCAGACTGGAGAGATTCCCGAGAGCGGACGGAATGGCGCCACTCAGTTGGTTGCCGGACAAATCAAGATACGCCAGACTGGACAGATTACCCAAGGCATCCGGAATAGCACTCAATTGGTTCTCCTGCAAATCGAGTGTCACCAGACCGGACAGATTGCCCAAGGCCGCCGGAATGCTGCCGCTCAGCCGGTTGCTGGACGCATCAAGCCACTCGAGGCTGGAGAGATTTCCCAAAGTATCCGGAATGCCATCAAGGAGGTTAGCCCGCAAATCGAGGCTCACAAGGCTGGAAAGATTGCCCAGAGTATCCGGAATCCTGCCGCTTAGTTGGTTGTTGGACAAAACAAGAGCCTTCAAGCTGGACAGATTTCCCAGAGCGGACGGAATGCTGCCACCCAGTCTGTTGGCGGACAAATCAAGAGACGCCAGACTGGACAGATTACCCAAGGCAGCCGGAATCTCGGTCAGTCGGTTACCCCTCAAATCGAGGTTCACCAGGCTGGAGAGATTGCCCAGGGTCGCGGGAATGCTGCCACTCAGTTTGTTGCTGGACAAAAAAAGATCCCTCAGGTTGGACAGATTTCCCAGAGCGGGCGGAATGCTGTCTAGTCCATTCCCGGAAAGCACGAGAGTCTCGAGATTCCTCAGATTGCCCAGTTCGGCGGGTATATTGCCGTTTAGCCCAACATGGCCAACGCCCGGGCTGGCTTCCAAACGGAGCGACCGCAACTGCTTCAAAGCCCCAAGTTCAGGCGGAAGGCTGCCTGTCAACGCCGGTGATGATAGATGAAGGAGCTGCAGACTCACCAGATTTGCGATGCCGGCCGGAATGGCGCCATTCAGGTTGTTATCCGACAGGTCCAGCCCAAGCACAGTTGTCTGGGCCGCGTCACAGGTCACTCCATACCAATGGCACTCGCTTCCTGCGGGATCCAACCAGCCCGTCTTATTGCTCCAGCCAGGCCCCCCCATGCTGTTATAGATCGCGATCAGCGCCTCCCGCTCCGACTGCGGAATTTCTGCCAGCGCGGGCGCGGGATGAGAAGCAAAGGCTGATAGCAGCACAGCTAGAAAAGCGTTTAGCCGGTTTGACCCAGGACGAAACAATATATTGCGCATATTAGGACCTCCCGGAGCAACTTGCAGGCCGGCACACCGATGGAGTTCACTTCCGGAGCGATCAGATGGTTCTGAATCAGCGACGTTTGAGGCTGCGGGTAGTCTAGACTCGAACAGGGTGTCGGAAGACATTTTCAGTCGAGCCCCATTTACACGGCCGATCACCTTCCGACTAGATTCGTCCAACGAGCTTATCGAAAGCCAGAGTGGATCGATGATACTCCGAAGAAACGCCAATGTCGACGGGGACGCTGGACCTAGGCGTCAAGGAGGGTACGAATCGTGGATACAACAGAGACCGGATCAGTGCCGACGGCGGCTTTATCCGAAAGAACGAATCCTGCGTAGCCACGCTCCGCACACTTGGGTCCTCTACTTCGGCGACGATGGCTGGCCGTCGGCTGTCGGGACGTAGAAATCGCTGTGGATCACCGCGAGTCAATCGGGCCCAATCGGGACAAACACGCATCCCTCCGCAGCGGTGTTTCTCGATGATGCCGGAGTGCACGATAGCGTCTCAACCGCGGAGACTCTGTCTGCCGGTGATTTTCACCACAATCTCAAACACCTGAATCGGTCCTGACCATAACCGGCTGGCCCAGCTCCAAGCAGCTGAATCCGCACAACTTGTCGGTGTGCGTGGCGATCGAGAACTGGCACGCTCCCGAGAAACGGCGATCCGAGAAGTTGGCAACCGCGTGGGGGTCCGGGTCGCGAACAGCGTCCCGCCGCTCTTGATAAAGGCCATTGCAGAGCACATCAGTCACCGC
>JAFNAG010000688.1 GCA_017860135.1 Acidobacteriota bacterium
CAGCCCCAGCCTATTTCCGAAGAGATCATCATGTCTGTTAACTTGCTTCTTATGTGGCTTGCCCTGCCGGCGCCGTTGTAATCGGCGATGAGGGCGGCCGCCCCGGCCACTATATCTGTTCTTGCCGAAGTGCATGCCCCCTTGCAGATCCGCACGTAGGGGGAAAAGTAGCGCATGAAGTTGTCCGTGAACTCCCATTCACCGCACATGAATACCCGCTCCCAGGGAATAAAGACGTGGTCAAAAACTGAGATGCTTTCGACGAACCCGATGCGGGAACTGACGGGGCTTTCCATTTCCCTGGGCTCCAGGGGACCCGGGGCAGGCCTAGTGATAAATTTGAGCCCCTTTGCATCTATCGGGGCGGCAAAGGACACTGCATAGTCTTTATCTTCCTCCCGGAGCAGGCCCGAGGGGCTGGTAAAGATAAAATGCGTGACTGGCGCGTCGGAGGTGTGCACCTTGGCGCCGTTCACTATTATCCCGTCCTTATTCTTGTCCACCACCCGCAGGTAGAGGTCCGGGTCCGTCTGGCGGCTTGGCGGCAGGGAGCGGTCCCCCTTGGGGTCCATCACGCCCATGCAGTAGCGAAGGTCTTTCCTCTGCAGTTCCCGGAAGAAGCTCTTCAGGTTTTCGTGACACGTTGAGGCCCGTGATCATGCACATGGAACAGAAATGGCGGGCATTGTTCATTTTTATCGTTGTTATGAGTTTTCTCACATCCTCGGGGGTCCGGCGCAGATGGGTCCAGAAGCTCACTTTCTCGTCAATTTCCGGCGACCAGAAAACAAAGTCCTTCTCTTTTTCAGGATCGCTTGCCCAGTCGTAGAATTTGCACATCTCCTCAAGGGGGGTCTTGAAATACTTGCTTTTGACTACATTGTGGACCTTTTCACCGCCGATGAAGACCTCCGGTTTCTGCATTTCCAGGCTTGCGAGATATTCTTTGCTTGTCTTGATCCCCATCCCGTTTCCCCTTTCCAAACTTTATTTTCAGCAGGCGGTTGGTTGAAACTCCAGTTCTGATCAGGATAAGACGGCGAAACGCCTGCAGAACCTTTTGCGGTTGCAGGCGTTCGCCAGATGACGTTGTCAATAAACAGCCTCTTCCACCTCGCGCAGGGCGAGGTCCTGGTAGGCGTGGAAGAACCTGTGGCAGAAGGCGTCCCAGCGGCGGCAGGCATCGAGGGTGGCTTCATCCATTGAGAAGAGGTTCCGATGCGCGACCAGCGCCTTGATCTCCTCGGCCATCTCCTTCACCTGCGCTTCGTCCAGCCCCTCGAGGACCCCGGCGACAAATTCCTCGGGCTTATACCATTTGGCCGCCTGTTGCAGGTCGCGGTGGATCTGCGCCAGCAGGACGTTGCGGGGGCCTTCCCACAGTTCATTGATGGCTGAATCCCGGTACAGGCGCGGCAGGCACGAGAAATCCTCCATCACGCCGTGACCGCCGAAGAGCGACATGGCTTCGCGGATCACATCGGTGCAGTCCCAGGAAGCGGCGATCTTTTGCAGCATGATGAGTTCCCGGATATTGAAACGGTGCCGGCGCGCCGGCATCGGCTCGTCGGCCGTCTGGCTCCCTTTGAGGCCCCCTTCCAGATTGAGGAAATCGCGGTAGAGCTTGAAAGCGCCCGCGATTGTCCGGCGGGTCGCGTGGTCGATCCTGGCCACCTGGACGGCCACCATGGGGAATTGGTCCAGCTTGAGGCCGAAGGCATCCCGGAAAGTGACATACTGCTTTGCCTCGCGCACGGCCCGCCACATGAACGCGGCGGCGGAAAGGCCCACGGTCAGACGCGAATAGGTCAGCACGATGCCGACGACATTGGCGACGCCTTTATTCAGCGGCCCCGCCGGGTAGGCCACCGCGCCGTTGTAGGTGAGTTCGGCAGTGGTCAGTTCGCTCGTGCCCAGCTTCCACTTGATCCGGTCGATGGTGTAGCCGTTGCGGATTTCCTTCTCCTTGTTGCCCGGTAGCCACGACGGCACGACAAACAGGGCGACATCTTCCGAGCCCGCGGGCTTGGCCGTCGCCACGGCGTAGTCCGCATGCGTGGCGGAGCAGAAGAACTTCGTCCCGTAAAGCCTCCATGTGCCGTTTTCGTTGACGGCCTCCAGTACGTTGGCCGGCACATCCGACCCGCCCTGGATCTCCGACAGGTACTGCGCGCCAATGGCAAAGTTTCCGTCGATGCCCTCCTTGCAGTGGCGGAGGATTTCCCGGGTCTCGGGCGTATCGGCGTATTGTTCCAGGAGCTTCACCAGGCCTTCCGTGCACGTGACGGGGCAGGCCACGCAGGCCTCGCCATTCTGGTATATAATAAACATCTTGATGAGTTTCACCCACGGCGGTGTCTTGTCCGAAAAGAAGGCTTCCGAGAAAATTTCCTTCTCCATGATTTCCGTATCGTGCGGACGGCAGATGCGGTCGATGCGGTTGTGGTGGCCGTCGTAGTGCTGCATGAAGGGGCGGCGTTCCGGCAGGGCGATCCGGTCGGCCATGTCCCGCCAGCGAAACGAGGCCTTTCGGGAAACGGCGCGCGCCTCGGCATCGACCTGCTGCCAGTCGTCGCCGGCAAAATGGCGCACCACTTTTTGAATGAACGGGTCGTCGCCGTAGAAGTCGACACTTTGGCGCCACGCCAGGAATTCGTTGAAGCTGTAAGGGTTGTTTCTATCCGAAAACGACATAAGGACCTCCTCGCTTGAATTTGCAGGACAGCATGTAACCGCTGGTCACTATACAAACCAGTGGTTGCATAATCAAGTGTTTTTTGATCTGGACTGTGGTATAGAAGACCCGCGATGATACAGAGGAAAACGTTCTCCCACGTTATAAGCGAGGCAAAACTTGCGCGTCAGGCCGTGATCATCGAGGCGGCTGAGCGCGTCTTTGCCGTCAAGCCGTTCAACAAGGTCAGCATCC
>JAFNAG010000689.1 GCA_017860135.1 Acidobacteriota bacterium
GCTGTCGGGAATCGCGGATGAAGTGCTGCGACAGAATGTCAAGTCCGTTCTCCGCTCGAAAGGGCGAGGGGATCTCCGGCCTTTCCTTCCGGATTGCCCGAACCAGGGCGCAGGGTTTCCCGCCGGTAATACTCTTGCTAATCCGGACTGCCGGCGGCTGAAGGTGAAAGCATCTTGCCGCAGTGGGCGCAGGCTCTCCATCCAGCCTCGACCGGCTTCCCGCAGGCGGGGCATTGCGGATTTCGCCTGCCACCGCACGAAGGGCAGAACAGGTATGAGGTGAATTCCACAGCCCCGCAGGCAGAACAGGGCTTGGGCATAGGCAGCCGCGAGACAAGATAGATGATAAAGCCGACTCCATAAGGTACCAGAGCCGCAATGAGCGTCCACTGGAACGTATTCATGCGCCGGCGCTTCGCGTCGGCGTTCACCCAGAACACCATGAAAATGTAAAAGCAGAAAGCCACCGCAGGGACCGTGAGTACCAGGGGGACAAAAGCTGGATTGGGTGACTTCCGCAGGATTGCAGGGATCAGCAATGTCACCCATATCAACAGCCAGATCCCCATTAGAATCCATGCAGCTGGTTGAACCATCCGCAAGTCCTCTCGCGCCGTTGTTTTCTCTGAAACCGGCATCTCTCTCATTGTCGTACCTCCCACTTGCAGGCGACGCGAACTCGTTCCAACATTGCCCATATACCGGGCAAGAACAGGCAGCTGAGCAGAGCTCCCAGGGCGAATGCGGCAAGGGGATCCGCAGGTATCTTCCAGCCGCTCCATACGCGCATCACCCCGGCTAGCCACTGCCACAGCGGCAGCGTCATAGCAGCCATCACCCAGCCGAGCAGAGCGACCGCTACGGTCAGACCGGCCTGTCGCCTGCTCTCGAGCACTTTCGCGCGGTGTGCTTTTGCCACAGCGGTTATCCGAGCCAGGCATGCCGGGCCGGGGACATCCCCGGGCAGGCGTTGCACCATCTGGACGAGCCGTTGCAGGACGGCGGCATTCTGTGCGCAGTCGGCGCAGCCGTCCAGATGGCGCCGCACCCGCTCGCTGTCGTCAGCCTGCAGAGCTCCGGCGATAAAGCCCGCCAGCAGGGATCTCACCGCATCATGTTCATCCATGCTTTGCCAGCCTTTCCGTCCGCAATCGCAATTGATCCAGGCCGCGGTAAAGGCGATCCTTCACCGCGGAGGCAGGGAGCCGCAAAATGCGGGCGATGGCTCCAATATCCAATTCCTGCTCGAAGCGCAGTGTCAGCACCTCCCGGAACGCAGCCGGAAGGGATTTCATGGCCTTCATGACAAACTGTGCCAGATCGGCCTCGGCCAGTTTTTCCAGTACGGAAGGGTTCGGATCCGGCACTTCTTCAGCGGGATTCGCCGCCATGTGTCCTGCAGAAGATCTTCCGCGAGCGCGGGATCACCTGAAAGGCTAAGAAGATAGCGGAACAGGCCGTGCGAGTAGCGCGCCACGAGAGCGGCGATGGCGTCACGACTGCCACGGCGAGCTTGCAGGATCAGGATTCTTTCATCCGCTTCCGTGTCTGTCGCCATTGGGAGCTGCCTCTCAATCTGCGCCGAGAAGAAGCCAGAAAATGTCAGGATCCCTGCTAAAGCGCTCATGCCCTGAATACGCCGGCGCAGGGGCAAAAGTCGGAAAACCTATCCTAAATTCGGCGCCGAACGACGTTTTTGTGCATGGCACCGGGCGCGGCCTACTCAGGAACGCCCACGGCTGATCTGGTCCAGGATGAGCAGGATCGCTGCGACCCATGCCGTGTTGATGGAGACAATCCAGTGATAGAAGAGCGGACCGGTTTCGCCTGTCTCCTTCCGGGTGGTCTCCCGGTATTGCGATGCGTATTTCGGAGCCATCAGGCGCAAGAAGATGAAGCTGACTTTGAGACCCATCTTTCGCAACGCCTCATAGATCATCATGGTTGCCACGATATGCCATGTCACGGCTATGGCGACGATGGATGCCGCAAGAAATGTGCAATTCATGATACCTCCTATTCCCGGCTACCGATCCGAATCCGGCTTACCTCTTAAAACGGGTGATCGTCCCCATGACCAGCGACTCGACATCTCCCTTGCCGTCCAACGCGAACCGGATGGACAGATTTCCGGACTCGTCCTGCCAGCGGCCCGGATCGCCCTGAGGCTTCAGCCGGGTGATCCGCTTCGCCGCCAGGTTATTCAGGAGCAGGACTCCGCCTTCACATTGAACCAGGAACTCGGCCTGCGCTTGCATCAGCAGGTATTTGCCGGGATAAGCTCTGAGCTCGGCAGGCACGTCCGCGGGTTGCGTGTCGAGCGGTCCGGTGCGGCGCATGGGCAGGATCTCGTGGATGCGAGCTTCGGCGATCGCGCCCGAATCTGCCTCCCCGAAGGTGACATACGCGCGGTCGGTGAGCTTGCTTTGCCAGATTCCCTTTTCATCGGGATCATTCAGCGCAAGGGCGAGCTTCCCGGGGATGTCCAAAACAAGGGATCCCTCCTTTACGATAACCTGCACCTTGCCCCGGCTGCTGTGCGCGTATTCTCCCAGGTACCTCGCATATTTCGCTTCGGTTGAGGTCTTCGGGTCGGCCGGACCGCCCGAGCCGATCCGGTAATCGAGGATCTCTATCTTGCGCGCATTCAGCGCCGTAGTAGTGGACTGGTGAATCCCGATGCGGATGTGTCCCGAATCGACGTAGTCGATTTCCCTGGCTGTCGTATCGACGGGGATCCAGCCAGCCTCGCCCATAAAGATCTCGTTCCAACCATGCTGGCCGAAAATTCCTCCGCGCTCCGGCAGATGCAGGCACCCCCAGACCACGCGCGCGGGAATCCCGACTGCCCGGCAGAACGCCGTCATCAGGAACGAGTGACCGCCGCATTCGCCGCTGCGCGAGTCGTACACACCCCGGGCCGTGCCGCCGCCGGGAATCGCGCCCTCGATGTTTTCTGCAACCCATTGGCTTAAGCGGCGCGCCGCTTCCCAGGAATCACTGGATCCCTTGGTGATTTCCCGTGCCTTCTCCACCAGGACCGGATCGTCCGATTGAATCAAATCGGATGCCTCGAGGTACTCCTTCAGCGCAGGGTCCCGGCTGAAATCGTGCGGGAACCGCGGCGCCTTCGAACCGTCGTACCGGCGGTGCTCGACCTCAAACTCGCCTTCGATGAGGTTCTCCTTGACGGTGCCGGCGAACCGCTGACCTTCTACACTGAGCGCCTCCGGCGACACCCACAGGCCGGTGGGCTCGATAATGGCGCGGACTTTCATGTAGGAAATCTCTCTGGCATTTGGAATGGAGATGTTGGTCTTGGCGAAGAAGTTTGTGTCCAGGTTCGCTGTCTGGAGAGTTCCGACCACCGATGCGTCGGCCAGGTAGTAAAACCGGTTTGGCTGTTGGGCTTGAACGGCGATTCCGGTCGCCGGATCCAGCCAGAGCTTCGATTTCATGCCGTTCCATTTGTTCAAGACGTCGAGAACGATGGTTTCAAAGGTCTTGCCGGCGCGCCGGATGGTCTCGTTGCCGACCTTAGTATATATGGTCTCCTGAACCCGGGCGTCGCGCCCGTCAAAGATCTGGTAGGTCTTTGACATAAGCTTGCGGACGGCAAAATCCCACACGAGGTGCGGATAATACAAAGTGTTGGCCAGCACCACATCCGGCGGGAGCGGAACAGCCTGCT
>JAFNAG010000271.1 GCA_017860135.1 Acidobacteriota bacterium
GGTTACGTAATCGTCGGCTCCCAGATCCAGCCCGGCGACTTTGTCGGTCTCCTGGCATTTCGCAGTCAGCATGACGAGCGGCAAAAAATCCGGTTGCGACCCGCTGCAGTTCGGCCTGGACGAATGCGCGGAGCTCTGCTGCCAGCCTTTCCTCCTCTTCCTGAAGCCTATTTTCTGCGGGTTCCTGCTGGCTGCGGGCGTTTTGTATGCTGAAATAGGCCAATGCGGCGCGCCGTTTCCCGCGCGAGCGTCAGTACCTTCTCACGGTCGACGAATCTGGGCCCTGCAGAAGTCAAGAATGGATTTTGCATGGGATATGGACTTGCGTGCATCACTCTCCGTGAAGTAGTCAAGGAATGAATCGGATCACGATAAAGCCGGCGGCCGTTCATTGTCTCCGCTGAAACCCGATTTTCAGCTGCTGTGTGCCGGAAGGGAGCAGGTTATCTGTCGACCGCACTTCCCCGCAGCCTTTGCAGGGCCTCAAAAACAAGCACCAGATCTGCAGAATTCAGCTATCCGCTGTGGCGTGATGGGACTCCGCCATTCTTGCCATTAATGCATTACCATGGTAATATGCCAGTATGACAATCGCACATTCGAAAGTGACTGCCCAGGGACAGATATCGGTGCCGGCCGAAGTGCGCCGCAAGCTTGGCATCGGTCCGGGTTCTGTCCTTGAATGGGAGGAACAGGGCGAGATGGTCATAGTGCGCCGCGCCGGCAGGTTCTCATCCCAAGAGATCCACCAGGCGCTGTTTGCGGGCAAAGCTCCCGCATTTCGGAGTGTCGCTGCGATGAAAGAAGGCGTTCGGCGGTACACAAGGAAGCGGCATGCGCGCCATTGACACTAACGTGCTCGTGCGGCTGATTACCCGTGACGATCCCGGACAGGTAACTGCCGCGGAAGCGTTTGTAGCCAATGGAGCGTGGGTGTCGTACCTGGTGCTTGCCGAGGCCACCTGGGTTCTTTCCGCAGTTTACCATCTGGAGCCGCCGGAAATCGCCAAAATGGTGGAAATGCTCCTCTATCACAAGGATCTGACCCTCGAGGGATCTGAAGTCGTAACTGCCGCCCTTGAACATTTCCGCAAAAAGCCCGCGCTCGGATTTTCCGACTGCCTCCTGCTGGAAATCGCCCGCAAAGCCGGCCACACTCCCCTCGGTACCTTCGACCAGGGCCTCGGCAGACTTCCCGGCGCTCAAAAGCTTTAAGCCAGGGCGCTTGGCATTTCTGTCCCCGTTTTCTCTGTCTCAGGGGGACAGTCCAGGTGACTGTCCTTCCTTTTTCACGGCGCTTTGATTCGACGCCCACTCCCACAACTGAAACCTGAAAAATCCGCACCATCTTCTCTATTTTTTGTTTTTGACAAGATGGAGGAAATCCTCCATCAGCCAAAGTTCGAGAGGCTCGCGCCTGGTTGCCGCGAAGGCGATCGTTTTCCCGTCAGGCGACCAGGCGAGGTTGTGTGCCTCTGTTTCCAGCCCAGTTTTCACCTCGAGAGGCTGGCCTGCGTCGGTCGAAACCGCGTAGATTTTCCCCTTGTCGGAAAACGCGATCTCCTTCCCATCAGGGGACCACGACAGCTCCATATGACCATTGAGATTTTCAACCTTCGCCAAGATCTTCGCGACTCCCCCATCAACCGGGAGGATATTGACGGTTTTATCTTGAGAAAAATATGCGATGTGGCGACCGTCTGGAGACCAGTCGATGCCGGCCCATGCCGTCCGGTGCGACTCTGAAGTGATCTGCCGGATCGCCCCTCCTGTGGCAGGGACGGCAAAAATGTCAATGACCCCTTCGCCTTTTGCGTTTATGTGGTCGCGGATAAAAGCTATCTGTTTTCCGTCGTGAGACCAGCATGGGAAGCGGGCCTGACCCGCCCACCGATGCTGGGGATCCCAGGGGAAAGCCGTGATTTGCACTGGTTGCCCTCCCTCGACAGGGATGGTGTAGATGTTGACTTCTACGCGGAAATCCTTATTACCCGTCTTGCCTATATTCCTGGCACCGGAAAAAACAAGCTTCTTCCCGTCGGGTGACACATCATTGCCTCCACCGGCCGTCGCCTCGTAAAGATCCTCCCATTTGCGAAAGGTTAGGAGGCTCGCTACCGGACCGCCGTCGGATGGAATTGAAAAAATGCCGTAGCCCCTGAAGAATATGCGCTTTCCATCCGGTGACCATTTGGGATGACTGACGGTTTGGCCGGCAGGGCTGACTTGGGAGGCCCTGCCTCCAGTTGAAGGCACGGTGTAGATCGCATCGAAGGGGGAATTCCCGAGAAGCAGGCCGATTGTGTTTTGCGACGTCCAACCCGCTGGTATGAAACTCGGCTCCAAGGGCGCGTCTATTTCAAGAACATTGGTCGATCCGGGGAGGGATTCGTTCGCAGGGGCAATGCAGATTTTGTTGTCGTTCGACTGAGGCGCCAGGGGATCGCTGATAAAGGCGATCATGTTCCCATCCGGCGACCATGTCGGGCCTTTTACGATACCGGGCACCGTGCGCAGCTTGAGGGGCGTGCCGCCAAGCGAATCGACCACCCAGATACCGGATTCAAATCCATCTCCCTTATTGGACGTGATTACGTAAGCCAACCTCGTTCCGTCAGGGGAAAAGACGGCATCTCCCCAACCTTTGTCAATCACGCGTTTTTCTCCCCCTCCATTCACCGAAAGGGTGTAGGTGCCTCTCTCATCACTAAAAGCCAGCGTCTTTCCGTCGGGCGAGAGACTCAGTCGGCGGTCAAAAGCATTGCCAACGGGTTGAACGGCTATTTTCTTGATTTCTCCCCCCGTCGACGCCACAACAAAGATACTGTTTGAATCACTCGGGGCGGACAGAGACGTATTGAAAGCGATCCATCTGCCGTCGCCTGACCAGGCGAGGGTATTTCGCGTGTTCGTTGCCCCCACCGGCTCGGTCAGCCTGACGGGGATACCGGCGATATTTGGGTCGACATTTCCCGGGATGGGCACCACCCAGATGCTTCCCTCAGATGCGAAGGCCAACCTCTTTCCATCAGGAGATAGCACACCATTACCCGGATTCGCGGTGATTTGGATTTTCCTGAATTTCGGTTTCTCGGGAGCCGTTGCCGACACCTTGGACAGCCGGGAGATGCATTCCTTTGCGGCGGCAACTTCCTCGAGCTGACCGGGATAATTGTCGATGACTTTTTGATAGGCATTCTGCGCCTCGCGCAGGCCCAGTTTTTCCAGGCACGTCCCGATGCGCAGCTGCGCTTTCGCTGCCACGGCATGATCTTTACCGTATTTCGCGATGATTTGTTTGTACATTTCGATGGCTTTCTGCAGATCGCCGTCGACTTCTTCTTTTTCAATGGCCGCCCGGAGCAATACCCCGGGATCTTGAGACTGTCGGGCGATTGCGACTGAAAACAACGCGCCCAGGAATGCTGTTGAAACGATCGCTGCCAGTATATTTTTCATTGGACCTTACCTCCTGCCGCTAGCATAGAGGCTTGTCGTCAAGGTCAAGTCCAGGCCGTGTCCAGACTCTGTCAAGTCCGCTAGCCGTCGAAGCGGTATCCCATGCCGCGCACGCTGTGGATGTAGGAGGGCTTCGCCGGTGCCGGCTCGATCTTCTTGCGCAGATTCCAGACGTGGGTGTCGATCACCCGGTCCGTCACGAAAGTGTCGCGGCCCCAGGCGGCGTCGATCAGTTGATCGCGACTGAGCACCCGGCCGCGGTTGTGAATAAAGGCCGCCAGGAGCCGGAATTCCAGGGCGCTGACGTCGACAGGCGTCCCGGCACGGCGCACTTCACCCCGGTCGAAATCGACCTCGCAATCGCCGAATCGATAAGTTCCTCTTGACTCTTCCGAAACCCGCCGCAGCACCGCGTGGATCCGGGCGCGCAGTTCGCGCGGGCTGAAAGGCTTGGTCATGTAATCATCCGCCCCCATTTCCAGTCCCATAACCTTCTCGGCTTCGTGCGTCTTGGCGGTCAGCATGATGATCGGTGTTTTCACGCCGGCGAGGCGCAGCTGCTGGCAGACCTCGAATCCATCCTTGCGCGGCAGCATCAGGTCAAGAATGATCAGGTCCCAGGCATCCTCCTTGCCCCTCTGAATTGCCTTCTCGCCGTCGCCGACGGTTGCCACCATACAGCCGTGGCGCCCGAGGTCCTCTTCGAGGCCAAGGGCAATGTCACGGTCATCTTCAACAATCAGAATGCGGGGCATGAGTTCAACCTCCCTTGGGAAGTTCGATCGTGAAGGTGCTGCCTTGGCCGGCCTCGCTCTCGATCAGGACCCGCCCACCATGTGCAATCACGATGTGCTTGACCATGGCCAGGCCGATCCCGGTCCCCTTGATGCCATGCGCTTTGGCGGCGGAGCCGCGCGTGAACTTCCGCAGGATCTGCTCCCGCTCCGACGGCGGGATGCCGAATCCCCGGTCGCGGACGCGGATCGCTACACGGCTTCCGGCTTCGACTTCGATGCGCACGGCGCGGCTGTCGCCGGAGTATTTGACCGCGTTGTCGAGCAGGTTCCACACTGCCTGCGCGAGCGCCTCCTGGTCCCCCTTTACGACGGAAGGCTCCTCGGGAACGGTGCACTCGAGCGCAAAGCCCTCTGAGGTCGTTTCTTCACGGAACTCATCCACCACACTGCGTACTAACTGCCCGGCATCGAGCGGCTCGAGACGGTATGGGCGGGCGCCGGCTTCCATGCGGCCAAAATCGAGCAGCGATTCCACCAGCCGCGAGAGCCGGCGTGTGGCGCGTTCCTGGACTGTGTAAAACGCACGGCGCTTTCCCGCAGGCAGATTGTCGTCTTCCACCAGCATCTCGGTGAACTGGCGCATGGAAGTGAGCGGCGTCCTGAACTCGTGGGACACGGCCGAGACAAAATCAGACTGGAGCTGCGCCGCAGCCATCTCGCGGCGAACCGCGCGGGCGATGAGACAGCTGGCTGCGATCACCAGCAAGGCCAGGATAGCCAGGCCCGCCATCATGAACTGTCGTCTCTGGGTGAACTCCCCCAACTCGGCCTCGAGGTTGGAATTCACAAGAACTACATCCCAAGGCAGTCCGGTGGCGAAAGCGGCCCGCGTGGCCTTCGGGCCGGATGCAGGCTGATTTCCGTAAGCGAGAGTGTTATCCGAGTTCAGCAGGCTGAATCGCACGCCAGCAAGATCAGGCCTCTGGAGCAACGGATCGAACCATTGGGTTTTCTGGTAGCCGGGGCCGGCGGCGATCGCGGAGAGTCGTGCGCCCGATCCTCGCCACAGAACAGTGATGGACGTGCCGTCCAGATTCAGGGATTTGCGCCCGGCAGCTTCCGGTTCGGTGTCGCGAGCGGATTGCCGGTTCTGCCAGAGCCATGCAACGGCTTCCGCGAGTGCATGCCGGGTGAGTTCGGGTTCAGACGGTGGCTGGATCCATTGTGCGACCTGACCGCTGTAATAGAGGTAAGACTCGCGATCGAGCCGCCACTTTCCCGATTTCAAGCCCTCATCCAGGTCTTCGGCTTCCTCCTGCAACTGTTCCGGCCGCGCCAGTTCCTCGAGCAGAACACAACGAGCGCGACGCGCCACCAGGTCTGCAGGTACGCCCGATATGGAGATTCCCGGCGTGGAGAGTTTTATCATCTCGCCATAAATGTCAAGCGAGGCTTCGCGGCGGCCTGCTTTCCTGAGGTTTCGTGCCAGCCTGAGGTGCGCGCCAGCCCTCACGGCAGGATCCTTGGTTTGCAAAAGAGCGCGCAGGAGGCTGAGGGCACGTTCATGATCGCGGTCCAGAAATTCGGCGCTTTCGGCAGCTGCATATAGCCGCGGCGGCGCTTCCCTGCCGGCCGGCATCACCGGGTAGTATGGAAGAGCGTTTTCCGGCCAGACGCGGATCTGTCCGGAACCGGCAACGAAGAGGAGAGCGTCTTTCTCTGCGGGACTGAAATCCGAAATTTCCGTTTCGGCCAGCCTCTGCTCTTCGGCCGCGAGAAGTTGTTCGAGCGCGGCAACAACTCTGTCCGCGGCAGCCTCCCGTCGCTCTTCGAGCTGCTGGGCTTCGAGTGCGCGGTCCTGCCGGACCAGACGCACACCCATCCACACCAGGGCGACGACGCAGACTCCGGCGACTGCCAGAAGCGCAAAGGTCATGTATCCTGCAGGATGCTTCCAAGGAGGGAACGGTTTCATGTTGATACCATCCCATCTCTCAGGTGGTTTTTGATTATATAACTCGGGCATCAAGTTCCGGTCAGGAAACGGTCAAGCTCCTGTCAAACAGGCAGGTTCGCCAGAATGAGGATTTCAGTGGGAGAGGTTGATTTGGTAAATTATGGGAATGCCACAGACTGTCGAAAACGGGATTTCGCCCCTGCATCTGGTGGAGCAGCTCGCGCAGCGTTATGACGACGTGCCCGTCGAGGCGATCGTCAAGGAAGACCTGCTGCGGCGCGGAATGGCCTGGTCCCCCGAATCTCTGGAGGCAGCCGCCAGATATAAGCCCAAAGCCTATGTCATCTTTTCCTTTGACATGGTGCCGATTTCCGCCATGGATCAGGACGAAAGCAGGAAGGCGCCTGAGGAAGTCCATCTTTCCGCCGGGCCCTGGCGCTTCAGCATTTTGGGGATGGTCACGACGTACTGGCGGACCGGGAGATCGCGCAAAACCTCTTCGTCGATGTGCTCGGCAAAGAGCAGGGCGCGTTTCTGGTGGCATGAGGGACAGAAGCACCTTCGGCGGCAACTATAGGGCAATAAAAGGTCTTTGCGGCAGGTCGGACACCACAAGCGGGC
>JAFNAG010000690.1 GCA_017860135.1 Acidobacteriota bacterium
CTGATGTACGCGGCCGCGCCGGTGCTCGGCGTGCCGCTGGTCCTGCTGTTCAACACCATCGGCCTGAATCCGATCGTCGCGCTGGCCGGCATGAGCGTGATCTGGCCGCTGGGCGACGCCCTGCCCCCCACCGCGATCATCGGCCGGTTGACAGTGGAAGTGGCAGGCTATCGCGATTCGTATGGAAAGTTTCTCAAACAGTGCATAGCGCCTGCCGTGATCATCATGGTCATCGGAACCCTGATGGTGATCTACAGCGCGAAACTGTCGTTTCTCACCGGCTTGTAGCGGCGCAGCGCGCGGATGGCCGCATTCGCATTCCTGCGGAGTCTGGGATGGTAGAGGGATGAATGCACACAAGGCTGAGAACGACGAAACACGCGAAATGCAGGAAAACATTTCATGTGCTTCGTGTATTTCGTGGTCCCCATTTTTGCTGAGGTGATCATCGATGTTGGGCATGCTTGCGAGTGTCATCGCGGTCATCTACTACGCGCTCGTGGGTTTTGTTTCGGCCGTACTCCTGTACAGCCTGATCAAGTCGAAGAGCTGGGAGAAGGACGCGCTGTATGTCGTCGTCCTGATCCCCTTCCTGCTTCGACTCTTCATGCTGAAGTGAGGCGCCTATGGACAAGCAAACCTGCCTCCGCAAGATCGTCATCGGCGCGCTGGGATTCCTGCTCCTGGCGGCCTCCGGAATCGATTTCTACCGGAGCCGGAACCTGAAGGAGCCGGTCGTGCTGGGGCCCGGCGTCACTCGCGTCAACACGCTCGGGGAGTATTTTGCAGGGGTGCGCGGCACGGTAAACGACTGCAATCTGTATGTCCTGGAAGGCAAAGAGCCCGGCGCCACCATGATGATCCTGGGTGGAACGCATGCGGAAGAGCCTGCCGGCAGGCTGGCAACATGGATCATCGCGGAAAACGCCGTTTTGGAGAAGGGCCGGCTCATCCTGGCGCTGAGCGCGAACCGGAGCGCCACGACGGTAACGCGCGTCAGCGGCGCCTACCCGCCCGACTTTACCATCCCCACCGCCTGGGGCGGCCAGAAGTTCCGCATGGGGGACCGGTGGTCCAATCCTCTGGACCAGTGGCCCGACCCGGAGGTGTACATCCATTACCCGAGCCGCCAGTATCTCGCTTATGTCGACATCCGCAACCTGAACCGAACGTGGCCCGGAAGGCCCGACGGTTCGCTCACGGAACGGACCACCTATGCCCTCATGGAGGTGATCCGGAATGAAAAGGTGGACGTCCTGATCGACCTGCACGAGGCGGAACTGCAGTACCCCGTCATCAGCACGATCGTGGCGCATGAAAAGGGCCGGGAACTGGCGACCATGGTCTCCATGGTCATCAGCGACACCGAAGGCTTCAATATCGGGACGGAATACTCGCCCAAGAATCTCCGCGGCCTTTCACACCGGGAAGTGGGGGATTACTCGCAGGCGGCTTCCCTGCTCCTGGAGGCCCCGGAGCCTTTCCTGGACGCCACCCGCGGCCGCACCGACCGCGAACTGCTCCTGACCGGCCGGGACGAGTTTGTCGTCAAAGCGGGAAAGCACGGACTCCTGTTCGAGAAGATTGATGAGAAAGGCTGGCCGGTCGATGTCCGTGTGGGCAGGCATACATCGACGTTACTGAGCATATTCGAGACGTGGAGCGCCGACCACGCGGACCGGCCGCTGGTTTGCACCAATCTGCCGAGATACGCCGAAGTCATCGCGAACGGGACCGGCCACTACCTCAAAGACCCGGCCAAAGCCGATCCCAAGCGCCTCGCGTTTGAATAACCGGATCCACCGATCCAGGACAGCCATCGCTCGCTTGCGTCCACCGCCTTCAAAGTCTGTGAAATCTGTGAAATCTGTGGCGGCTTTTAGCAACCAAGGTTAAACCACGATTCTGGGAAGGAGCGGGTTGATCCTGGCGACCACCTCGTAGTTGATCGTGCCGATTCTGCCCGCGAGCGTTTCAGCGGATATCAGATCCTCACCCTGCCTGCCGAGCAGGACCGCCTCATCTTCGAGTTTCGCTGCAGGTATGCTGGTCACATCCACCATGATCATGTTCATGCAGACCCGGCCGCGCACCGGCGCGCGCCGCCCGCGGATGAGCGCATAGCCGACGCTGGAGAGTTTACGGTCATACCCTTCGTAATAACCTACCGGGAGCACGGCCAGCCGGGTATCCTGCGTGGCCAGGTCGGTGCAGCCATATCCGATGGTGGCGCCGGCGGGGACCGTCTTGATCTGGGCGACACGGGTCTTCCAGGTCAGCGCCGGCTCGAGATCGTTGAGGGCGATGCCGGCCTGCAGCGCACTGATCCGGGTCTCCTTGGACGGCCACAGACCGTAAAGGCCGATGCCGACCCGCGCCAGGTTGAAAAACGTATTGGGAAACAGCAGCGCCGCCGCCGTCAGCTCTGCGAACTGGTGTTCGGTGACATCCTCGATGTTGGCGTAGTGGGTGGACAAGCCTTCCAGCATGAGATACGGATGCCTGGCGGCAGCCTGCGCCAGCGCGAGCAGCTCCTCGCCCCGCACTCCCTGCCGGTTCGTACCGGTCTCCACCTTGATGTGGACCCGCGCCGGGCGTTTCATCCGGCCGGCAATGGCGCCCAGGCGGTCGACGGTCTCGCGGTTGCTAACCGTCAGGCGCAGGTCGTGGCCCACCGCCTCTTCCAGGCACGCCAGCGGAATATAAGCCAGCGAGAGGATCGGAGCCTGAACTCCCGCGTGGCGCAGAAGCGCGGTCTCCTCGACTGAATTCACCGCCAGCCAGTCGGCGCCGGCCTCGAGCATCACGCGCGACGCCTCCACCAGACCGTGGCCGTAAGCGTTGGACTTTACGACCGCCGCCAGCCTGACATCCGGCCCGAGCCGGGACTTGAACCGCGCCACGTTGCTCGTCAGCGCCCGCCTGCTGACTTCCACCCAGCTTGTATACCGATCGAATTCCATGGACATTACTATAGAGGAATCCGGTGTACGTTGCCATGCGGACGCATTGGCAGCGGGAGTCAGGAGTCGGAAGTCGGCAATCAGGAGTCGGAATCAAATTTGCCTGCTCGTGCAAAAACAAAAACCCTTCGAACCCGCGGCAGTGGCGCTCCCCCTGATTGCATCTCTATTTAATAAATCACTTCCTCCATCCCCACCCCCCATCACCCAGCCCCCAACACCCAGCACCCAACCTCCAGCGCCCAACCTCCAGCGCCCGCGTCAGAGATCCTTCCGCAGACCATTCGTGCATGCCGCCTTACCCATGGCTCGCGTTTGCCGGAGGATTTCGTCGTTCGCGGGTCTGCCCGTGCGGGCAACATGATAGAGGTGGTACTGAATGGCACGGTGGCGCACCCAGGCGAAGCGCGCGCCGGCCAGGCGCAACCGGTATTCGAGCTCTGTGTCTTCGCCGCCGTAGCCGACGAAATCCTCGTTGAAGCCATTGACTTCCTCGAAGAGCGACCGATCCAGGGAAAAGTTCGATCCGAGCAGATAGGGCTCTTTGCAGTTGATCCACCGGTGAAGAGTGGAATTCCGGATCACCAGGCCTTCATCCCAATGACCGCCGCCGCCCGATAACGAATACAGCATCCGGACTGCGGCAAGGCGTTCGAGTCTGCCGGCAAGCACGTCCTCTCGAGTCAGTTGCGCCGAGAGCCGCTCACTGAGCTGCACTCTTCGCCCGCAGAGCACGCTGCGGGGAGCTCGATAGGTCCGGTGCGCTTCCACAAACTTCGAGTGCGGTATGCAATCCGCGTCCGCAAAGACCAGGTAAGGCGCGGCAGATTCGCGCACGGCCCGGTTGAGGATCGCGCTCCTGCGGAACCCTTCATCCGCGTGGCGCGTGTACCGCACCGGGACCGGCGCGCGGGACGAAAAGGCTTCCACCAGATCATGGACTTCCGGTCCGGATCCGTCGTCGGCGATGAACAACTCAAA
>JAFNAG010000691.1 GCA_017860135.1 Acidobacteriota bacterium
GACGGTCATTCACTGGCATCGTCAGGGATTTCGTCTTTATTGGCGTTGGAAGAGCCGTCATCCGGGCCGACCTGACACTGGACGGGAGATCAGAGAACTCATCCGGAAAATGTGCCTTTCTAATCCCACCTGGGGAGCACCCCGCGTGCATGGCGAACTCCTCAAGCTGGGCATTAACGTATCCCAATCAACAGTCTCCAAGTACATCGTCAGACGTCGCAAGCCCCCTTCGCAGACCTGGCGGACGTTCCTGGAGAACCATTTGAGGCAGTTGGTTTCAGTGGATTTCTTCGTTGTGCCGACGGTTGGCTTCAAGCTCCTGTTTGTCTTCCTGGTTCTCGCTCATGAGCGCAGGCGCGTCCTTCACTTCAACGTCGCCGAGCATCCTACTGCCGGGTGGACGGCGACCCAGATCGCGCAGGCATTCCCGTGGGACACCGCGCCTCGCTACCTGCTCCGAGACCGTGACTGCATCTATGGCGACGCCTTCGGGCGACAGCTCGCGAACCTGCACATCACCGAAGTCCCTACCGCTCCCAGAAGTCCCTGGCAGACTCCTTATGTTGAGCGCCTGATAGGCTCGGTCCGGCGCGAATGTCTCGATCACATCGTTGTCATAAACGAATCTTCCCTGCGCCGCACGCTTAAATCTTTCTTCCTTTATTATCACGATTCCCGCTGTCACCTAGCGCTGAACAAGGATTCACCAGAAACCAGAGAAGTCCAGCCACCCGACAAGGGCATCATCATCGAGATCCCCAGAGTCGGCGGGCTTCACCATCGTTACGAGAGGCGCGCAGCCTGATCGCCCGTCTGTTGTCACCGGTCAAACGGTCTCGCAAGCGAGATCTATGCACGGAGACTCTCCTTGGCGCTCAATCCGCATTTTCCCAGGCGCTACTTTCAAATCGGTTTGCGCGATGCCGCAATCCCAGTAGTCGATAACGACTCGCCTAGCTGTGCTGAATCACGCCAGATCGAGTTTTCGGGAGGGACAGATTAGTACCTGCCCAAAGCCGAAACAAGCCGCCAGCTCTGGGCGGTAAGTCGCCCTATGAAAGCAGATGTCAAGGTTTTCTAGTCGCTGGTAGTCGCGCGGTGAGGTTCGCTTGGCCATTGGCCGGCTCCTTAACAAAACGTCGTGTCGGTTCTTCATCCCGAAGACACGGCCTCCTGCGCCGTCGTCTCGATATTCTGAACCAGTCAAGACTCACACCGGACCTGAGGTCAAGATACCACCGATCGGAGAACCAGGCACCTAATGCATGGTGCTGTCGGATGGGGATCGGCGGAGGGACTAACTCGGTCGATCTTGCGCGGCAGCACCGACGCCTATTTGATTTGTGCCTGACCAGGTCCGGCGTCACGTAGGCATCAAAACAGCCATTCCGGCCTGTATTCCATCGACACCCTCCGCAATTCCGTTGACTTTTCTTGCCGGGAGAGGCGAATAATAGAAACTGCGCTGCATACTCGTCGCAGTCGACGGAAGGGTCCGATGTACCCCGCGACTGTCTTGGGATTGACAACTCCCCCTCACCTTTGCCCGGCAGCCTTGGCTTGCCAAGTAATGTTTTCTGTGTCTTCCACCCGCAGCGAAGTAGCTTCAGGTCGGCTGGCCCAGTCCCCTAACCGGCCTCGGGATCAGTGGCTTCGATAGATCCAATGGAGGCGGATCATGCTGAGATCATTCGAGCAAATGCAGAGTTTACTTCACAGGCTCCGCTGGCGATTCGCCTCGATACTGACCCTGTTGACGGTACTCGCCGTGAACATGATTCCGGCTCAGGAGGGGCACAATTCCTCGCAGCGGGCGCCTGTTCCCAAGGCCCTGGGAGAGTTGAGGAGCATCCAGGTATCCCCCGCTGTCGGGGCCGTTTCTGATCGCATTCCCATCGAAGTGAGCCCCGGGAGGCGAAACGCTCAACCTCACCTTTCCCTGAATTACTCCTCGATGGCCGGGCAGGGGATGGTCGGATTCGGCTGGGACCTTGAGATCGGGAAAGTCGCACGCTGGCGCGGGGACGGGACGCCGACTGTCGGCGATCCTGACGCATTTGCCTATGTCCTCGCGGGTGCCGGCGGCGAGCTGCGTCACGCCGGAAATGGAGTCTACCGGGCCAGGCTGGAAAGTCTCTATCGCGAATTCCGCCGTTCGGGAGATGGCTGGGAGATGCGTGACGGCGAGGGATCGCTCCACCTCTTCGGAATCAGCGCTGAAGCCCGCATCGATGGTCAGGAATGGATGCTCGAACGCGCGGAGGACCGAAGCGGTAATACCATCAACTTCTATTGGATGAAGGTCGATGGGTCTCTCTACCCATCGGCGATCCGCTACACCGGTTACGCACCTACCCGGGATCCCGGCGCAAACCAGGTGCTCTTCGAATACGAGGATCGGCCCGACACGAGGAGCGTCTTTACAAACTCGGTTGCGGAGCGGCGGACTCTGCGCCTGCGGCGCATTTCGGTCGTGGCCGGCAACAGTCTCGTAAGGAGGTACGAGTTCTTCTACCGGCAGTGTCCCCTCAACGGCCAGTCTCTGCTGAACCGCGTAACGCTGGTCGGCGCCGACGACTCCTCCCGGATGACGCTGCGCGACCTGGAGTACGGGACTCGCCCGCTCGGCTGGTCCGGAGCCATCAAGGCAGGGACATTACCGCTCGACCTTGCCGATGCGGACGGCCGCGAGACAGGGGCTAAGGTCATGGACGTGAATGGGGACGGTTTTGCGGACGTCATCGGAAACGGGCAAGACGTCTACCTGGGCAACGGGCGAGGCCAGTTTGACTACAGTAGCTCCTGGAGCGCTTCGCTTGCAGCCGCTTCAGTGAGTTTCGTCGACAGCGACGGCGTGGACCAGGGGGTCAGATTAATCGATGTCAACGGGGATCTGCGCCCCGACCTTCTCGTCGCGTCGCCCTCGAGGCTGGAGGTCCTTCTGAACACGGGCCAGGGATGGGCCAGCAGCAGCCAGTGGAGCGCGAGCCTCCAGTCGATCTCGCAGCAGGCTGTCGCATTGACCGATCCGAATTTCATGAGTACGGTCACGGGCTGCTCACCGCCTCACTGCGGGGGGCCCCTGGGTAACTTTCCCAATTGCTCGCCACCGCACTGCCAGGGAACCAGTGATGATCCTCCCGGGTGCAGCCCGCCGCACTGTGCGCCCGGTCAAACCACGAACTGTTCGCCACCGCACTGTACTTCGCAGGTAGTCTTCGGCGAGCCTGCCCT
>JAFNAG010000692.1 GCA_017860135.1 Acidobacteriota bacterium
TCCAGGTGTCTGCGCAAGGATCCGGCGCGGCGTTTCCAGACCATGGCCGACCTCAAGGTTGCGCTCGAGGAACTGAAAGAGGAGTCGGACAGCGGCAAGCTATCCGGCGTGGCGCTCGCTGCACCCAGGCTGCGGAGGCGCGCCGTTTGGATTGGCGCACTGCTCGCCGCCATCGCGATCGGAGCTGTGGTTTTTTGGTACCTCCGGCCGACCGACCGCGTGACACAACGCTCCATGATCGCCGTTCCGCTCACGAGCTACGCCGGGTATGAGGCTTATCCCAGCTTTTCACCGGACGGCAACCAGGTGGCTTTCGTCTGGAATGGAGAAAGCCAGGATAACGATGATATCTATGTGAAGCTGATCGGGCCGGGCTCGCCGATTCGCATTACCAGTGATCCGGGCGAAGACTACGACCCCGCCTGGTCTCCGGATGGCCGCTGGATTGCTTTCGTGCGCGATCTGCCCAACGCCAAAACAGGTTTCTTTGTGATCCCGGCGCTGGGCGGTCCGGAACGAAAACTGGCGGAGACAAGCTCTGAGTCCTGGTACGGCACACTCCCGGCTCCCCACGTCGCCTGGTCGGCCGACAACAAGTGGCTCATCATTACCAACAAACCGTCTGCGTCGGAGCGTGCCGCACTGTTTTGTTTATCCGTGAATACCGGGGAAATGCGGCAACTGACCCACCCCCCTGGCACAGCCAGTGACAGCGGCGTCGCACTTTCCCCGGACGGCCGGACTCTGGCTTTCGTCCGGATGATTGCCTGGGGCGCCAGCGATATTTATGTGTTGCCGCTCTCCGGTGAACTTGTGCCGCAGGGCGAACCGGCAAGGCTTACTTTCGAAGGACAGTGGACGACGGGACCGGCGTGGACTCCCGATGGGAAAGAGATCGTTTTTGCACTTGGAACCTTCAGGGGCACCTCCAATCTCTGGAGAATCCCTGCAAATGCCGCAGGTCGCGAGGTCCGGCCGCAACGAGTGGCCTCCGTTGGAGAGGACGGCAGAAACCCAGCGATGTCTCGCGGGACATCTCCCCGCCTGGCATACACCCGATATCTAACCGACGTGAATATCTGGCGCAGGGATCTCTCGCAGGCCGGAACAGACCAATCCGCGGCAAAGTTCATTGCTTCCTCCAGAAATGACTGCGTTCCCCGATACTCGCGCGACGGCAAGAGGATCGCTTTTCAATCCGACCGGTCCGGAAGCATCCAGCTCTGGGTGGCGAACGAGGATGGCTCAAACGAGGTCCAGCTCACTTCACAGCCGGCCTTTCATCCCAGCGTAATGTCGTGGTCGCCGGACGGCCAGCAGATTCTTTTTTCTGCAACCGTCGGTGGGGAATTGAGAGAATTTCTGGTCCGCGCCTCGGGCGGCGAACCAATTATGCAGCAGGAAGCCCTGGATTGCTGGTCCCGTGACGGTCGCTGGATCTACACGTCATCCCAAGGCAAGATCTGGAAGAGACCGGCCGCCGGAGGAGAGCCGAAGCAGATCACCCGGGCGGGACGTTTCATTGTGGGCGAATCCCCCGATGCAAGGTTTCTTTACTATTCGAAAGGCGCCTCTCCACCCAGCCTTTGGCGAGTTCCAGCCGACGGAGGCCTTGAAAGCGAGATTCTGCCTGCCATCGATCACCCCTCCAATCTGCGCGTGACCGACCAGGGTATCTACTTTGTGCCGTTTAGGAACGAAGCCGCAACCGGCCTTTCCGTCATCCAGCTTCTCCGACTGGCCACCGGCAAGATCGAGGTCGTGGCCAAAATCGACAAAGATCTGTACTACGGCCTGACTGTTTCCCCCGACGGCCGCTGGCTGCTCTATTCGCAGATCGACCAGGTGATCTGCGATCTGATGCTGGTGGAGAACTTCCGATGATGAGCAATGCGCAGTGAAGAGGTTTCTCAAATGAAATGTCCATCGTGTTCCAAAGGGGTTCCGGATCAAAGCCGGTTCTGCTCGAGTTGCGGCGCGCCGATCGTGGCGCTCTCTCAAATGCCGACCGGAACATCCGACCTGCCCTCTGCACCGGCTGTGGATGCGGGCGTACCGATGATCGCCTCCCCCGTCGGCCGCCTGATCTCCTCCGATTCGATCCCCGTCGGCGGATTCACGCCCGGAATGGTTCTGGCTGACCGGTACCGCATCATCGGGCTGCTGGGGCGTGGGGGGATGGGGGAGGTCTATCGCGCCGACGATCTGAAGCTCGGGCAGCCGGTGGCGCTGAAGTTCCTGCCGAAAGCTCTGGCTGACGATCCGGTGCGCCGCGAACGCTTCTATGCCGAAGTGCGCATCGCGCGCCAGGTATCGCATCCGAACATCTGCCGCGTCTACGACATCGGCGAACTCGATGGCCGGCACTTCCTCACGATGGAGTACATCGACGGCGAAGACCTGGCGTCGCTCCTGAAGCATTGCCAGGCAACTGTGCGCAGGGCTTGCAGCCGCTCACGACAAGGGTGTACTCCACCGTGATCTCAAGCCGGCGAACGTGATGATCGACGGGCGGGGCCGGGTGCGCATCACGGATTTCGGGCTGGCGGTGGCGGAAGAAAAGGCCGTCCCCAGCGCCGACGTTTCCGGCACGCCGGCCTACATGGCGCCGGAGCAATTGGCGGGGAAAGGCGCGTCGGTCCGGAGCGACATCTATGCGCTCGGACTGGTGATGTATGAGCTTTACACGGGCCGGCGGGCCTATGAAGCAGCTACGCTGGCAGAGCTCCGGGCAAAAAAGGAAGGCGTGACTCCGGCTGCCCCTTCAGAGATCGCGCGGGAGATCGATCCGATTGTCGAGCGGGTCATCCTGCGCTGCATGGAGAGGGATCCGCGCCAAAGACCGGCGTCGGTTGCACAGGCGGCGGCCGCACTCCCGGGGGGAGACCCGCTTGCGGCCGCGATTGCTGCGGGCGAGACGCCGTCGCCCGAGGCGGCCTCGGGCAGCAAGGAGGGATTGAAGCCCCGGGTGGCATGGGCATGTATGGCCATTGTGATTGCCGGCGTCACCGCCGCGGTTTTCCTGGGCGGGCAGGTGCTTCTGTTCCGCCGTGTGCCCATCGATAATCCGCCGGAGTTCATGGCGGCAAGCGCCCGCGAAACCCTCAAGAGGGCGGGATACCCGGAATCGCCTGTCGACAGGGCTTTCGGCTTTTCTGCGGACGAGGAGTACTTCCAATATGTGCGGAGGAAAGACCGCTCTGCAGGACGCTGGGACAGAATGCCCAGTTCCGCAATCGGATTCTGGCACCGGCAATCGCCACGCTCCCTTTTTCGCAGGGTGGGCATTTGGAGTCTGGGCGGGATCACGCCGGACGATCCGCCCCTCTCCATTTCGGGAGAGTCGTTGGTCACGCTGGATGCCCGGGGAAGGCTGATGTCCTTTTGCGTGATTCCTCCTCAGATAGACGAATCAACCGTTGCACCTGAGGCGCCGGACTGGACGGTGCTCTTCGAAGCAAGCGGGCTGGATCCGGCAAAATGGACCCTGGCGGCGCCTAAATGGAGCCCGCTGCTTTACGCGGATGCTCGCGTTGCCTGGACGGGTGTTCTGCCTGATCTTCCGGAAGTGCCGATGCGCATCGAAGCAGCGGCCTACCGCGGCAAGCCGGTGTTCTGGAGAGTGATCGCGCCCTGGAACAATCCAAGCCGGATGGTGCCTGCCAACCCTTCGCTGTGGGAAAAGGCAGGGGACCTCCTCGCAATCATTCTTCTGATCGTACTGATGCTCGGAGCAGGCTTGTTTGCCCAGCGAAACCTGCGGCTTGGCCGGGGCGACCGGCGGGGCGCGGCACGGCTGGCGCAGCTGGTTCTCATTCTGTTTGCCGTCGCGTGGATTTTCGGCGAGCATCATGTGCCCACTTTCATGGAATTCAACCTGTTTCTCATGTTCCTCAGTTGGGCCCTTTTGATTACCGGATTCCTCTGGCTCCTTTACATTGCGCTCGAACCGTTTGTCCGCCGCCGCTGGCCCGCCTCCCTTACTTCCTGGAGCCGGCTGTTCGCAGGCGGCTTCCGGGATCCGCTGGTAGGCCGCGACCTGCTGATGGGGACCGTCATAGCGGTTGTTCTTGTTTCTCTGCAACGCCTTGGTTACAGCCTCGCATCACAGATTGTTACGCTTGTGGATAATCCCCTCAGTTGGGGCCTGGATTATATCCTC
>JAFNAG010000272.1 GCA_017860135.1 Acidobacteriota bacterium
TTCTCAGGAAGAGCATAGGATCCTGCTCCGGGAGCTTGGCGGGTTCGGCGACGGTCACCGGGGCGGGAGCAAACATAGCTCGGCGGGAAGCCTTTGCCTTTGGAGACGCGCTCGCGTCAGCCGGATCCGATGTCCGGGCCGGGGTATGCGGCTCGACGGCTAATTTCAGCGGAGGTTCCGGCGGTACGGGTTGGATGTCGGATGCACCTGCATCCTTCGATGCCTGTCGAGCCTCGAGTTCGCCCAGGGTGCGATCGATTTCGGCATCCACATCTTGGCATAAAATCTCCGGCTTGGAACGCGGAGGCTCGGGATGGATCAAAGAACCGGAATCCTGGACCTCATTGATCTCGGGCTTCCCCGGTTCATGCGTGGTATCCGCCGGAAGCCCGCCCGGAGGTGTGGTGGCGAGCGGCAGTTCTCCGGAGACACTGTCCAGTTCCTCCAGAAAACCGGACACGAGGTCGTCGACGTCCGGCGCGCGTGTTTTTTCCTGACGGCGGAGCCTGGCAACAGGGGCTGCACGCAGGGGAACTGGAGAGGACTCACCCGGCCAGTCGAGCTCTCGGTTGGAGGCGTTTTCTTTCATAGTGTTCTCTGCTCACCTCAATCCGGAATCAGGGTATTTCGTCTGGGTCCCATTTGATGCCCTGGCGCTGGAATACTGGATCGCACGATTGTCCAATCGCAAAGGATCTGCAGCTTCACCCTGGACCGGGTCCTGCGGGCAAAGCGCCGCGCTGCGGGCAAGCCTCGCCTAATAGGGAGCTGACCGAGAGGAGTGTAACACTGTATCAAGTCCCTGCAAGAGCTAAAACGGGTATTATTGAAGCGCGGGGTACCCGCCTGGGGGGGATGATACTCCGAGGGGCTCTCAGGTCAAGGCGGACTCCTCCACGGGAGCAAAGGCATGCGAGGCACGGTCAAAACATCTGTTGAACTCGCTGTAATGGCGTGATAGACAATCTTTCTTCCCCTCGCCGGGGCGTGCGGGAACAGTGATGACGATGGAGTGGTTCTGATCGTGAAAGCCGGAAAAGTGTACCTTGTCGGTGCGGGACCGGGGCACCCGGAGCTCCTGACACTCAAGGCGGCGGAGCTCCTGAAGGAAGCCGATGTCGTAGTGTATGACCGGCTGATTCAGGAGGAGGTTCTGGCGCTTGCCAAACCGGCTGCGGAGCGCGTTTACATGGGGCAGCCGCCAGGCAGGCACCTGTCGCGACAGGACGAAATTCACGAACTGCTGGTGCGCAAAGCAGGCGAAGGGAAAACCGTCGTCCGTCTCAAGGGAGGTGATCCGTTCCTGTTCGGACGGGGTGGCGAGGAGGTGGAATATCTGGCGGAGCACGGCGTCCCGTTCGAGGTGATCCCCGGCGTTTCTTCTGCTCTGGCTGCGCCTCTCGGTGCCGGAATTCCCGTGACGTACCGGGAGACGGCATCCTGCGTCGCGATCGTAACCGGCCAGGAAGCGGGATCGGAATCGAGCCGGCTGTCCTGGGAAGCTCTCAGCGGGATCGACACCCTGGTCTTCCTCATGGGGGTCCACAACGTCGATACCATCAGCCGCAAACTCATGGAGCATGGGCGAAGTCCCGGGACACCTGCTGCCATGATCCAGATGGCCTTCTGGCATGACGAAAGGGTTGTCGTGGGAACCCTGGGCACGATCTCCGACGAGGTTGTGAAGGCAGGCATTAAACCTCCGGCCACACTCGTGGTCGGGGAAGTAGTGCGGTTGCGCGCTACGCTCGCCGGAGCGCAACGCGATTTGCAGCGCCGTGCCGACGGAAGTTCGCGGTTTGAGCCTTCACCGGCTCCGGACCAGCTCATGCGTCTTGCGACTGCGGGCCTGGCAAGCCGGCTATTCGGCTATGCCCTGGACATCAGGCTTTTCGATCAACTCGAAGAGTGCTGCGTGCCGGAACGCCTGGCACAGGAGCTGGGATTGAATCCGGATGCATGCGTCGAGGTGCTGGAGACGCTTGCGGCCCTTGGCCTGATAGAGTCCACGCCGGACGGGTATCGCAATCTTGAGCTGGCATCGCGCTACCTGCGCAGCGATTCTCCCCAGAGTCTCCGCCCGGCTCTCCTTTTCCAGGTTGCACAGTCCTCGGAATGGGAAGGACTGGCACGCTATGCCTCGGAAGGGTGCCGGGATTTCACCGCGGGCCCTGCTGGAACTGCGCACCAGGAGGCGTGCGAGGCCATGGCCAGGTTCGCCGCCCCTGCAGTCGTGGAGAGGCTGGATCTGGGGGAACGCGGCCCTGTTCTCCTCGTCGGGTGGGGAGGGAAAGCTTACCGGGAGGCGATTGCGGTGCGCTGGCCGCAATTGGTATGCGCGGTATGCAATCCTCTCGCGCGGTGCGGTAATATACAGGAGTGGTGCGACGCGATCCCGAGCGGGGAAGAGCCCTACGGCGCGATCCTGCTCTCAGGGCTGATGAGTTCCTGTGCCCGGGGGCAAATGCAGAAAATGTTGCATGCGGCGGCCCGGCGGCTCAGGGCTGACGGGATAATGGTTTTGCATGATGCGTTTCTTCCGGAAAGCGCATCGCCGGCCCCTGAGGTGTTGCTGGACGGCCTGGGGCAGCGCGTGCTGCGAGGAGGCTGCCGGGCATGGTCAACCGGCAGGCTCAGAGATGCGCTGTGCGCACTCGGTCTATCAGAGACGCATGCCGAGCCTCTTCCTGGAGCCACCGTTCTGGTGACCGCCAGGCGAGGTTGAACGGATGGATATGCCATCCGACTGTGCAACGGAGTATCTGGGGCCGGAGGCTCTTCCGTGGGGACGGGTTCTGGAGGCCCATCTATGAGGGCAACACAATTACCGAGACTCGAGGAGCTATGATCCGACACCTGGCAATTCTGATTCTTGCTGTTTCATCCATCTCCGGGATGGCGCGGGCTCAATTATTTCCTCCAGAGCATCGGAATTGGGAGGTGGAACTGTTTGGCGGCGCCAGTTTTTTGGGGGAGAGTTTCCACGAGACGCCTGCTGTGATCGGCAGCGTGCAGACTTCCCGCCAGGTAGGCCTGCGGTATGCCTCCGGCTATCAATTTGGCGGCAGAGTCAACACGAGCCAATGGCGCTACTGGGGAGCATCGGTGGAATACGGGATGTCCAACCAGCCCTTGACCTTCACAAATCTCTCTCCCTCGGTCCCCTCTCTCAGTGCAAGCCAGTCGATCCACCGCTTTGCCTACGAAATTCTGTACTATCCAATGGACAAAAGACACCGGCTGCGCCCATATGGTTTTGCGGGCCCGGGTGTAGCTCTGTTTTATGTCCACGGAGACTCGAAAGAACGGGCCGCTCAGCTGGGCATCCGTCTCAACGATCCGTGGAAATTCAGTTTCCATTGGGGTGGCGGGGTGAAGTACCTCCTGCGGGATCATGCGGCGATGGGATTTCAGTTCTCGGATGCGATTTCAGGAGTGCCGCATTACGGGCTGCCTGAAGTGCAGCGGCAATCCCAGGCCGGATTCAAGCCGGACGGCCTTCTGCACAACTGGCGGGTCGGAATCAGTTTCATCTACCAGTGGTCGCAGTATTAGGAAATTCGGCAAAGAAGATCCGGTTTCACACCCGCTTGAGGCACGTCGGGGGCGCTTATTTTCCCGCAAGCAACTCGCCGAATAGTTTGTCGAGCGCGGCCGGGTCGAACTTCCCCATGCGAAAGTACTTCTGCCTTCCTCCAACGTCAAACACCCAGCTCGCCGGCAGCCCTCCGGCCCACTGCATGTCAAAGGTCTGCATGAAGGTATCATCGTCCTGATTCTGACTCTTGATCACATTCATGAAGCCGGCTTTATGCTTGTCGAGGAAAGGGATCGCGGTTGCCGCATCCGTGTCAAAGGAGACGGCAATCACTTCGAGCCCTCTGGCATGGTATTTCTGATACAGTCTGACGACGTCGGGAAACTCCGCGACACAAGGAGCACACCAGGTGGCCCACATGTTTACAAAAACCACCTTGCCTTTTTGCGCCGCGATGATCTTCCTGAGGCCTGCCGCATCCACCTCTGCCAGGTTTCTCTTTTGCCGCACTTCGCCTGCGACACCCGGAGCCGTGCTGCTCCATGACCCGATGAGCGTGCACGCCAGGGTGAAAATCAAAAACCTCCTCTTTTCTCCCATAAGGTTCCTCTTTCAAGGGCAGGAATCTTCACTTTGCCTTTGGTCCGGCCTTTCGCTTCTTTGAAACCTGCCGCAGACGGTAACTCTGGTGATATCCGGCAGTCAGATCGGTGATCGTGACTTCGATCATGCCGTGCGCGTCACACTGATAGCGCTCTTCGATTGTCTGTGATTCCACAGCCCCGGTGCGCAGCACCTCCAATGCCTCGGTGGAAGACTCGGTGCGCAGCGCGGGATCCAGGGGAAAGACGATTTCATCCCACGGCGTGATGTCGCCTTCGGGCTGTCCATCCGCGGCCAGGCGGCTGCATTCCAGATAGCGAAAGTGGGCGACATTGTGGGCGGGATGGTAACGGCGCAGGTGGAGCAGCGGGGTGTCGGTCGGACCGGGAAGTGGAGTGTCTTTGCGAAAGACCGGATCGAAAACCACCCGGCGCCCGAAGTCCGCCTCGCGCCAGACACCGAAGTGCCGGGTAAACCGCTCCCTCAAGATGTGACCTGGCTGGGAATCCGCTGCGATTGCGAGGCCGATGGCCGTGGCGGAGAAAGGGTAGGGAGACCGGCGCACGCGACTTCCGTAATATTCCCTGAGGACGCGGCCGACAACAGGCAGTTCCGCCGAGCCGCCGACGAGATACACCACCGCGATATCGCTCCAGGTCACATCGTCGGCGAGGCGCGCCCGGGTCATCGCCTCCTCGACAGCGGCGATGGTTTGCTTGACCATGGGCTGACAGCGGCCGAAAAATTCTTCGACAGGAATGATCACCGCACTTTGTCCCTCGACGATCCGGCCCAGGTCGATCACGATTTTCCGCGTGTTCGGATGGATGGATTCCTTTTGGCGGCGGCATTCTTCCTGCAGCTGTTGGCGCGATTCCGGGGGCAGTGTCTCCCGGATTCCTGCTCGATCCATAACCAGGTCCGTGAGAAGCTGGTCGAAGTCGTCGCCGCCGAGTTCTGCGATTCCCTCATCCGTCACCACGGCATGATGTTGTTCGCTCCGGTATATCACGGAGGCATCGAAGGTGCCGCCGCCAAGATCGTAGATCAGAATGTACTCCTTGCGCAGAGCCCAATCATTGGCGGCATGTTGATGCGCGAACTGCATGCCCGCCGCGGAAGGTTCGTTGATCATGCCCAGGATGCGGAAACCGGCGCGACGGAAACTTTCGAGGGTGAGGAATCGCTGATTACTGTTGGCGTTGGCTGGCACCGCGATGAGCGCTTCCAGCTGGTCTCTTGCCTGAACCTCCAGGTTGGAGCGTTCCTGGAGATCCTGGCGGAGGCGGGAAAGATACCCGACGAGCAGGTCGAGGGCGGGCAGCCGCTGGGCGCCGACTGTAAAAGACGAGTCAGGAGAGAGATCTCTGAGAGCCCTCTTCATCGACCGGAGGAAAGCCCAACCCGGTTCTCCCAAATGAGCCTGGGCATCCAGCCCGAACAGGATGTCGGACCCTTGAACAGCGATCAGGGACGGGTACCAGTGCTGCATGTCCCCGGAGGCTGTCTCAAAGCTGATGACAGGATAATTCCCCCGGTCGGCAGCCGCCACGACGGTATGGGTTGTGCCAAAATCGATGCCTAATCGCATTGCCATCCTCCCTCACGATTCGAGAATTTCGAGCACACATAGCATATCGGAGCCTGACCCGTCGTGCCAGACCTGCGTCTGCCGGCTTTCCTCTGCGTCCTTCAAAGCGGAGCGGAGTGTTTGTCAAACCTGAAGCCGCTGGGGCCTGCCGGTCGATCGTGAGCCGGGATGGCATTTGCATCCTCGACGCGGTTCAGCGGCCGGCGCCCGACAGGAGATAGACTGCAAATGATGCCAGCCAGTGTTCCCCGACGTAGTCGCCGCTGGCGACGTGGACCAGTGCCGCTTGCGCATGCCGCGAGGCCGCGGCCGCGAGAGCCTTTTGCGCAGGATCGTCGGCCGGCAAAGATGCGGCAATCGCCTGCATGCACCAGGCACGGCTCAGGTTGAGACCGTCCAGATGGACGAGTTTAGGATCACTGCGGTCGGTCACGATTGCCGGCTCCATGAGGGACTTGGGCCCGCCGCGGCCGCTTTCGGGAAGGAAGCCGTGAAACCAACCGCGAAATTCCCGCGGCGCCAGCACGCGCCGCATCAGATCCGCCTCCGTCAGCGACGGCGAGAAGAAATCCTCGCCCCCCGGTTCCCACGCCGCCGGGTACGCGGCATCCCCCCGAAAGTAGGTGCGAGCGCGCTCCACGATGAGGCTCTCGAGCTTCCGATCTCCCGCCGCGCGCGCGTAATCGAGACAAAATGCCAGGCCGAATGCCGTATTCGGGTGAACTCCGGTCCGGATGGGATAGTTCTGCTTTGGGAGAAACTCCAGGCAGCGCCGCACGATGGCATCAGTCAGCGGCTGCAGCGACCGGGACCATTCCTGCCCCTCATCATCCTCCCAGCTGCGGAGCTCTTCCGCGAGCTTCAGCAGCCAGGCCCATCCGTACATTCGTTCGAAGGATTGCCGGTTGGGTGCGTCCAGATAGGCGGCTTCCATGCGCAGGTTTGCCGTTGTGAGATTACGGCCCACTGCGCTCCGGATCTCCTT
>JAFNAG010000273.1 GCA_017860135.1 Acidobacteriota bacterium
GACTTGAGCACAGTCTGGGTGAACCTGGACGTGCACCAGAAAGATCTTCCACTGATCCGGATCGGCCAGACTGCCAGCATTGGCGCCGGCAGCGCCCCCCAGTCCGTGCAAGGCAGGATCTCGTTTCTCGAGCCGATTGCCGAGGAAACCAATCGCACGGTGCATGCGCGCGTCGTGATCCCCAACAGCAGCGGCAGCTGGCGTCCGGGACTCTTCGTCACCGGCCGGATCCTGGTGGAGGATGTCCAGGTGCCGGTTCTGGTTCCCAACGACGCGCTTATTATGGTGGGAGGAAAGATCTGCCTCTTCCTCAAAGAGGGGGATGTGTTCCGGCTCCAGCCCGTTGCCGCCGGGCGAACCAACGGTGCGCTTACGGAGATCACCGGGGGGCTCGAAGCCGGGCGCTCCTATGTCATCAAAGGGGCATTCACGCTGAAATCCGAACTCGGGAAACCGGAAGCGGAGAAGTGAGATGATCGAAAGACTTATGGGGGGAGCGCTGCAAAACCGGGTACTCGTCCTCCTGCTGATAGCGCTTATCCTGGGCCTGGGAATTCTGTCGATCCGCAGCACTGCCGTGGATGCTTTCCCCGACGTGACCAACATCCAGGTGGAGGTTTTGTGCGGTGCGCCGGGCCTCTCTCCTCTCGAGATCGAGAGGTTCGTCACATATCCCGTGGAAATCGCGATGCGCGGATTGCCCGGCCTGGCGACCATGCGGTCCGTGACCAAATACGGCCTGGCGGTCGTCACTCTTGTCTTTGGCGACGACACCGACATCTACTTTGCACGCCAGCTTGTCCATGAAAGGCTGGCCGCCATCGAGGCGAGCCTCCCGGCGGGAGTGGAGACCGAGATGGGGCCGATCGCCACTGCAATGGGGGAAATTTACCAGTACACAATCGAAGGAAACACGCCGGAAGATCCGGCGGAGCGGGTGCAATATCTGACCGATTTGAGAACCCTGCAGGATTGGGTGGTGGCGCCGCTGTTGAAGAGCGAGCCGGGCGTGAACGAAGTCAATTCCTTTGGAGGATACCTGAAGGAATACCAGGTCATCGTGGAGCCGGAAAAGCTGCTGAAGTACAAGCTGTCGATCGGCGAGGTGTTTGAGGCGATCCGGAACAACAATGAAAATGTAGGCGGCAGTTTCATCGATTACTCGTCGGAGCAGTACATCATTCGCGGAGTTGGGTTGATCCGTTCGCTTTCCGACATCGGCAAGATCATCGTAAGGTCGGTTGGCGGGATTCCGATCTACGTGAGCGATGTCGCCCGGATCAACTCCGGCTATGCACCCAGGCAGGGTGCCGCACTTAAAAACGGACAGGGGGAAGTGGTGGGCGGTATCGTGATGATGCTCAAGGGGGAGAACAGCCTGGAGGTGGTGCGCCGGGTCGAAGATCGCGTGCGGCAGATCAACGACAGCAACCTGCTTCCTCCCGGCCTCCGCCTGCAGCCATACTACAATCGATCCGAGATCGTTGTCGAGAGCATCCGGACGATCCTGCAAACCCTGGCGGAGGGATCGCTGCTCGTCATTGTCGTCCTCTACCTGCTGCTGCGAAATCTCCGCGGCGCCTTCGTCGTCGTTATGGCGCTTCCCCTGGCGGTCCTGCTGACGTTTGTCGTGATGAAACAGGCCGGTCTGGGAGCCAACCTGATGTCGCTGGGGGGGCTTGCAATTTCCATCGGCATGATCATCGACGCGACGATTATCCAGGTGGAAAACGTACAGCGCCATCTGGGTTCACTCACGGACCCCTCCCGGAAATTCCGGACCGTGCTCCGGGCCGTGATGGAAGTGCGCCGTCCCAGCATCTTCGGCGAGCTGATCATTGCCCTAACATTCCTGCCGATCATTACCCTCGAAGGCATGGAAGGGAAGATGTTTTCGCCCCTCGCGATCACCGTCTCCATTGCATTGTTCGCCTCCCTCTTTCTCTCCGTATTCGTCACACCGGTCCTCTGTGCCTACCTGCTGAAGCCGGGGCCTGAAAGGCACAACGCGCCGCTTGAGCTGCTCAGGCGCCTGTATCTCTGGGCCCTGGACCTGCGCCTGCGGGTGCCCCGGCTGATCCTTCTGGAATCCGCGGTGCTGATTCTCGCCGCCGCGCTGCTGATCCCGCGGCTGGGAACGGAGTTCATTCCCATGATGGACGAGGGTGCCTTCGACATGGATTTCCAGCTGATTCCCGGCGTGTCCCTGGACAAGGCATTGGAGATCACGCAGCTGGTCGAGCAACGACTCATGAAGTTTCCCGAGATGGAAACGCTGGTATCGCGCACGGGCCAGACCGGCGTGCCCCTGGAGGCGCGCGGGGTCGACAAGACCGGTTTCGTCGGCATGCTCCGGCCCAAGGAGGAATGGCAGAGCGCAAAAACGCGTGAGGAACTTGCGGAGAAGATGCGGGAGTCGATCGCCGACATCCCGGGGCTGACCGTCAGCTTCAGCCAGCCGATCCAGTGCCGCATCGACGAGCTGGTGGCCGGCACCAGGGCCCAGTTGATCCTGAAGCTGATCGGGGATGACATGGACATGCTGAAGGAGAAGAGCGCGGATATTGCTCATATCCTCAGCGAAATTCCCGGATGTGCGGACATTGTGGTGGAGAAGGTCTCCGGCCAGCCCTACATCGGGATTCAGGTGGACCGGGACAAGATCGCGCGTTACGGGGTGAACGTCAAAGATGTCCTGGCAGTCATCGAGATCGCCATCGGCGGCAAGGCGGCCACCCAGGTCTACGAAGGGAACCGGACATTCGACCTCACGGTCCGTTTCCCCGAAGAGGAGCGCAATTCTGTCGAGAAGCTCTCGAACGCGCTTGTCAGCACGGATGACGGAATCGGGATCCCGTTGAGCCAGCTTGCGGACATTTCGCTTCAAGAGGGGCCGGTGCAAATCAGCCGCGACAACGGCATGCGTTACATGGGAATCGAGCTCAATATCGTGGGCAGGGATATCGGTTCCTTTGTCGCCGAGGCGCAGAGGCGCATCCGGAAGGATGTTGCTCTGCCGGTCGGGTATTCCATTGCCTGGGGAGGACAATTCGAGAACCAGCAGCGCGCGATGAGGCGTCTGATGATCATCACGCCGCTCGTCGTCCTTCTGGTCCTGGTGTTGCTGTTCCTGACGTTCCGTTCCGCCCGGCTCTCCTTCCTTGTGTTTCTGAATCTGCCCTTTGCGCTCATGGGCGGTGTATTCTCGCTATTGTTGTCCGGCATGTACCTGTCGGTGCCGGCTTCGGTGGGATTCATCACGCTGCTGGGGGTGGCGGTTCTCAACGGGCTTGTTCTTGTCTCCTGCATTCTCCAATTGCGGGGAGAAGGCAACAGCGTGGGTGTGGCGGTGCGTAGTGCCTGCTCCCTCAGGCTTCGGCCGATCCTGATGACGGCTTCCATCACGGTTTTCAGCCTTGTTCCGCTGATGTTCGCGACCGGGCCCGGCTCGGAGGTGCAGCGCCCCCTGGCCGTTGTTGTCGTGGGGGGATTGTTCACCTCGACCCTCGCCACACTGCTGGTGCTGCCCACGCTCTACGGCTGGTTCGACCGCGGCGGCGAACCACTCGAAGGCGTCTCTGCATTGTCATAGCGCGGCTGACTGGCCGCAATCAAGCATGCAGCCGCTCCTGTAAGGCGTGGCTTGGGCATGCCGCGCACGGCGGGCGAATGCCCGGCACAATCGGTATCCGTACGGGTAACGCGATCGGGATCGATTTCGGCGTCATCGCGCCACCGGCATCAACACAGAGGCGTACGATCATGCACTGTTTTCGATCGCGATTGCGACTGCGATCCCGATACCGGCCGTTGTTCCGTGGTGCTGAAAACCCCTTTCCTTTTTGGCGAGGATTTTCAGGTGAGTAGTACAGGGCTGGTTCCGTGCGTATTTCCTCGACAGGCGGCAGACTTCGCTGCACCGGAGCCGATAGCCCGCCGGTCACCTGTACAGGGAGAGGCAGGGGGCATGCGCGGCGACCTTGCGGTGGAACCTGCTGTTCGGCTCTGCGCAGGTTTCTTATTGCCCCGCACGGGGATGGGTGAAAACCCTCGCCTTCATGGTGGAGAACTTACTTCCGCCTGGGCTTATGCTGCCTTTCTTACTTCATAACCGTCGCCGTAGCTGTCGCGGATCGGGCCGGATCGCCCTCGGATACCGCCTTGAGAGTCACCTTTGCCGACGGGTCGCTCCCGGCTTCCGCCGAGACGTAAACCGTTATCTGGCGCGCGCCGCCGAAATCGACCGCAGCCAGGCCGTTGAGGAGTTGTGCTTTCCATCCCTTGCCGTCCACGGATACCGACAGCCTGTAGATGTCGGATTTCAGGAAGGCGTTTGCGTCGGCCGGATGGATTGCCGGATCCGTATTCGCGGCAGTGCCCGTGTTCCTCAGGGTAAAGGTGACCGGCGCAGTGGGCTGCGCGGCCTTCTGGCCGGCCCTGGCGTCCAGCGCAGCACCCCTTTGCTGCGGCCCCGCTCCGTCCAGGGAGCGGACGCCGAGCGCATAGGAAAGGATCCCGTCCTTGCTCTTTCTGAGATCTATGACGTAGAAATGAAGCCGGTTCGGCGTATCCTCCCACTCGCAAAAACTTCCCGAGTCGAGACCGGCGTGGAACAGGGCGTCGTTCAGTTGGCGGTAGTCGGCGATCGTTCTCATCACCTTCTGTCCGTTAGGCCTGACGTAATCCACGACGTTGATGTCCTCGGGATGAGCGTCGATGACCCAGATGTAGCTGTTGAACGAGTTGGGGCCGCCGTTACGACCTCGCAGGCTGTCCTTATTCTTGGCGATCAGGACGCCGTTATCCGAAGTGAAGGAGTCGTAGCCGATCCGTTGGACAACTTCCATGGTGTAGGAATCGTAGTCGGGGGTTCCTGGAGAAAGCGGATTGGCGGCCGGATCATCCGGCGGTGTCCGATCCGCGGGCTCAGGGCCATCGAGCCTGACGACGATGCCTGCGAAGGTACCCGGGAGGGGATCCACCGCCCGGGCAGTAACCTCGGCAACCGCCAGCCCTGATTTCGCCAGGCCGTCCCTGTTCAATCGGAGCACCTGGGTTTCGGCGATAAACTTGTTCTCCAGCTTGTTTCGAACCATCAGCCCCGCAGGCATGGCGGCGCCCTGAGTCGGAGGCACCACCCAGCGCTTGTGTGGCCCGCCCGGTCCGTTGAAACAGCCCCGGTCCATCATGTCCCATGTTCCGGCCGCGACTCGCCGGTAAGGTGTGACATAGGGATTGTTGTTGAGGTCGGGAAGGCGGAAGGCAAAATGCCCGAGTTCGTGGGTGATCGTGCCCGAGTTCTCTCCCTGCCGCATAGAGGACAGCCCCCACTGCTGGGCACCGGCCAGCCAGCTTGTCCAGGGCACGTACCGGGTGGGGATCCAGCGCGGCTTATCGGGATTGGGATTGCCCCAGGCTGCGGGGATGTCATCCTTGCTGTTGAATTTCATTTCGCCGAATTCCTGCCAGACCCCCGTTTCGTCGTATCCCGCATACATCCGGAGGATGGCATCGAAATCCTTGCGAATGTCCTTCCCGACGGCGGCCGTCCAGATCGCGTCGCAGTCCTGCTCCATGCGACCAGCCGGCTTGCTCCCGTCGGGAGTCGAATCGTTCTGCCCGTATTCGTTGAGGCCGTAGTACCAAAGGGGCTTGGGCATCCGGTATGGGCCGAAAACCGAGACCTCGGTGATGCCGAACTTGCCCCGCGATTGCTCCATCCAGTAGCCATTGATGGTCTGGCCGTGGTTCACTGCGCTCGGCTTCACGAAAAAGTCGGCGTAGAACTGGGAGACCTGCTCCCGGGCAATCGGATCGATCTGCGGATTTCCGAAGGGATCGGATCCTTTGGGGAGCGTGATCACAAAAGGCTGATCCGGAAAGTCGATGGCCATGACAGCCAGACGGAAGCCGCGCTCAGGCTTCAAGCCCGGGTCTGCCCAGTTCTTGCCCGGTATGGGTCGATAATCGTCCCAGGTCATGGCGTCCTGATCCCTGACCTGTTGAGGATCGATCGGCGGCATGACTTTCGTTCCGGATTGCCCCGCGCCTCCGGCGGAAGCAATCAGAAGGACCAGGCCGATGCCCGCAAGGCAGAGGATCGTCCCGATCTGTCCAGCCGGAGACTGATGAAAAAGCCCGTGATGTGCGGATGGCTCGTGTCTGGCCACGATTTCAATCCTCCCTATGAATCCAGAAATGCATTGCTATTATCAGCCCGAGTGCCGATGACCGGACAAATAATCCCGGACGCCGGAATTTCTGAGTCCGCTCCATTCGGGGATTGAGATTATAGAGCCAGCCGGAGACCTGTGTCAAAGAGCGCTCCCTTGGGGGGTACAGCCGGAAGTGAGACTCAATCCTCGCAAAATTTAGCCCGCGCAACGATGAACGACAAAAGAATTCATCAATGGTCAATCAATGGTCATTTGTCATCCGGCTGCTGCAAACCTTTGGCCCGTGCGGTCCGGATCGCGTTCGGAGCGGGTGAAGTACCCGAGCGCAGAGCCAACCTGCCGAGCTCCCAAATGACAATCGACAAATGCAAATTGACAGATTCTTTTTTGTTGAGTCTCACTTCCGATTGCACCCTCCCCTGGGCTCGTGAACTCGAAAACCTAACCCTCAAACCACTTGCCCCAGATCCCCCAGCGCAGGGCTTCTGACAATGCAAACCCGTTCTGCTTGAGCGCCAGCATGATGGAGCCG
>JAFNAG010000693.1 GCA_017860135.1 Acidobacteriota bacterium
ATTGGAACAGGATGACAATCGGCCCGGCCAGCAGGGCGAGGCACGCGATCAGCGTCGGGTATCTCCAGCTGCTGAACCCTGCTTTTTCGAGGCACAAAGAGGTGGATAGCGGCTTGATGACGCCCACGCAAGCCATGGACAGGAAGAAGAACAGCACCATGAGCAGGGCCGATGTCGTTTCTTCAGGTTTCAGAGAGAAAACCCGCAGCAGGTATCTTCGGATTGTTCCTTCCTCCGCTGGTGGTGATATATTACTACGGAAATCAGCCGGACAATATCGGCATCAACTTGCCTCTTCTGCCGCCACGGGCAGGCGGATACAATGTCCAATGCCATGAACCCCTATCTCAACCGGGTGATGATCCAGGATCCGCGAAGCTTCTTCGGGCGGCGCCGGGAATTGTCGCGCATTTTCTCCCGGATCGGGGGCGAGCGGCCGCAGTCGGTCTCCGTTGTCGGCGAGCGCCGCATCGGCAAATCATCGCTCCTATATCAAATCAGCCTTCCGGATGTCCAAAGCGCGTTCCTTACCGAAAAAAGCTCCGTGATCGTGGTCTTCGTGGATTTCCAGCAGCTGCGGACCCTGACGCTCCAGGATTTTTTTGCGCTCCTGTCCTCCCAGATCCGCCGCATGGACCCCGAAATCGCGGGCTCCGGGACGGAAGATTACCGGGCATTTCAGCAGGTGCAGGAACGGTTGGCAGAGAAGAACAAGCGGCTGGTCCTGCTGTTCGACGAATTCGACGCGATCACCTCAAACCCGGTCTTCGATCGGGATTTCTATGCGTTCCTGCGATCCGTCGCCAACAATTCCGCTGTGGCTTACGTGACGTCGTCGAAAACCGAATTGCAGCGTCTCTGTCATTCATCGGTCGTGGCCGATTCTCCGTTCTTCAACATCTTCAGCACACTTCACCTGCGCCCCTTTGAAAAGGAAGACGCGCTCGAGCTGATCCGGGTGCCGTCCATGGAAGCCGGCATCCCCCTCGAGCCGTATGCCGAAGACATCCTGAACCTCTCGGGGTTTTTCCCTTTTTACATCCAGATCGCCTGCAGCGTTTTTTTCGACTGGCTCGACGAGAACAACGGCGCAGAGCCGGCTGCCGCTGAAATCGCCGCGCGGTTCCTGGAAGAGGCGGGGCCGCACTTCGAGTACTTCTGGGAACAGTGCCCGCCCGACTCCCGCCGCTTCCTCCGGTCCCTCATGGCAGGCGAGCAGCCGCGCCCGGAAGACGCGGATGTGTGCCGCTCCCTGATGCGCAACGGCTACGTTCTCCAGGAGGGTCCGCGCTACCGCATGTTTTCGCGAGCGTTTCTCGACCGCGTGCGCGAGCTCGACACCACGGCCAACGATGATCGCCAGGCCCGCCAGTCCACCCGGAGCCACTGGGCCGAAGGGAGCTGCCGGGAACTCGCAACGGGCAGCCTCATCAACCAGTATGAAATACTCTGCCAGGTGCAGGAAGGCGGGATGGGGGTCGTGTACCAGGCCCAGGACAGCTCGCTCAACCGGAAGGTCGCCCTCAAGGTTATCCGGCCAGGCTTGCTGCAGATCGAGGAAACCCGCAAAAGATTCCTCCAGGAGGCCCGGCTTTCCGCCGCGTTGACGCACCCGTCGATCACGTCGATTTACGAGCTCTTCGAGTTTGAAGACCGCGTGGTGCTGGTCATGGAGTGGCTGGAGGGGCAGAATCTGAAAAACAAGATTCTGCAGGAGGGGCCCCAAAAATGGCGCCAGTTGGCTCACTGGATGATCGAGGCCTGCGCCGGACTCGAAGCCGCGCACCGGCAGGGAATCGTCCACCGAGACATCAAATCATCCAACCTGATGATCACCGCGGAAAACCGGCTGAAGATTCTCGACTTCGGACTCGCAAAACAGCGCGTCCTGGAAGCATCGCCGACCTTCAATTCTGAACTCACCACCCAGGGAGCGATCATGGGCACCCTGGACTACATGTCGCCGGAACAGGCGTGCGGACAGGCGGCCGACCACCGGAGCGACCTGTTCTCGCTGGGAATGGTGCTGTTCGAGGGGTTGACCGGGCGGCTGCCGTTCAGGCGGAACAGCCCCGCCTCCACGCTGCAGGCCATCATTAACGAACCCGCTCCCGACCTCGCAATCTACCAGGTCGAGGAGGCCGAGCCCTTCAATCGCATCCTGCAGAAGCTGCTCGCAAAACAGCCCGACCGCCGCTACGCCAGCGCCTCCCAGCTGGCTAAAGACCTGGAGTCGCTGCTGAAACAGAGAAAGGGCCTCTTCTTCTGGCGGCGCTGACGCGTTCAGGTCCCCCGTTATCGGTTTGACTCCTGCCACGCCAGAGTTCTGGCTTTCACGAAGATGCAGAATCAAGGATGCCACTGCTCCGCGCCTCCGCGTTGGAACCGTGAGCTACCCGCCACCTGCAACCCGAACCGTTCTCCGCGCCTCCGCGTTGGAACCGTTCTCCGCGCCTCCGCGTGATGAAAAGCCGATTGCGCTTCCGATCCCGCTCCCGAACTACCCGTCAACCTGCGACCCGGGACCTGGAACCTTGCTCCCCGCCTCGCTGAGGACTTTCCAGACGTTGTGCTCGCTTTGAACCCAGAGCC
>JAFNAG010000694.1 GCA_017860135.1 Acidobacteriota bacterium
GGTCGCCAGGTTTCCGTCCGTCACGCGCAGGAGATCCTTGAGGGAATTGAAATCCATGGAGTCGTTCACCATGAGAACCGACATTGCCGCCAGCCGGACGCGGCTTTCCAGGGCCTTGCTCAGATTGTCGAGCAGGGCTTTCACTTTTCGTATTTCCGATACATCGCGACGCCATAGATGACGTGCAACAGGCCGAAGCCGGCCGCCCAGAACCAGAGTCCAAGAGCCGGCAGGAGCCCTGCGATCAACCCGAGGACGATTTCGCAGAGTCCGAGCAGGCGAAGGTCGTGCACCGTATACTTCCCGGCGTTGACGAGGGCCATGCCGTAGAACAGGAGCATTGCGGATGGAATCATGCCATACAGTTCCTGCCGCATAAGGATGAGCGAGAAGAGGCCGCCTGATCCAAGCGGGATCAGGAGCGCGGCCAGGGTGTCCCTGGCTGTCGCGTTCCAGAGGGCGAGGCCGCGCCGTTTGGCCAGCCGCCGCGAGAAAAACATCGCGGCCCCGACAGCGGCCACGATCACCAGAGCGGAAGCGAGCATGAAGGAGAGGATATCCCGGTGATTGACGACCCCCTCTGTGCCCGGGCCGAACCGGGAATCAAGGTAGCTCAGCGCCCATGCCCATCCGGCCAGAGCGACGATGCCAGCGCTCACGCCGGAGAGTCCGCTGAGGGACAGGAATTTCGACGATCGCTCCATCATGGAGCGGATCTCAGCAACCTCCTTCAGGCCGTTCTCGATGTCGTTCACGGGCGTAACTCCTTCAAAGTACTTTGTGGCACAAAGCTAATAAGACGGAAGGACAATGTCAAGAGGAAAGTGTGCTTTCCTACACGCTGATTTCGCGGGCCTCCGTCCTCGCCCTCCGCCGTGCAAGCGACGCCGGCACGCCGGCCGCACACAGCAGGGCGAAGGACAGAAACGCCACACGAACGGTTTTCAGGAAGAGGTGCTGCGTCCCGGGTTGAATGTGGACCGGACCCATCATGACCGCGAACAAGAGCATTACGATCCCCAGGCTGAACATCTGGCCCGTGAGCCGCATGGTTCCGAGCGTCGCCGAGGCGATCCCGTAATGCTGCTTTTCCACCGAACTCATGACGGCGTTCGTGTTCGGCGAGGAGAAGAGCGCGAAGCCGAGCCCGAGGACAATGAGCCCGGCCACGATCTGCCAGTGCGGTGTCGACTCATGAAGGAAAGCGAAGAAGGCCAGGGCCACGGATGTGAGTGCCATCCCCGCGGAAGCCATCATCCGCGGTGGAATCCGGTCGGAGAGCCTTCCCGCCAGCGGCGAGAAGAGCGCCATGACCACGGGTTGAGCGACAAGAATGGTTCCCGCATCCTGAGGGTTCAGGTGGCGAACATACTGAAGGTAAAGACTGAGCAGGAATGTCACGCCGAACGTCGCGCTGTAATTGATGAAGGCGGACGCATTGGAAAAGAGAAAGGGAAAATTCCCTCTGAACACCCGAATGTTCCAGACGGGATGGGCAGTTCGGAGCTCCCATCGGAAGAAAACCCAGAAGCCGGCCAGCCCTCCCGCAACGAGCCAGGCACCGGAGACCGCGGGCAACAGGGAGAAGCCGTACATCAGCGCGACCAACGCGCCGGCGTACAAGGCGCTCCCGGCCGCATCGAAGCGATCTCCCCGTGAGACCGCCCATTCGCCCTTGAGCCACCTCGGCGCCACGACCAGAAAAAGGAGACCGATCGGCACCGTCCAGAGAAACAGCGCCCTCCATCCGACATGCTGCGTTATGATCCCTCCGACAAACGGTCCCATCGAGAGCCCGACATACACTGCGGCGACGTTGATGCCGAGGACCTTGCCTCGCTCGTGCGGGGGGTACACGGAAATCAGGATCGGCATCCCCGTCCCAAATAGCATGGCGCCGCCGGCTCCCTGGAGCGCCCTCGAAACGATCAACAGGGGTGCCGAGGGCGAAAGACCGCAGCCCAGGGACGCCACCGTGTAGAGCGCCATCCCCGCTAGGAACAGCTTCTTCATGCCGTGAATGTCACCAAGCCGCCCGACAGGCACCAGGAACACCGCCGCCGAAAGAAGAAAAGAGAGACCCACCCAACTCAGCAGGATCGGGTCGAGGCCGAACTCGTCTGCGATCGCCGGAAGCGCCACATTGACTGATGAGCTCATGAACGGAGTCAGAAACGAGCCCAGCGTCGTTACCAGCAGGACGCCCTTCCGATGATCGGCGTGATCGTCCATCATTCGGGGGATTCCGTCGTCCGGGGCGACTGTCCTTCGGTACGGCCGTAATCAAGCTCTGAACCCAGGACGCTATGCGGAATCATGTAGACGACGATGAGAAAGATCGCGGCGCCGAGGGCCCATCTCTGTGGGTTCCTTGCGCGGTGTAGCCGCGAGCCAGCCGACCAGGGCAAGGAATGTCTTGTTATCGGTGAGATCTGTTCCGAACGGCCAACCTGTCCAGTACGCGTCGAAGGCGTATTTCTGGACGATCGGGCCCATCACCAACCCGCCGAAAGCGAGAAAGCCGATGGTCCAGTAGATCAGGGTCTTCATCCGTGGTGTGGGATTGAAGTATTCCAACCCGGTCCGGGTTGACAGGAGCATGGCCCCGAACATCGCAATCACATGCACGACCAGGATCCCGGCGGGCACGTCGCCTTTGTACCGGATGACCACTCCTCCCTCCTCGGGCAGAACGACATTCTCCGTGTCTTTCGTAAGCTGAATCCGATATTCGAGTTTCCCGGCGGGCGGTTGCCAGGGGAGCCGG
>JAFNAG010000076.1 GCA_017860135.1 Acidobacteriota bacterium
GCTCAATCTGGCCAAAGCAGGCGCCGAGAAGCTGCGATAGTCTCCCCTGCCGTCGCTGGCATCACCGATCGCTTCCGCTGCGGACGAGCGTGGTCGATGGGGCCTACCCTTGCCACAGGACGGCCGCGGTCCATGGGTCGAATGGTTCTGCTGGACGGCGGGTTTGTCTGCCGCACCATCTGTTCACGGACATAAACTCCCGCCGGCGCGACTCCCGAGCAGCGATTTCGCAGACCCCGGAAGGCGGAGGATGGAATTGCGCGATGCGCGGCACCTTGCTTTAAGCCCGCCATTCCTACCGCAGCCTGCCCCGTGTTCCTCCTGATACCTTCCTTCCCATCCGGATTTCCGTATGAATCCGGCGAATGGAATGGTAGACAGCAGGCCCGATTAATCCTCCCTGACAGGGGGCAGCAGGCAGATCAGATGGCGGTCGCCGTAGACGTTGTCGATCTGTCCGACAGCGGGCCAGAACTTGCTCACCCGGGTGGAAGGGCTCGGATAGGCCGCCTCGAACCGGGAATACGGATGCCGCCACTCATCGGCCAGCAGCGACCTGGCGGTGTGCGGCGCGTTTTTCAGCAGGTTGTCCTCCGGATCCATCCTGCCTTGCTCAATGGCTTCGATTTCCTTGCGAATGGCAATCATCGCATCACAGAACCGGTCCAACTCCTCTTTGGATTCGCTTTCGGTGGGTTCCACCATCATGGTTCCCGCGACAGGGAAGGAAACGGTGGGAGCGTGGATTCCGTAATCCATCAGGCGCCTGGCGACGTCGCCCACCTCGATTCCGGCGCTTTTCTTGAGCGGCCGCAAATCGAGGATGCACTCGTGCGCGATCAGCCCGTGCTTTCCCTTGTATACAACCGGGTAGTAAGCATCGAGCCGGCTGGCGATGTAGTTGGCATTGAGAATGGCATACCGCGTGGCATCGGTCAGCCCCTCCGGCCCCATCATCGCGATGTACGTCCACGAGATCGGCAGAACACTGGGGCTCCCGTACGGCGCAGCCGAAACAGCGCCTACACCCTTCTGCCCCCCGACCGGAACCACCGGATGTCCTGGCAGGAACGGAACCAGATGGGGTGCTACCGCGATGGGCCCCATGCCCGGCCCGCCGCCGCCGTGCGGAATCGCGAACGTCTTGTGGAGATTCAGGTGGCAGACGTCGGCTCCCATGTCGGCCGGCCGGCAGAGACCGACCTGGGCATTCATGTTTGCGCCGTCCATGTACACCTGGCCGCCATGCTCGTGCACAACCGCACAGATTTCCCTGATGCCCTCTTCGAACACCCCGTGAGTCGATGGATATGTAACCATCAACGCACCCAGCGCATCGGCATTGGCTTTCGCTTTCGCCCTCAGGTCCGCCAGATCGACGTTGCCCATCGGGTCGCAATCGACGACCACGACTTTGAAGCCGGCCATGATGGCGCTCGCCGGATTGGTACCGTGCGCCGAATGGGGGATCAGGCAGATGTTGCGGTGATCTTCCCCGCGGCTCTGCAGATACTTGCGGATCACGAGAAGGCCTGTGAACTCGCCCTGGGCACCGGAGTTCGGCTGCATGGACACTCCGGCAAACCCGGTGATTTCCTTCAGGTCTCTTTCCAGCTGTGCGAACATGGCATGATAACCGGCAGCCTGGCCCTCGGGAACGAAAGGGTGAATCCCTGCGAATTCGGGCCAGCTTACCGGGAACATTTCAGCCGTGGCGTTGAGCTTCATGGTGCAGGACCCGAGCGGGATCATGGAAGCAGTCAGAGAGAGGTCCCGGGATTCGAGGCGCCGCATATACCGCAGCAACTCGGTTTCGGAGTGATAGCGGTGGAACACAGGATGAGTCAGATAGTTGCTCGTACGCGCGACGGATTCCGGATAAGAGTCGTTCACATGGTCGATAAGACCCATAACCTCCGATTCCTGGGCCTTTGGATCACCGCCGAATACGGCAAGCAGATCTTTCAGATCGCCGGCACTCACGGTCTCATCAAGACTGACGCCGACCGCCGAATCACCCAGGACGCGCAGGTTGATGCCGCGCGCACGCGCCGCATCCAGGATGTCACTGGCCCGCTTTTTCCCCAATTCGACTCGAAGCGTGTCGAAAAACAGTTTGGGGCCGACGCCATAGCCGAGACGCTCCAGGCCCTTGGCGAGAATCAACGCCATCGTGTGAATCCGGCGGGCGATTTTCCTGATCCCCTCCGGGCCGTGGTAAACGGCGTACATGCTTGCCATTACTGCCAGAAGCACCTGCGCGGTGCAAATGTTGCTGGTCGCCTTCTCGCGCCGGATGTGCTGTTCACGCGTCTGCAGCGCGAGGCGCAGGGCATCGTTCCCCTGGGAATCCCTGGACACTCCCACAATGCGGCCAGGCATGTGACGCTTGTACTCGTCCCGGGTGGAGAGGAAGGCAGCATGCGGCCCGCCGTACCCGAGCGGCACGCCGAAACGCTGGGAGGATCCGACGGCGACGTCGGCTCCGAATTCTCCCGGCGCTTTCAGGAGTGCGAGGGAGAGTAAGTCAGCTGCCACAACCGTCAGCGCGCCTGCGGCATGGACACGCGCGACAAAGGAGGAGTAGTCGTGGACCGCACCGTCCGTGGCAGGATACTGCAACAGCACGCCGCATACCGGTGTGGCAAAATCGAATTCTTCGTGATTTCCAACCAGAACCCCAATCCCCTTGGCGTCCGCCCGCGTCTTCACTACTTCAATTGTTTGCGGGTGGCATGCCTCCGAAACAAAGAAGCAATTGCGTTCCTCTTTGCTGAGGGCATAGCACATGTTCATGGCTTCGGCCGCCGCAGTCCCTTCATCCAGGAGCGAGGCGTTGGCAACCGGGAGACCGGTCAAATCGGCTATCATCGTCTGAAAGTTGAGCAAGGCCTCAAGCCGTCCCTGCGAAATCTCCGGTTGATAGGGTGTGTACTGCGTATACCAGCCGGGATTCTCCAGGATGTTGCGCTGAATCACAGGCGGCGTAATGCAGTTGTAATACCCCATCCCGATGTAGGACCGGAATACTCTGTTCCTGGATGCCAGCTCGCGAAGTTCCGCAAGAGCAGCATATTCGCTCCGGGCCTTCCCGAGCTTCAGCGGGTCCTTGAGCCGGATGGATGCCGGCACCGTCTTGTCTATCATTGCATCCAGAGAGGAATAGCCAATTACCTCCAGCATTGCCCGGCAGTCTCGTTCACTCGGACCGATATGGCGGCGAACGAAGCTTCCTGTATCGCTGAGAATTTCCCGGGCCTGGCGCGTACTCGATTTTTCAGTGTATTGCTTTGTCATATTTCATCCATTCCCGTATAAAAGTGCAGCCAGAATGTCAAGCTTACAGGCGCTTACTATACAGTGTCCGGCCCGGGAACACCAGCAGAAGGTGACAGCAACGATCGAACCGTGCCCCATGCCTAAACGGAAGAGTAAGTTGATCTTGCTGTCTCGAGAATGCGGATATCTGACTTCGGGCTACTGACCTCGGAGGTCGGGTTTCACACGGAATGGGATAAGAGGGTGGAAAGGCAAGGCCGTTTCCCTGGATTCGGGGATTCACTCGAAGGCAACGGAGGAAACATGGATCGGTTCAAGCGGTTTGGAAGCGGGCATTGTCAGGCGGCCCCGCCCGGCAATGCCGAATTGGGCCGCCCGGATAGAGCAATTGCGGCGCCTCCGCTTATCGCCGGATTCCCGTCATCCGTCCGCGCCCGCCCGAGAACAGGGGCGCGCCGTTCTCATCGCGCAGCTTCAGGACGTTCTGCCCGATCTGCAATTCTGCAGCCAGATAGGTGTCGGAAGCGTTTACCAACGGGTACCCCAAGACCGTGATCGTGTCGCCCTCGGAAATCTCGAAACCCGCTCGAACCAGAGCCTGATAAGGGGATGCCACGATGGTTGCAGCCTTTCCGCCCGCGATGATTGTGAAGGTCGGCAAACCCTGGCCCGGCGCCATGTCCACGCTCCCGACTGTTCCGGCAATTGCCGTTCTGGCGGAAAAATCGACATTGAAATGATCCTGGGCACAGATACCGGCACCTTGTCGAGTTCTCACTCCGCCCTGGTTCCCCGAGCCGGCCATCATGCCACGGCCCATCCCGCCGCGGCCTCTGCCCATTACCATCGCGCCGGATCCCATTAGCGGCATTCCCGCATCGTCTCTCAAGGCAACCCAGGCGCCGGAAGGATGCCATGATAACCCTTGTGACCTGGCCCGAAACCTGGATCACATCCCCTGCCACTGCATGGACTGTCGCCTGTCCCATTGCCCGGCGCTGTTGCATCCGAATCTGAGACATCCCTTGGACTGCCAGAAAAACCAGGATGATCAGGATTGTCCCCGCTCCAATTCTCATGTTGCGCATCATATGCATTCCTCCCTCGTCCACTGCCAGCCAACGGCTGGTTTAGCTCCATTGTCTCGCATCCTCCACCGCGCAGCCCGCGCTCCGTGGGTGCAACCAGATACGTAGCAATTCCCGCTCCAGGATGCGGCTATCCGCGCTCGCCCGGATCGCTACGTGCGCAAATCTTGGTATATCAGCAGTTAATAGCCAAGAGTCGGCTGTTTCGCAACCTGAATCGACATCCACCCACGAGACGGGGCGCAAACCTTGCACTTGAGCGACATCCGAAACGCAAGATCTGCATTCCGGCTTGCGGCGGGAATTCCGGCGGATCACTTAAAAATCCTTTTGGGGATGAACTTTTCAGTCGAGGACTTCTTCCCGTCCCCGGACATTCCTCTTCTCATGTCCCCTGCTCAGCCAAATGGGCAGCACAAGGAGTTTTCAATTGCCGGCCGCCCGTCCATATGGGTACCGCAAAGGGGAGCCTAGTCAAGATGATGCGAAAGCTATTCTTCTGACGCCGGGAGTCTGAGGTATCATTGGGCTCGTTTATTGCGTTTAATGTCTGGTCACGGCTGGTGAGGAGCGAATCATGAAGGAGGTTTCGGATCACGGACCCAAGCGGTTCATTACATTCCCGACTCGCGCCTTCATCGGCGTCGTGGCATTCGTGTGCCTCGGACTGGCGGGCAGCGCTGCTTATGACTTCGCACGGCTCTCGAACCTGCGCGAGGAATATCTGCGGCAGAGCGCTTCTGAAATCGCGGCTGCACTTGACGCTCAGATGCGCGGTCCGCGCCGGGGGATACCGGGCGCCTGGCAGGCGTTGTTTACAGAAACGACCGCGGCGCGGGGATCCGTGGTTGCTTTCATGGCCCTTGTCGATGAAGCGGGTCAAATATCAGCCAGCGCAGGAGATCGTTTCGCATCCGCGTTTTCCGGCCCGGCGGGATTTCTCCACGCGGGGGAAGCTGGTCTGTACGTATACGACCAGCCGCTGCAGATGCCCGGTAGAGGCGGCGGACAGGGCGGCTTGGGTGCAGGTCCAGGCTTTGGCGGGGGGCAGGGGCGCCGTGCGCCGCCCCGTGCCCTCAGGATCGGCGTCTATTCCGCATCTGCGGACTTCATTCGGTGGCAGGCGATCACGCATCTGGTGATCAACGGGATTGCCATCGGTACTCTGGTGCTGCTTGCCGGTTACTTCCTGCGCACGCTCCGTCGCTTTCTCCAGCTGAAGGCGCGTGAAGAGTCGGCCAGGCACTTGACTGCACTGGGCGCAATGGCAGCCACGCTCGCGCACGAGATACGGAATCCTCTGGGAGCGATGAAGGGATTGACGCAGTTGGCCCAGGAAGATCTGCCCGGCGATCACAAGACGCAGACTCTTATGAGCACGGTCGTGCATGAGGCGGAACGGCTGGAGCAACTGGTCACGGACCTCCTCACTTTCGCGAGACCACGGGATCCCCAGATCAGCAGGTTCGATTTCTCGCACCTGCTGTCCGATGTCCAGTCGGTACTCCAGCCCAAGCTCGACGCGGCACAGCTCAGGATGGAAGCAACGTCCGGGAACGGCAACCTGGTCATCGCCTCCGATGAGGGCGGGGTCCGGCAGATCCTGCTTAATGTCCTGCTCAATGCCATGGAAAGCACGCCGGCGGGGGGTGAGATCAGCGTCACAGTCCGTGTGGACGAAAAAAACCGTCAGCTGGTCGCCGAGATCGACGACTCCGGATCGGGGATCGGCGCGCGCGATCCGGAAGAACTATTCCAACCTTTTGCCACTACAAAAACCAAAGGAACCGGCCTGGGCCTTCCCATATCCCGGCAGATCGCTGAGCGCCTGGGAGGCACACTGAACCTCGCCAACCGTCAGGCCGGAGGTGCACGATGCACGCTCCGCCTGCCGGTGCAGGCGCCTTTATGAAAGGATTTTGATCGGCCATGAAATACTCCATCCTGATCGTGGACGATGAGCCTGCGCAGCGTCAACTGCTGACCGCCGCCCTCGGCAGGGAATACCTGATCGTTTCCGCCGCCAACGGGGCGGAGGCAATCCAGCTGCTCTCGGCCCGGAGTTTTGACCTGATCATTACCGACGAGCGGATGCCGGAAATGAGCGGCATTGACTTGATCAAATGGATCCGCGAACGCATGCCGGAACTGCCGGTGATTGTCCTGACCGCCTACGGCTCCATTGCCACCGCCGTGGAAGCGATGAAGTTGGGCGCGCAGGAGTACCTCACCAAACCGCTGAAGAGCCCGGAAGAGCTCCGGCTGGTCGTTGCCCGGACGCTGCAGCAGCGGCTGCTGAGGGACCAGAGCCTGGTGCTTCAGGCGGAAGCCGACGCCCAATATCCTCCTGACATCATTGCCGGCAGCGAAGCAATGAAGCGCGTGCTGACTCTGGCAGCCCAGGTCGCGCAGCAATCGACAAGCGTGCTCCTGACCGGCGAGTCGGGAACCGGAAAGGAAGTGGTGGCGCGGTTCATTCACCGCAGCAGCCCGAGGAATGCCGATGCCTTTGTCGCAGTCAATTGCGCGGCCCTGACGGAAACACTCCTCGAGTCGGAACTCTTCGGGCACGAAAAAGGGGCGTTCACCGGCGCATTGCAGGCTCGCAGAGGCCGTTTCGAACTCGCTCACGGCGGCACGCTCTTCCTCGATGAAGTCGCCGAGATGGGTGTGAATCTGCAGGCCAAGCTGCTCCGGGCACTGCAGGAACAGCAGTTCGAGCGCCTGGGAGGAACCCGCACGATCATGGTGGATGTGCGTGTAATAGCAGCCACCAACAAGGACCTCGCCGCCGCCATGCGAGAGAAGTCCTTCCGGGAGGATCTCTACTACCGTTTGAATGTCTTCCCGATCAACATTCCGCCGCTCCGCGAGAGGAGAGACGACATCCTGCCGCTGGCGGAATTCCTCACCGGAAAGATCTCCGCCCGCATGGGCCGCCGGTTTCAGGCGTTCGGCCCGGACGTGCAGCGCACCCTGCACCGCCATGACTGGCCGGGGAATGTCCGCGAGTTGCAGAATACCCTCGAGCGAGCGCTGATCGTGGCCAAAGGCGACATCATTCTTCCCGAGGATCTGGCGCTTCCGTTCGAACGGAAACCGGCGGAGGCTCCTCCGACGACTCTCGCAGAAATCGAAAAGGCCGCCATCCTGGAGGCGTTGTCCCGGAACCAGGGGGAACGCCGCCGCACTGCTCAGGAGCTGGGAATGAGCCTCCGAACGCTGCAATATCGACTTAAAGAATACGGCCTCGCGGGAAAGGACTGAATCTGTGCAACCGCCGGGGATCGCAAAATCCCCGTTCTCCGGGCACTGCTTTCCTCTTTCCTCGGCCGTGCGCTGCATACCGCCCCCCACGCGTGGCAGCAGGAGGGCGATCGCATCATCGCCCAAGAATGACCGAAGCGGCGTTATGACTCCGGTGCCGAGGCGGCACCGGACTCCGCATCCGAAGAGGGCCCACGCTTGCCGCGGATCCAGCGACAGACGATATCTTCGAGCTCCTCACCCGACCGATGGCGCAAACGCAGATCAGACAGGTTCGCACTCATGGTTACGAATACATCCCCCATGAGCCGCAGCTTCTCTGACCGCTGGTAGCTGGTGACATCCACAGGCCGATCGATCTTGATACGGATAATCACGCCCGGATTGACCCGAAGGGTTTTCGGCGTGATCACGCGCCAGCTCCCCTCGAGCGTGACGGGCACAAGCGGCACCCCCGTGCGAAGTGCGAGGGCAAAGGCGCCGCTGTGGAACTTGCCCAGATCGCCGTTCCGGCTGCGCGTCCCCTCCGGGAAGGCAATGGCGTTGACCCCTGACCGGATGATTCCGGCTGCAGAGACAATGCTCCTGGCGGCATCGCGGGGATTCTCCCGGTCGATGGGGATATAGCCGGACCGGCGCATGTGCCATCCCATAAAAGGCACACGGAACAGCGATTTCTTGGCCACCCATCGAAACTGGATCGGAAGATGCGCGGCAAGCGAAAGTATGTCGTGGAGGCCGCTGTGGTTGGCAATCAGCAGCTGGGGACGGGAACAGTCGATGTTCTGAAGGCCTTCGATCTCCACCCGGGCCCGGCTGAGCCACAGGTTATCCCGTGACCATCGGCGCATGCAGAAGTGCTGCAGGCGGCCGCTATTTGAGAACAGGCTGCCCAGAACGGACACCGTGGCCCAAAAGGCCGTGCTCAGACCGCAGCCGGACCAGCACCACAGGGTGAAGAGTTTCGCCTTGATGTTTCGCATGAACGGAAGCCAGCTATGCCGCTCCCCCCTTCCACCGGCAGGCAACGACGCCCAAGGGGCAAACTAACGCTCCAGTTTGAATCCAACCTTGAGAGTGACCTGGAACTCGTTCACTTTGCCGTCCTTCACGTGACCGCGCATTTCCATTACTTCGAACCAGCTTACGTTCCTGACCGTCTTTGTAACTTCCTCGATTGCAGACTTGGTGGCCTCGGCATAGCTGACCGGAGATGTTCCCACAACCTCTGTGATCTTGTACGTTCCTGACATGTCGTCCTCCTCAAGCGCATCGGATGATACAATACTCTCCCATTATACCGCCTCTGCAAATCCGGCAGCAGACGGCTTTTGCGCGACGTAAAGCCGCCACAGATAGATTGCACGGATGCCTCGATCTGTGCAACCTATCCGTAGCGGCCTCTGTCACGGAGCCGGGGGAAAACCAGGGGCGGTCGCATGAGATATTGAGGTGAGTTCACCAAACTGCTGTGGAGATCACTTCTGATACTTGCCCGGCGCCGAGGGGGGAACTTCGAGCGGGATATCTTGATCAGAAGGATCAGGCATCAGGCGCGCAGATCCGAGCGGGCCGGCCCGGCGGAATACCGTTGGACTAAAACTCCACCACCCCAGAGGCCAGCGGGGAATCATTTCACGGCCCGTAATGCGGTTCTGAGTCACGACAAGCTCGTCTTTGAGCTTATCCATCAGGAGTCGGTTTTCAGGCAAAACCAGATATTCGGCCGGCCCGAGCGTTCGTGGAGGCATGGATGCGTCGGAACGGAATTCGGGCCTGATGTAGGGTTCCTCCCAGGTCTCACCGTTAACAGTAACGCGCCCGTTCACCACCTCCACTATTTCTCCGGGCAAACCGACGATGCGCCCGATGCTCTGCTCGCCGCCTTCCCAGCGTACGAACCATTGAGGGCCGTAAATGAACCTCCTCTTGCGCTCTTTACTTTCCGGATCCGGCTCTTGCCTGAGAAAGGCGATGATTTCGGAACGTTTGGGAGCGCGAACCCGATACGCCACCCTGTCGATATGAACCGTGATTTTCGTATTTTTGGAAATCGACGACGTGGGGTCGGACGCGAGAAAGCGCACGATCCTTGCGGAGAGAATCGGCTGCAGATATTCGAGATCGACCTTGGCAGGAGCCACAAACCACATCGTCCCTATTCCCGGAATCGCCAGCAATGCCGATCCCAGGAAAAAGGATGCCACGATTTTCAGATCGCGCAGCGCGTAGACGGCGCGAAGCGCCAGCACGATGAGAATCAGGTTCCAGATAAAGAGCGAAACGCTCAATGCCACCATGATACTCACGCCGACAGCACCATATTCGCGGGTGAAATAGCCCATTTCCTGAGGCAGAAGCAGGAAAAGAGTGAGGGCAAGCATCAACACAAGGATAACCGGAACTCCCGTGTAACCGAACACGACAACAAGATCGCGGAACGAGCCCTGCAGGGATTCCAGTCGCTTTCTCCCCTGAAAAGCCCGCGCAAAAATGTGAATCAGGTATAACTTGAGATAGACAGTGGCGAATGCCGCGATGAGAGGTGGAACAAAAGAATAGCCCGGAAAAGGATCGCTTTCGAAGTAAAGGCCTCCCAGATAACCAAATCCCAAATACGTGGGAACAACCAGCAGAACAAGGGATCCCCAACGTACACCCCGTTCCCGTATGACGGCAAAACGCCTGGCCGGGGAAGACACTACCAGACGAAGATCCTTCAGAAACTCACCGAAGCTCAACCTCTGAGAATGGTCCATTGCCGCCCCAGCTCCACAAGATGCTAGAACACCTGTCTGAGAATCTCGAAGACATCACTGGCGCCCGGCAGAACGCGATCGAGACGGAATGTGCTGATGGTTCTTTCCAAAGCGAACGCAATTGCTATCGCGATGTATCCGAGTGTCGGCAAGGGATGCTCCAACGCGTAATCCCAGGCCGACTGAATCGCAGCACGGAGCGAAGAGAGCATCCCCCGGCCCTTGCTCCGCTCCAAGTCCTCCCTGAATTGCAGCAACAGTCGCGACTTCCGGGTCTGCCACACACTTTCCGGAATCTCCGGAACACGCCAGGCCTGAACCTGGCCTACGAGATAGCCATATTCCTTGAAAATCGAATCACACTCGCCGCATTCGCGCAGGTGTACGGAGATCTCCTGTCCAACCTCTTCGGTCTCCTCCTGCAGAAAGTGCATGAGCAGCTCTTCTTCAGAATAATGGCGGAATCCGGTCTTTCTCATCGCCTACCCCCGGCTTTTCGCACCGCGCGCCGTACCGCATGAGTGGCACGGAACAACGAGGTCTTAACGGTCCCGAGGCTGCAATCTTCCATGCTGGCGATCTCTTCCAGCTTCAAATCCTGGAAATAACGGAGCAGGAACACTTTCTTCTGCAAGTCCGGCAATTCACTGACACAGCTCCGGATCTGGTCAATGGACTCCTTTTCTTCCAATGCCCCGAAGGGAGTAAGAATCGCATCCGGAATCTGCCGCTCGCGAAATTCATCGTCGTCGGAACTGCTCGAGGAGAGCGACTCGAGGCGACGCCTGCGTCCTCTCCAGCAGTCGATCGCGTGGTTGGCGGCCAAGCGGTACACCCACGTGGAGAATCTGGCCTTCCTTGGATTCCATTCAGGCAACGACCTGTAGAGCTTGACGAAGATCTCCTGCACCGCGTCCTGCGCCTCTCCGGCATCCTGGATAATCCGATAGGCAGTGGCATATATCCGGCCGCGATAGCGGTCGTACAGCCGGGAGAAGGCATCTTCATCCCCTCTCAGGATACTCGCGACCAGATCGTCATCGGATTGAGGGCTCACCATTGTGTCCAGACTCCGAGAGAATCCGGCCCGAACCCCGACACAACCTTTGTACGGGACGGCACGGCCAAAGGTTGACAGGAATGTCGCTTCGGGTTACGTGTCAATTCCAAGCTCAGTCCCGCCTTGCCTGCCAACGATATCATGCAATTCGACGGAGCGGGCAGGATCTTGGTATGAGGTTGCGTCTCAGGCAGCGGCGGGCGCCGGCACTGCCTGAAACACGGTAATAAACGGAGCGCTTATCCCGCCCGCTATCCCGTGTTTGCGGGCGGGGAGCCCGATGCATTATTCGGTGCGGAGTGCCCGGACGGGGTCGATACGGGCGGCACGCCAGGCAGGAACCAGGCATGCGGTGAGAGCGACGACCAGGACGAAAACAGCGACGCAGGCGTGAGTCAGTGGATCGACGGGGGAGATCTCAAACAACATGGTCCGCAGAGATATGCCAAGGGCAAACGCGAGTATAATGCCGATCCCCTCTCCGATCAGGGCGAGGCGGATCCCCCGGCGCAACACGAGACGCACAATGTCGCCGCTGTTCGCACCCACGGCAATCCGAATGCCGAACTCATGCTTCCGGCACGCTACGGAGTAGCCGATCACGCTGTACACTCCCACCGCGGCAAGGAAAACCGCAATGACAGCAAAGACAAGGAGCACAAATGTCACCGAGCGCCCGAGGGAAAGCGATTGGTACTTGAGCGAATCGAGGGACACCACATCGTCCACCGGCAGGCGGGGATCCATTTCGGTGATTGCCTTGCACACGGACGGCAGGACGGACGCGGGTGTTCCGTCCGCCTGGATCAGCAAAAACATGCGCCGCCATGCGTACTGGTACTCGGGGAGGTAGACGGTGGGCACCGGCCTTTCGGCGAGGGCCGATTGCCGGATATCGTCGACGATCCCGATCACGGTGGACCAATAGGAAACCGTATTCCCGACGTTTGGGCGGATTCGCTTGCCGATCGCGTCTTCGCCGGGCCATTGCCGGGCGGCGAGCGTCTTGCTCACCACAACAACGAACTCTCCCTGCTGATGGGGAAGAGAGTCGGCTGCGCCCCTGTCATCGTTGTCGAACACGCGGCCCTTGATCACGGGTATGCCGAGCGTCCGGAAGTAACCGGGAGTCACGGTGCGCAATTCGGCGGCCGGCACGCGGCGGTTCACTCCCTCTTGCCCTTCGACGTCATACTCGACGACCCGGCGGCCTGCGAGAAGCCAGCGGTCACTGGTCGCGGCTGCGTTCTTCACGCCGGGAACCGCTTCGAGTCGCGTGAACAGGGTGCGCCAGAACTCGATGACCGTTGCGCTGGTCGGGTAGCTTGTCGGAGGCAGATTCACAGTGACGGCAAAGCGGTTGGTGACCTCCAGACCGGGATCGACCCGTGAGGCCAGCAAGACACTCCGCCCGACCAGGATCGCTCCCGTAAGCAGGGCGATCGACAAGGCGATCTGGGCGACGACGAGCATGCTGCGCAAGCCATGCCGATCGGAGCACCCGGGAGTCCCGCTTCCGGCTCCTTTCATCGCCCCGATCGGTGCGGCGCCCGAGACGTGCAGCGCAGGCACAAATCCCACCGCCATGCCGGCGAATAGTGATATCACGGCAGCAAAGCCCAGCACGTGCCAGCCCAGCGCGAGCCGGTCGATGCGAGGGACTTGCCCGGTGCCGAAAGCCCGGAACAAATCAACGGCCCAAAGGGCCACCAGGAGCCCGGCGCAGCCGCCAGCCACTGCCAGCATCACCGACTCGGTGAGCATGCGGCGCGCGAGCCGCATCCGGCCCGCACCCAGGGCGCTGTGGATCGCAATCTCGTGGCGCCTCCCGACGGCACGGGCCAGCAGCAGGTTCGTCAGATTCGCGCAGGCCACGACGAAAACAACAGCCACCGCGCAACCCATCAGGAGCAGGAGGCGGCGCGTGTCCGCCCCCACGACACTGTCCGTAAACGGGCGCAGAACCACGCTCCATCCACCGTGCGTCGGAGGAAACTCTTCGGCGAGAGCTGCGCTTGTGCTCTGCACCATCACCGCGGCATGTTCCACAGTGATGCCGGGCCGCATGCGCGCGACCACGCCCAGCATCCGTCGCGACTGGAAGTCGGTTACGATAGGCTGCAACGGCACCAGCAAATCAGCGTCGAGCCACGCCTCGGCCTGCGGCATCACTCCGATTATCGTGACCGGGATGTCGTCCAACCGGATGATCCGGCCAATCACAGCCGGATCCGAGCCAAACTCCCGCCGCCACAGGCCGTTGCCGAGCACGGCAACGGCGCTCGGAGACCCGGGGCGTGTCTCCTCCGCACGAAAGGCACGGCCCGCAGCAAGTCTAAGGCCCAGAGTGCTGAAGAATGCCGCGTCAGTCTGCCACGACATCACTGTCAGGGGCTCTTCGAGGCCGCCGAGATTGGCAATGCGGGGGTAAAAAGCCGTGACTCCCGAAAATACATCGCCTCGTTTGACGAGTTCGGTGTAGGTCCGCTGCGAGCAGGCGCCATAGGTGACTCCCCTCGCAACATTGCCCTCGGCCACCGATACGAGACGGTCGGGATCGACCAGCGGAAGAGGTTGAAGCAGCACCGCGTGATAGACGCTGTAGATCGAAACATCGGCGCCGATCCCCAGCGCCAGCGTGAGGATGGCGGCCAGCGTGTAACCCGGCCGGCTTATGAGGAAGCGGCTGGAAATGACAATTTCCTGAAATAGCGTCATACGCAGTGCCTGCGTAACGCCGGCCTGATCCGGATTTCCCCGGAAACCAATGAAAGCGGTGCGGCAGGCCGGCTGTCGAGGGGCGCGTCATGTCAGCATTGCAGACCATGGATCGCCGACGCCGGGTCACCGTTCCCGAAAAGGTTGTGCTCCTTCTGCCACAGGAGGCCGATCGCGATTGCATTCGCATTCGGCCGCCGCACTATTTCACCGCACGGGCAGCGCTCCACGGAACGGCCTTTCCATTGATGCTGACCGTCCCGTCCATCCGGTCGCCCTTGACGCGGCCGGTGTACGCCGCTCCCCCGGCAGTGAATGTGATCTGATCGCCGCGCATTTTGGCATCGGAGACAGTCATGCTCTTGCCGTTTGACGTGAATGTACCGCCCAGCGATTGGAACTCCTGGTTGAGAACCAGTTCCCCGCTGGCGAGCTTCCACGTGCCCGCGACCTTCGCGGGCACTATCCAGAGGTAAGCCGTACACCAGGTAGTGCAGCCATCCTCCACTGTAGCACTCTCGTCGGCCTGCCAATCCTCCATCGTAAAACTGTTTGTGACGATTCGAGTACCCGGCTTCATGTCCAGCAGCTTCGGACGAAGTTTCATGTTGATGCCCGGCAGGAGGAACATGGTGACGACCGTCGCCTGGGTGAAGTCGGACTCAAATATGTCGGCCTTCATGAATTTTGCTCGTTCGGATACTCCCTCCTTGAGGGCGCTTGCGATGGATAGCTCGACCATGTCCGGGTTAAATTCGATACCCAAAGCACGGGCGCCGCGCTTGGCGGCAGTGATGACAGTCCGCCCGTCGCCTGAACCGAGGTCCACCAGGAAGTCCTGGGGCGTGAGCTTCGCCATGTCGAGCATCTTGTCGACAAGGGCCTGCGGCGTGGGCACCCACACCACGTCCTTGCCGGCCTGCCCCACCTCGGGCTGGAACTGCTTCGTCTGCTGCGCTTGCTGGGCCTGTTGCGCCGGCGCTCCGCTACCGGCCACAAGCATTGCCAGGAAAAACAACACTGTCGAGCTACGGACTGCGCCCATTGCTTTCATGCCTTGCCTCCTCGCGGTGCTGCCTGCTACCTTCCGCGCCCTGTATGGTACTCGGAGACGGCCGATCTGGCTATCATTCTTTTTTTTGCACCATTGCGTCGCTTGCAGGTAGGATTGGGGCATGGACCTGCTGCCGAAACCGGAAGCCGCCCGCAGGGTGGCACAATTGCAGCAATGGATCGGGCGCGGCTCGCTGGACGCTGTTTTTGTGTTTCAAAACGTGGATCTGTTCTATTTTGCAGGCACCATGCAGTCGGGACTGCTGTGCATTCCCGATTCCGGAGAACCGCTCTACTTCGTTCAGAAGAGCCTGACCCGCGCACGCATGGAATCCCCCTGGAAGCACCTGCTTCCGTTCCCCGGATTCAGGAAATTGCCGGAGTGGATCGAGGGAGAGGGAGTGCGGTCGCTGCGCACAGTCGGCATCGAATCAGATGTCCTGCCCACTGCCTATTATTTACGGCTCAAAGACCGGTTCCCGGAAGTGCAGTTCGTCGATGCATCCGAAGCGATACGCACAATCCGGATGCTCAAATCCCGCTACGAATCGGATCAGATCCGCCAGGCCGGCAGGATGCTCCGCTCCGCGTTCGAGCGCATCCCTCAATGGGCGCGTCCGGGCGCGACCGAGTTGCAGGTAATGGCACAGCTGGAGTGTTTTCTTCGGGGGATGGGCCACCCGGGTATCGTGAGGATGCGCGGCTTTAACAATCAGATCGGTTTTGGAACGATTTCGAGCGGCGCCAGCGCCAGCCACCCCACTCCATTCCCGGGCCCTGTTGGCTCGGTCGGCCTGACTCCGGCGGCTCCAGGGGGCGGAAGCGAACACATGCTCGCATCCGGCGAAACCATGATGGCCGACATTGTGGGTTGCGTGGGAGGCTATATCGCGGATGTAACAAGAACCTTCTCGCTGGGCTCCGCCCCCCCCGACATGATGAAAGCTCACGGTTTCGTGCTCGAGCTCAAAGGCGAGATCGAGGCGATGCTCAAGCCGGGAACGCTCAGCTCGCATATGTACCGCCATGCACTCGAACGCATCAAGGAAAGCCCCTATGCACAGGGTTTCATGGGCGACGGCGACGGCCAGGTTCAGTTTCTGGGACACGGAGTCGGGCTGGAACTCGATGAACTGCCTGTGTTGGCCGGAGGATTTGACATTCCGCTGCAACCCGGGATGACCATCGCAATCGAACCGAAGATTATTTTCGCCGGGCGCGGCGGAGTGGGCACCGAGAACACATATCTGGTCACTGAATCCGGGTTTGAAAACCTCACTGATTTTCCCGAGGAAATCGTAAGGATCGAGGCGTGAAAACCGGCGCACCGAACCTGAAGGGGCGGCAGTCTCATCTGATGAAAAGACCAACATGCCGCCCGGCATCGGGCAGGTATGTTCTCCAGGTTCGCAATTTCTTTCGTCAGGAGACATTGTTCCTCCGGCGATGCCGAAGAAGCATTCTCGGAAAGGAAAAATCGACGGAGGCGCAAGCCGCTTCCGGGAGGATGGGATGAAAGAGTTCAATATGCGGTCGATCGGCACCATTCACAGCCCTTACCTGGAGACGAGCCAGATCCCCAAGGGGCTGGGAACCAGGCATACTGCCGAGGGCATGCTGGAGTTACTCCCCGAGTTTGCGGCCGGGCTGCAGGATATCGAGGGATTTTCCCACCTCATTCTCATCTGGGTGTTTCATCGTTCGGAGGGATATGAACTGGTGGGTACACCTCCTTCCGATGACAAACCGCACGGTGTTTTCACTACCCGCGCGCCGCGGCGGCCGAATCCCATCGGGCTGACCGTAGTGGAATTGGATCGCCGGGAGGGAAACTTCCTCCATTTGCGCGGTGTGGACATGCTGGACGGCACGCCGGTGCTCGACATCAAACCGTACACTTCCAGCGTGCCCGAGGAGCGGCTGCGGCGCGGATGGCTGGAAGAAGCCGAAAAGCGCGCCCGGGGGGAAAAACAGGCATAGACCGGCGCACGGATTCGCAACGCGCGATTGCATCATGGCCTCTAACATCGGCGAACACGACAGGCAGGAACCCACAGGCGGAACCGGCCGGATGAACAGGCTGAAAGTCTGGTTCATCTCTCTCATCGGCTACTTGGCCATCCGCGTGATCGGAAGTACTTTGCGCTGGCAGGTCGAGGGGCAGGAGAATCTCCAGGCGATCCGGGCGGCGAACAAGAAGGCCATTTTCACTTTCTGGCACGGCCGCATTTTCTTAGGTACCTATTTTTTTCGTAACCAGGGTATCGTCGTCATGACCAGCCGGAACCGGGACGGGGAATATATCGCCCGGGTCATCCGGCGGTTCGGCTACGGCACTGCCCGCGGCTCCAGCACCCGTGGCGGGAAGCGCGCGCTGGTGGAGATGATCCATGAGATGCGCAACAACAGCGACGTCGCCTTCACGATCGACGGCCCCAAAGGCCCCCGCTATGTCGCGAAACCGGGTGCGGTCTGGCTTGCTTCAAAAACCGGAAGCGCCATCTTCCCCTTCCACATGTCCCCGCAGCGGAGGTGGGTACTCAATAGCTGGGACCTGTTTCACATCCCCAAGCCGTTTACCCGTGTGCTCGTCCTGATGGGCGCCCCGATCTATGTGAAGGCGAACGCCACCGAAGCGGAAATCGAGGAGTCGCAGGAAGCATTGCAGCGCTCCCTGGACGACCTTCTGCACCGGGGCGATTCCCACTGGGAACACCGCGGGGCACACCGCGGATGAGTCGTGCGGAATTGGGGTCGGACCCGGGCAGGACAAGCATTCTCAACAGACATGGCAACATTCCGCCACAAATCACGAGGCGCTCCAGCTAAAAATCCGCGAACGGGCACGGTGCGCCGTCCGGTTGCAATGCGGACCGGGATTCAATATGATCTAGCGGTCCATGTTTCCGGGGAGAGGAGGGATAAGAGTATCCCGAGGAGGAGCAAAGCCAAACCGGCCCAATCCCGAGAGACCGAAACAGCTCGGCGGCGCCATTCCCGTACGGGACCCCAGCAGCTCAGCTTTGGTGTCGTCGTGGAGGCCGAGACCGGGATTGCGCCAGCCCCAAAGAAAGCCGCCCCGGCCACGCAGTCTGTCGCGGACGCCGCCGCCGTGCAGCCGGAAGCCGGGCCGCCCAAACCCCAGCCCTTGCGCCGGGAGACAGCGGAGAGCATGGCAGCGCGGCAGCGGGAGATATCGGTATCTGAGTTTTTCACGAAGAACCGTCACCTGCTGGGATTTGACAATCCGCAGAAGGCTCTGCTCACAACGATCAAGGAGGCAGTCGACAACTCGCTCGACGCCTGCGAAGAAGCAGGCATCTTGCCATCGCTGAATATCGAGATAAAGCAGCTGGCGGAAGATCGGTTCCGCATCGCGGTGGAGGACAACGGCCCCGGAATTGTCAAGGCACAGGTCCCCAGGATCTTCGGCAAGCTCCTGTACGGCTCGAAATTTCACACCCTGAAACAGGCGCGGGGACAGCAGGGCATCGGCATATCGGCGGCGGGCATGTACGGCCTGCTCACCACCGGCAAATCCGTTGTCGTGGTCTCGCGGCCGGGGCAGGGCAAGCCCGCGCACTACTACGAGATCCAGATCGACACCCGCAAGAATGCGCCGCAGATCATCGCCGACTCCGTGATCGAATGGGAACCGCCGCACGGTACGCGTGTAGAGATCGAGCTGGTCGGGACTTACAAGAAAGGGCGTCATTCGGTCGATGATTATGTGCGCCAGACCGCGATCGCAAACCCGCACTGCGAGATCCATTACTCCTTCCCCGGCGACGGAGGCAGCCAGCACTTTCCCCGTGCCTCCGATTCCCTCCCGCCGGAACCGCAGGCGATCAAACCCCATCCCTATGGCGTGGAACTCGGGGCCCTCATCAAAATGCTGAAGGAAACACGCGCGCGCAATATTGCGGGCGCATTGCAGCGGGACTTCTCGCGCGTGAGCCAGAGGGTGGCCCTGGAAATCTGCCGGGCCGCGCAGCTCCGGCCGACAGCCAACCCGCATTCGATCGCCGTCAGCGAGGCGGAACGCCTTTTCAATGCCATCAACAGCGTCAAGATCATGAGTCCGCCGACCGGTTGCATCTCCCCCATCGGCGAGGAACAGATCCTGTCGGGGATGAGGAAGGAAATCCCCGCTTCGTTCTTCACGGCAATCACCCGCAATCCGGCCGTGTACCGGGGAAACCCGTTTCAGATCGAAGTCGGCATGGCATACGGCGGCGAGCTGCCGTCGGACGAATTGATCGATCTGCTGCGATTCGCCAACCGCGTCCCGCTGCAGTACCAGCAATCGGCCTGCGCCATCACCAAAGCCGCCCTCAGCGTGGACTGGCGCAAATACGGACTCTCAATGGCGAAGGGGGCGCTTCCGACCGGCCCGATGGCGCTTTTTGTGCACATCGCCTCGGTCTGGGTGCCTTTCACTTCGGAGAGCAAAGAAGCCATTGCCGCCTATCCCGAAATCATGCGCGAGCTGCGCCTGGCGCTTCAGGATTGCGGCCGACGGCTCGGGGTGCACATCCGCGCGAACCGGCGCGCCGTGGAAGAGGAGAAAAAGAAGTCATACATCGAGAGATACATCCCCCACATCGGCATCGCCCTGCGCGACATCCTGGGCCTTCCGGAGAAGGTCGAGGAGGAGCTGGTCGCGACGTTGCGCGAAGTCCTGGAGCGCAGCAGGACTGCCTAGCCGTCGGCAACCGAGATCCCAGTGCGGGCGGGCTTCAGCCCGTGCCCGC
>JAFNAG010000695.1 GCA_017860135.1 Acidobacteriota bacterium
TTATTGGGATTCTTGTACGCTTCGCTTTCGGCCGCCGAAAACAACAGAATGGGGCAGAATTCACCGCACCCCTGACGTCCCCAAGGCCGGAATTTCCGGGGGCCCGCTTCAGCAGCCGTGCACCTATTTCGATTTCGCCCGCGAGGTAACGAGTCGGTGTTTTGTTTACCCCACAGGAGTTAGCCCAGCCACCGTGCCAGGCGGCTCGCGAGCGCGCGTGCCAGCGAGTAGGGCAACATGATCAATACAGGTCCGACCACGAGCGCCGCGCCGAAGTGCGAGATCCCCAATATAATCCACTGGAAAACGGAATCCAGAAGGATACCCATCAACAGGAGGTTCGCCACGGTCCTGAAACCGCTTCTTATGAGTTCGCCTCGAAGTGCTCGCTGAAAGAGAATCCCGTACAAAAACGGCGGCCGCCCGGCCCGCGCGTCGGCCCGGCCACTGATGATACCCAAGATGATCGCCACCAGGGGCTGCAGGATGAAGCGGAATCGACCGGGCCCGGCAAGTCGTTTGGGGATGTCCTCAAGGAACGCCTGCGAAAACAGATAGATCCCCCCTCGGTCAAAGGCATCCCGCAGTGAGCCGGGCATGGATAGCACCAGCACGAGCAGCGTTACGCCCCCGAGAATGGCAGTGCCATATCGACCTCTCAGTTTTTGAAAAATTTGTTGACGGTGAGACAGCCCCACGGTTTGCATCCTCCACAGGAACGGTTTACGCTGCCTAATCCATATATGGCGTGTTCGCTACACTTCCTCGACGCCAGGACCAAACGTAACGGTGCGCCTGTTTACTTTTGGCGCGCAGCGGTCGGAAAACAAGTGTGCGAAGGTACAGGACCGGAGATATCGGCCATGTTGCCGGGCACCGGTCACCTCGCGGGGGGGAACAACTCGAACTTTGGCTCCGGCTCTTTTGCCGGAGCATGTACCGTATCGACGTCCGCCCTTTCAGACGCCCCGGCAATCCTGACACCGAGGATATTAAATTTCTGATAGCGCACCTATCCCCGTTACTGTCCACTGATCCGATAGAGCATTCTGCGTCGACTCTGGTATGTTGGGGCTGTCCTAAGTGAGAAGCAGACAGCGCGAGAGTTCGACTGCGTCCGGCCCCTCGCCGATCAAACCCTTTTCGACGTTATTGAGAGAGGCAATCGAACAGCCCGAGGCATCGTCAGGCGGGCGCTCCATACAGCGAAGATCGCCGAGTAGTCGCAGGCCGTCCACAAAATGTGCCAGCTCCGTGCACTCCTTTCTCAGTCGGCAGTACTCGTCGGCTGCCAGTGGCGCGGGGAAGAGGCACTGGGAGCAAAAATCACTCACGGCACAAGAGCGACATCCCCGTCGGGCTGTCTCCCCCTCGAACCAGGCGCGAGTGCGGTTGCGGATACACGACAGCGATTCTCCCACGCGCCCGACGGGCTCGCCGCGCAGGCATGGGTACAGGCGTCCCTCCGCATCCGCCAGAAAGCGGTCACCGCGGGCAGCCGGGCACGTCCTTCCGCCCCACCGGCAACTATGCTGGACGGAGAGTTGACAGGTGACTGCGGGAGGCGGGAGCGACCAGGCGCCGCGATCGTCTCTGCCCTGCCGGATGAATCGACACAGCGCTTCCACGTCGCATGGACGCTGGACGGCCAGCGCGACAGTTCGCCGAGTCTGCGCGCACAGACCGCGGAGCCAGTGCCAATCGACCGAACGGAAGGAGCGTTGTTCGATGATCTTGGTGTTCTCGTCCGGCGATGTCGGCGAGAGTTCATTGATTCGCCAGACCGTCAGGCACTCGTCCACTACCCGCTCTCGCAGCGAATTCAGACGTGGCACGGGCACCTCGCAAGCAGCCAGGCATTCCTCAATACGATCAAGCTGGATGGGGTCCGAATGCAGGACCCACAGTCCGGCAGCCATGGGCATCTCCCGCGCAAACCATTCCAGAAGCTCGTTGGTAATTGCCTCACTGGGGACACCGATGATGGGAACCGCCGCATGCGAGCCGGACGCCGGCGGGGCGGCCGTGCCCGTGATCCGCCTCGTCAGGATCTCGCCCCAGCCGAAGTCGCTGTTTCCAGTCATCAGACTCATCGCCTGGAACCCGTCCCCGGTCGGCGTGTCCAGCTGCAGGTCCCCGGGAATGCTCGGAATCCGAGCGATGTCGTAGGCCGGAGTGGTGCGGAAGGGCAGAACCCTCCCAGGGGACGGCCGTACGCTGATGCCGAACTGCTCACAGGTTTCCGCCAACTCAGTGCCCGCGTGAACGGCCAACGTGTTCCGGACGTGCCAATCGGGCCGCAGCCGCCTGACGAACTCCAGGGTGGTCCTGCCGTCCTCTTCGGTCTCGCCCGGACAGCCCAGGATGATGCTGACGCTGGTTCGGATGCCGGCACGCCTGGCAGAGGCCACGGCGCGTTCCATCGCGCCGAGGTAGGCCCTTTCCTCTCGGTAATCGTCCGCTTCGCCGCCGCGAGGGCGCACTTTCTTGATTTGGCCCAGCACGCGCGGCACCGCGCTTTCGAGGCCAAAGGAAAGGCGCACAAAGCCGGCCTTGCGCAGCAGGTTGCAGGCCGCGTCATCCAGCGAATCGGCGCGCAGCATCGCACGGAACACTATGTTCTGGAAGCCGGACTCGGTAATCCGGGTCAGTAGCCGTCGAAACCGCACGGCGTCAAGCGAGAAGTTATCGTCATGGACGGGAACAGGCGTCTTTTCGCCGCCCGGTTTCGATAGACGCCGGTCGAGAAACCGCAGGACCGCCAGCACACGTTCATCGGAGTGGAAGTGAATGCGCCGTTGCGACATGGTGGAGAAACTGCAGTAGGTGCAGGGAAAGGTGCAACCGCGAGAAGTTACGATGCCGACGTCCGCGGAGCGCCCGGGCGGGATCATCCCCTTCAGATACGGATCAGGCAACACGTCCAGGACATGGGATGATCCGGAGCCGACGGTCTCCCGGCTGTCGAATAAGGCCCGCGCACTGCGCAGATCCCCGACCAGGGAGCGCGGAGCCGTTCGCTCCAGTCTCCCTCCCCGCCGATACGAAATGCCAGGAATCGTCCCGATCGGGCGTTCGCCGCGGGCCCAGGCAAGCAACTCAAGCGCGGCGCTTTCTCCAAAATAGCGCACGCACACGTCGATCTGCGGACAGTCGGATAGAATCGTCTCGTCGGAGAAGGTGGCTGTCGGGCCTCCGCAGACGATCGGGACGCATGGTAGATGCCTGCGGATGCGGCCTGCCAGAAGCTTGACTAAGAAGTAATTCGCATCGTAGCAGGTGAAACCGATGATGCGGGGATTGTGCGCGGCGATTTGGTCGGCGATGTTTTCCAAAGT
>JAFNAG010000274.1 GCA_017860135.1 Acidobacteriota bacterium
GGCCTTGCGCGCCTCCTCGCGCGTCTGCGCCACGATCACACCTTTGCCGGCGGCGAGGCCGTCCGCTTTGATGACGATCGGGTAACGGACTTCTCCGGAGTCCAGCCGCGCGAGCGCCTCCTGCGGCTCGGAGTGGATCGTGCAATCGGCGGTGGGAATCGCGTGGCGCGCCATGAATTCCTTGGCAAACACCTTGCTGGATTCCAGCCGCGCGGCTTCGCGGCCCGGTCCCAGGGCGGCAATCCCCTGCGCGCGCAGCCGGTCGGCCAGGCCCTCCGCCAGAGGGGCCTCGGGACCGATGACGACCAGGTCGACGCGCTCGCGCCGCACGAGTTCGAGCAGGGCTGCCTGGTCGGAAGGAGACACCGGAACGCAGCGCGCATCCTCTCCGATTCCGCCGTTGCCCGGAGCGCACACAACTTCCCGCACGCGCGCGCTCTGCCGGAGCTTCCAGACCAGCGCATGTTCCCGGCCGCCGGATCCGATCACCAGAATTCGCATAATGTGTGCCCGGTCAATATTCGTCCAGGTTCAAAGACTTGAGATACGATCGGAACTCCCGACCGATGTCCTTGTTCTTGAGCGCGAATTCCACGGTTGTCTTGAGGAACCCGAGCTTCTCGCCCGCGTCGTAGCGCTTGCCCCGAAACCGGTATGCCAGGATGCGCTCCTGCGCAAGCAGATTCTGCAGGCCGTCGGTGAGCTGGATTTCTCCCCCGGCGCCGCGCCCGGTCTTTTCCAGCACGTCGAAAATGGCCGGCGTCAATATATATCGGCCGATGATGGCGAGGTGGGACGGGCTGTTCTCAATCCGCGGTTTTTCGACCATTCTCTTCACGTCAAAAACCCGGCCGTCGTTCCCTTCGAGCGGGATACCGTCGATGATCCCGTAGCGGCTGACCTCGGCAGCCGGCACCTCCATAATAGCCACTACGCTCGCCTTATACCGCTCGTAAATGTCCATCATCTGGCGCATGCAGGGAATTTCGGCGTCGATGATATCGTCTCCCAGCAGGACGGCGAACGGCTCGCACCCCACCAGGTCCCGCGCCACCAGGATCGCATGTCCGAGTCCGAGAGCTTCCTTCTGGCGGACATAGGCGATGTGTACCATGTCCGACACCGCGCGGACGAGGGTCAGCAGGTCCGATTTGCCGCGATCCTCCAGGATGCGCTCGAGCTCGAAAGAAACATCGAAGTGATCCTCGATGGCGTTCTTGCCCCGGCCGGTGATGATGACCAGGTTCGTGAGCCCGGAATTCACAGCCTCTTCGACGGCATACTGGATGATCGGCTTGTCCACCAGCACCAGCATTTCCTTCGGCTGCGCTTTCGTCGCGGGGAGGAAACGCGTCCCCAATCCCGCCGCGGGGAATAGTGCCCTCCGGATCCTGTCCATTGCCCTCCTCCTCCTCGTCCAGATATGGCTGGAGCAATTGAAACAATGCCCCAACGCAAAGTCAATGCGGAATTGATTTCTTGTCACCCGCTTGGAGGGTCTGTTACCCTTCGGTACCGGAACAAACCTAATTGCGGGGCCAATGCCATGTTGGATAAGAACTTCGTTCGGGAAAACCTGCCGTTTGTTCGTGAGCGCCTCGCCGCACGCGGAGGCGATTACCAGCTGGAGGCACTGATCGAAGCCGACTCGGAAGTACGTGCCGTCGTCCTGCGCGTGGAGGAGCTGCGCCGCAGGCGCAACGAGGCATCCGAGGCGATCGGCAAACTCAGGCGCGAGGGGCAGGACACCTCGTCACAGCAGGCTCGCGTGAAGGAAATCGGCGGCGAGATCAAATCGCTCGAAGAGAAGCTGGGCGGACTGGAAGAGAAACTCAACTCGTTGCTGCACACGGTCCCCAACCTACCCCATCCGTCGGTCCCCGTGGGACATGATGAAAACGACAATCTCGAAGTGAGGCGTTGGGGGACACTTCCTCAGTTCGATTTTCCCCCGCTCGATCATGTCGACCTCGGTTCGAAGCTCGGCATTCTGGATATGGACCGGGCCGCCAGAATCGCGGGAAAACGCTTCTCCCTACTCGTCGGCGCGGGGGCCTTCATGGAGCGGGCCCTGATCAACTTCATGCTGGAACTGCACACGCACGAACATGGCTACCGCGAAGTGTTGCCGCCGTTTCTGGCCAATTCCACCAGCCTTTTCGGCACGGGGAACCTGCCGAAATTCGCGCAGGACCTCTTCCGGATTGAAGGCACGGATTATTACCTGATTCCGACAGCCGAGGTGCCGGTCACCAACATCTATCAGGGCGACGTCCTGGACGGAGCCACGCTGCCGCACAAATTCGTTGCCTATACCCCCTGTTTCCGCAGCGAGGCGGGATCGTACGGCAAGGACACCCGCGGCCTGATACGACAGCACCAGTTCAACAAGGTCGAACTGGTGAAGTTCGCCCACCCGGCTTCCTCCTTCGATGAGCTGGAGTCCCTCACCCGTGATGCGGAGGAGATCCTCCGGCGCCTCGGGCTGCATTACCGGGTAGTGGTCTTGTGCACCGCGGACATGGGATTCTCCAGTGCAAAGACCTACGATATAGAAGTCTGGCTCCCCAGCCAGAACCGGTTCCGTGAAATCTCATCCTGCAGCAATTTCGAGGCGTTTCAGGCCCGGCGGGCCAACATCCGCTTCCAGGATGCATCCGGGAAACGCCAGTATGTCCACACCCTGAATGGCTCGGGCCTTGCGATCGGGAGAACCTGGCTGGCAATTCTGGAGAATTATCAACAGAAGGACGGGACTGTCATCATCCCCGAGGCCCTGCGGCCTTACATGGGCGGAATGCAGCGCCTCGAGCCCGAAGGCTGAGCCTGCCATCAGTGCAAGTGTTTCAGGACAATGCGGGTTTCCGGAATCGAGAGCGGGCGGTCCAGCACAATCTCCATCAACGAACCTTTCTTGATCTCGAGATCCTTGCCGCGTCCCGACAAAACGCTGGCCAGCCCGATGACAGCTCCCACGCCGGCCCCGATTGCGGCACCCTTGCCTCCGCCTACTATCCCGCCGACCGCCGCGCCCCCTGCGGTCGGGGCGCCCACGCGCACGGCATCGCGCCCTTTGGAATCCGGGCCCTGGATTGTCCCTTCTGATTGCGTCCGCGCGCCCCCTTCCGGATCCAAACCCACCAAAGTGGCGATCATCGGGAGCGGCCCTGCGGCCCCCGGAATGTGGATGGAGGTGAAGAGCAGGTTCATCATGGCCTTGCCCTTGAACCGGCCGGGCCGAAGAACCCGGGACACACTGCCGGAAACGGTGCTCCCCTTTGGAATTGCCAGGCGCTCCTTGATATAAACGGCTTCCGTTACGGTGGCTGTGAAGGCATCCCCCTCGTTGTTCAGCTTCGTGCTGAGATAGTCATTCAACTGGAGCTTTAGCTGCGTGCCCTCGGCGAGTACCCATTCCCCACCGGATTGCGCCACCGCTGCCGCGGGCGCCAGCAGCAGAGCCATCGATATCAGAAGTTTCGCCGAGATTCCCACTTCCGGCCTCCTGCGTGCATTCACGCTGCACACTCCCAAGGGTAATAGATGCCCAATCATGCGTCAGGGTTCAGCATGCCGCAGCCCCACGATCGGACGCGGCATTATACCTGCCAGTACTGTGACTTACAACTATCTGAATATAAAAGAGATTTATCTGCCTTTCACTTGACTCCTGCAGGGATCTGCTGTTACGGTCTTGGGAATGGAACCAGCGGATGCTCCGGACGTGGTGGTGGAACAGCCTCCCGGCAAGACCTGGATGGATCGGTTTCAGGCGCTTTTTGAAGTGATCCTGCTGGCCGGACTGATTTCCAGCTTGTTGGCTTCCCTGCCTTTTACGATGAACGAGGCAGGTCGGGAGAGCCTGTTTGCGAATGTCCGCGTGCTTTCGGGATACATCCTGCTCGAGTCCGGGATCACCTTCCTGCTGTTGTTCTTCATCTTGAAAGCGCATCGGGAAGCCCTGCGGGACTTCGGGCTTTCCTGGCGACGCTGGCGATCCAACGTGATCTGGGGGCTGGCGATCGTGCCCGTTTTGTTCAGTCTCAATCTTGTCATCGCCTTGCTGTTTCAGATCTTTTTTCCCACCCATTTCATGGACCGGAATCCGCTCATTGACCTCATCCGAACCCCGCAGGATCTCGGCATCTTTGTAGGCACCGCATTGATCGCCGGCGGCATCAAGGAGGAACTCCAGCGCGCCTTCATACTCCGGCGTTTCCAGTCCCATCTGGGGGGGGCAGGTCTTGGGCTGGTCCTTTGGAGCACGGTTTTCGGGCTGGGCCACTATGTTCAGGGCGCACAGGGAGTGATCGCCGCAGCCTTGTTCGGACTGATATTCGGCATCGCCTACCTGGCCCGTGGCAGCCTGATCGTACCTGTGGTCGCACACGGCGCCTATGACACCGCCGCCCTGCTTGGCTCATGGTTTTTCTCGTCTCCCCGGTAGACGATGATGTTTCCGTGCGAAGAAAAGCCTTCGAAGTTATTCTCTGCAACATTGCGCCGATAAGCTAATGGTGCATTGGTTTGCCTGTGCGAGGAGTCTCTGATGCCCGCAGCTCCGGGATCCTCCGGTCCGAGACTGACCGGGACCCTGCTCGAATTCCACAGAACGCAGAAAAGCGGGATCATGCGCTTCGAGCGCGGCACCTCGAAAAAGCAGCTCGTCATCGCGCGCGGATCTCTTGCCTTCGCCGAGAGCAACGTGCCCGGGGAGCATCTTGCCCGCGTTCTGATCCAGTTGGGCCTGTTGACGCGCAAGGACCTCCAGCACGTCGCGGACCTGATGAAGGGCGGCAAGAGCTCCCATGAGGCTGTTGTGCTTGGCGCGGGCCTCGACGGCGAAAGACTGCTACAGGGAGTACGCGAGCAGGCATTGGCCATCCTGGCGTCTCTCTTCTCCTGGCCTGACGCCTCGATGAAGCTTTTCAACGCCGAGGGATCGCTGCGCCGCTCTTGCAGCGCCGCCATTCCCATTCCGCTGGCATTGGTGGAATCTGCACGCCGGGCCGTCAGAGACCGCAATATCCACCCTCAGTTCCTGCAGCTCAAGGGGGGGCTCCGTGCCGACCCTGCCATCGGTGCTGGCGCGAGCTTTCCATTGAACGCCGTGGAGGCCTATGCTTTCTCCCGGGTACACGGATCGACCGCTGTGCCCGAGCTCATTGCCTCGTTGCCCAGGGAGGAGAGCCGGCCGGAAGAAATCCTCCAGCGCTTGCTTGTCCTCGGACTCCTGCGGCTGGAGTCGCCGGGGGATCACGCCGCGCCGGGGGCGGGCGCGACCGGAGCCAATCTCGCGGAACACCTGGATGAGCTGCTGCAACGCTTCGAGGTTGCAAACCTGTACGAGATCCTTGCAATACCTGCCGACTCCCGGGAGGAAGGCGTCAAGAGGGCCTATCACGAGATGGCGAAGATGTATCATCCGGATCGCTTCGAGTCAAAGGACTACAGCGAGGGAATTCGCACACGCGCGGAACGGGTTTTTACCTACATCACCGGCGCGTATGCAACGCTCGGTGATCCGGCTGCGCGCGCACGCTATGACGAAACCCGCCTGTTGAAGGAAAGCCAGGTAGAGGCAACCCTTCAGGCGCGAGCCTCCGTGGATCTCGAAAAGGAAAAAATGGCAGAGACTCTTTTCCGCGCCGGACGAAACGCCCTCATGAAGAGGGATTTTGAAACAGCGGTGAGCCAGCTGAAAGAGTGTGTATGGCTTATCCCCGACGTTTCGCGGTATCACCACTATCTCGGAGTGGCCCAGGCCGAGATCGCTTCGCATCGCAAGGAGGCCGAGCAGCATTTCCTCAAGGCGATCGCGCTCGATTCCCTGAGCGCCGAAAGCTATCTCGAACTCGGGAAGCTCTACCTGCGGGTGAAACTCCATTCGAGAGCAGAAGCTCAATTCGAGCTGGCACTGCGCTGGGACCCGGAAAACCAGGAGGCAGCCCGCCTGCTGGAAGAGGTCAAGAGCGGCGGGCAGTAGTCCGTGGGCGGCTGGGAGCAGGCGGGTTGCGCAATGCACCCGGGGATAGGAAGTGGCGAGAGGCGATGGCGAGTGTGGGGAGGCCGGAGGCAGCACCAGGCACGGGCTGCACCCCAGTGGCTGGAGTCACTATCCTGGTCTCACAGCTGGCCGCTCCGCAGTGACACATCGAGATAATGCCGATTCCGCAATCTTGTAACGTGACATCGGCAGGCTGCAAACTTCGCCGGCCATCCCTTTCATCCCACTGCCCGCTGCCTACTGTTTCTTCAGATTTTCAAGAGCCATTCGAGCGGCCGCGAGCTGCGCTTCCTTCTTGCTGCGGCCAGAGGACTGTGACAGCACGCGGTCTTGGACGCGCACTTCGACTACGAAAACCTTCTTGTGGTCCGGGCCGATTTCGTCCACGATCTCATACATCGGCTCAGGGCTTCCCATGCTGCGAAGCCGTTCCTGCAAAGCGGATTTAAAGTCTCCGCTGGTCGGCCGTTGAGCGTCGTAAGACGCTAGCAGCGATTCAATCTGGCGCGCCAGCACAGACTCGGCGGCGCCGATACCCCCGTCCAGGTAGACGGCGGCGAGCACCGCTTCAAATGCGTCCGCCAGGATTGCCCGTTTTTTGCGGCCCCCGGCTTTGTCCTCCCCTTTGCTGAGAAACAGAAAATCG
>JAFNAG010000275.1 GCA_017860135.1 Acidobacteriota bacterium
CCGGAGGATGATCCAGCAGGCACCCGACGATCCCGCCGGTTACGGGATGCTCTCCAGCGTCTATTGGAACGATCTGCTCACAAAAACCGGCAACCTGGTACTTGATGACTATGCCACGCCGACGCCTTTCTCCGAGGGGAAAACCGGCAAGCTGAACCTGCCCGTAGTGATAGAGGCTCAGAAGCGGTTCCACCAGGCCAACGACACATTGCTCGAGATCTGTAAGAAGCGTCTCGCGAAGGATGAGAAGGATGTGAGGGCGTTGTATTTCAGCGGCATGTATCATGAAAACCTGGCTGCCGAGATGGTTGCCATTACCAAGCAACATATGCGGGCGATCAACCCGGGCAACGAGGCCAAGAAGATCCACGAGCAAGTACTCAAGCTCGATCCCGATTTCATCGACGCCAATGTGAGTATCGCAAGTCACGAGTTTGCCAGTGCCACACTCCCCTGGAGTCTCAAGTGGATTGCCTTCATCATCGGATACCGGGGAGACAAGAAGAAGGCGCTTGAAAAATTCGAGCTGGTTGCCGCAAAAGGAACCTACCGGCGTCTGGACGCCGAGGTTTTGCTGGGACTGCTTCATTCCTGGAAGGGGGAGCCGACCCGGGCTGTGATCAAATTCAGGGGCCTCCGGATCAGGTATCCGGAAAACTATCTGCTCGACATCAACCTGGCTGCCATTCTGGAAAAGAAGCTCAACGAAACCCAGGCGGCGGCGGAGGTCTACGGGGAACTGCTGAAAAACCCGAAGAGCAAAGCATGGACTGTGTGCCCGGCCGAAATCCACTACCGGACCGGCAAGATGTGGCTTCGCATCGGCGATTCCACTCTTGCCCTGGAACAGTTCGAGAAGTCTGTGCAAACGCAGATGAAGGTGGAGCGCGAAACCGAGCCGCTGGCCTATTACTCCATGGCACAGATCTACGAGCAGCGCGGCGATAAAAAACGGGCCCTGGAATGTTACCGGAATGTGCTGCAGTATCAGGGATCGGAGCTGAATTCCGAGCTCAAGCAGGCCCGCCGCAAAGTCCAATAGCGCCGGGGCGAGTTCAGTTGGCTTTCCTGCTCAAAGGCGCGTGGCAGCAGTACCAAAGTACGCCCGGCTGTTCTTCGTAGTGTGTCATTTTCGGGAATTCCTGTCCCGAAACCGGCCACCTGGGAGTTGTGAGGAACTTATGGGAATTTCCGTTTATCCGGTTCCACGACGAAGAGCGGTCACAGATTGCCCGGAGTTCACGATTCCGCTCCGGCGTCCACAAATGTGACGGTGGTGAACGATCCGGGCGCCTCTCAGGGTGCCGCTGGCAGGCTGTCCAGAGTTTTTTGCATATGGACGGTCATTTGGATTCCCAGTTCCGACCTGATTCTGCCGAATGGTACGCTCCTTGCTCGGGTTCTTATACCGACTCGCCGGCAATCTATTCTTTACAGGCGAGCCGGCCGATGACAGGATGGGGGCGCTTTTCCGAGGGTGTGCTGGAATGACGGCATTGGATGCCACGGCGGCGAACATACTGATTGCAGACGATCAGCCCGAAGTGCTGGAGGCTCTGAGGCTTTTCCTCAAAGGGGAAGGCCTGATTCCCCATGTTGTTTCGTCGCCGGCGGCCCTGCTCGAAGCTTTGAGGGATCGCCATTTCGACATGGTTCTCATGGACTTGAACTATGCGCGGGACACTACATCGGGCCAGGAGGGTCTGGATCTGCTCTCGCGCATCCGTGAATTCGACAGTGCTCTTCCCGTGATCGTCATGACGGGCTGGGGGAGCGTCGAGTTGGCGGTGGAAGCAATGCGCCGCGGAGTTCAGGACTTCATCCAAAAACCATGGGAGAACGATCGCCTGCTTCAGGTCTTGCGCAAGCACATAAAGCAGGGCCAGGCGTTGCGCAGGACGCAATATCTGGAAGCCGAAACGAAGGTGCTGGCGCGCTCCATCCGGGCCGCAACCGACTTTCACGACCTTGCCAGGAGGGTTGTCGAACACCTTCGACATACGCTGCAGAACAGAAGCGTCACCTTTTTCACCCGCGCATCCGTCGACCGGGCCTTCTGGGAAACCGTGCATTCGGGGCCCCATGAGGGGGACGGAGGCAAGCTCAGGTTTGAGGCGGACAGCCGGTTTCTCAGCCACATGGATGGAGTTTTCGATCCGTGCGCGAGAGACATCCCGGCAGCGGAAAAGACCAGGTTGCAGAATTCCGGCTGCTCCCTGATTGTTCCGATCCGGCTGAATAACGAGCTGTCGGCTTTCATCGGACTGGGGGAGAAGGCGGCCGGCGTGCCGTTTGACCAGGAGGACTTTGCGTTTCTGGGAAGGGTCGTCGAGCAGATAGGGGCCGGAATCGAAGACCTGAGGTTGCGCGGGCAGGAACGGGACTATCAGGAGGCACGAGAGATCCAACAGGGTCTGCTTCCCAAACGCTTTCCGCAGATTTCCCACCACGAGATTTCCGGCGCCTGGCAGCCGGCCAACGTGGTCGGGGGTGATTATTTCGACGCGCTGAAGTTCTCCGAATCGAGGGTAGGGCTCTGTATCGCCGATGTAGTAGGCAAAGGGATGCCCGCGGCTCTGCTGATGTCCAACCTGCAGGCCGCCGTGAGGGCCTTTGCCCATGAGTCGATGCTACCCCGGGAACTCTGCGCCGAGGTAAATCGCGTGCTCTGCAGCAACATCGCGGCAAACAAGTTTATTACGTTCTTCTACTGCCTGTACGACGCAGACAAAAGACAGCTCATTCATGCCAACGCAGGCCATAATGCCCCCATCCTGGTCCGGCGCGACGGCTCCCATGCCAGGCTGTCGGCCGGCGGCGCGGTGCTGGGTGTCTTCCCCGATTGGACTTACGATCAGAGCGAGGTGGCTTTCGGTCCCGGCGATCGCATTGTGCTGTTTACAGACGGGGTCACGGAAGCACTGAATGCCGGCGGCGAGGAATTCGGGGAGAAGCGCCTGCTCGACCTGACCATCGTCTGCCGGCACCTGCGCGCACGGGAGCTGCAGAAGCGCATCATGGATTCGCTCATCGATTATTGCGGCGGCGCGTTCCAGGACGATGCCACGCTCATCATACTGTCTGCGGAATAACCGGCCCGCTGCCCTTGAAACTTTTTGATTGCGGGAGGGTTATAGCGACAGGAGATTGATTTTTCCCATGTCGCAGAGAACGAAGATAGGGTTATCCAGATGATTCGAATCTCGGTACCGGCTCTCGCTCTCATGATTGTGATGACAGCCGCTGCGCTCTCGCAGGCACCGCAGGAGCCCTTTGAAAGCTCCGCTCCGCTGATGCCCCGCGGAAAAATCGACGAACTCGTCCTGCCGAGGATGCAGCAGCTGGGCATTCAGCCGGCCCGCCTCAGCTCCGACGCAGTGTTTCTTCGCCGAGCCTACCTGGACGCAATCGGGGCTCTCCCGACCGCGCAAGAGGCGAAGGACTTCCTCGCAGACCGGAATCCGGAGAAACGGAGCCTGCTGATCGCCCGTCTGCTGGAGCGGCCTGAATTCGCCGACTACTGGGCAATGAAATGGAGCGATCTGCTGCGGGTCAAGTCCGAGTTTCCCATCAACCTGTGGCCCAATGCCGTGCAGGCGTACTACCGATGGATACACACCTCTCTGCGGGACAATCTGCACTATAACCGGTTTGTGCGGGAATTGTTGACGGCGAGCGGCAGCAATTTCCGTGAGCCCCAGGTCAACTTCTATCGCGCCGTTCAGAGCAGGGAGCCGCAGGCCATCGCCCAGGCGGTGGCGCTGACCTTCATGGGGGAGCGCGCCGAAAAATGGCCCAAAGAGCGTCTGGCGGGAATGGCCGGGTTTTTCTCGCAGATCGGTTACAAACCCACGGGGGAATGGAAGGAGGAAATCGTACACTACGATCCCGCGAAGGCGGTTCCAGGTTGGGCACCGGGAGCTGTAAACGCCGTGGTGTTCCCGGATGGGAAGCCGGCTCGTCTATCCCCCGGACAGGACCCTCGGGCGGTTTTTGCAGACTGGCTTACGGCACCGGAGAATCCGTGGTTCGCACGAAATATTGTGAACCGCATCTGGTCGTGGTTATTGGGGCGCGGCATCATCCACGAGCCGGACGACATCCGACCGGACAACCCGCCGGGAAACCCCGACCTGCTGGCATATCTGGAGCGGGAGATGGCCGCGTCGGATTTCGACATGAAACACATCTTCCGGCTGATCCTCAATTCGCAGGTGTACCAGCTATCGTTCATTCCCCGGACCGACCGTCCGGAGGGCGCGGCCGAGTTCGCCTGGTATCCCATGCGGCGGCTCGACGCCGAAGTGTTGATCGACGCCATTTGCCAGGTTACCGGAACGACCGAAGGGTATTCCAGCGCCATTCCGGAGCCGTTTACTTTTATTCCCGAGAACCAGCGATCGATCGGGCTGGCGGATGCCAGCATCACCAGCACGTTCCTCGAAACATTCGGGCGATCCTCCCGCGACACGGGACTGGAGTCGGAACGTACCAACCGGACTACCGCCGCGCAGCGGCTGCATCTGCTGAATTCGAGCCACATTCAGCTCAAGATCCAGCAGAGCGCCAAGATACGCTCCCTGATGCAGGCAGGGGGAGGCGGTCCGAGGGAGACTATTGGCGGGCTCTACCTGACAATTCTCTCCCGCTTGCCGACGGACGAAGAGTTGAGAGTTGTCGGGGCGCATTTCCAGGCAGCTGCCGGGAACCGCTGGCCGGCCGTCGTGGATCTGGCTTGGGCGCTGATCAACAGTTCCGAGTTTCTCTATCGCCATTGATCCGGCCGGCCCCGGCCGGCAGACGGGCCAAGCAGGAAGTTGCTTATGGCATCAGTGATTCAGACAGCAGCGCGTAGAATTGCAGGCCCTCATGGCTTCCGGTGTGATTGCCGCAACATGGCCTACTCCCGGTTTTTAAATCGCACCTATGGGACAGTGATTTGGGCGAGAGCATGAAAAGATACGAGTCTTGGATCAACCGGACGAGGACGCACGGCGCAATGAACCAGGCCTCGTGGGGGCATGGTCTGCCGATCTCCAGGCGTGAGGCAATGCGCCGCGGGTTTTCAGCTGCGGCCGGTTTGCTGCTGGCAGACCGCCATGGCGCGGGGGCCCCGGCCTCGGCGCCGCCGCCTGCAAAGGCGAAGGCGGTCATACAGATCTGGATGTGGGGCGGCCCCTCTCACCTGGACACGTTCGACCCGAAGCCGGCGGCGGGCTATGATTATTGCGGCCCCTTGAACAAACCTATTCCCACAAATGCGGATGGGATCGTCATAGGGGAACTGCTGCCGCTGTTGGCCCAGCAGGCCGACAAGTATTCGATCATCCGCAGCATGACTCACGGCATCAACGCGCACGAGACGGCAGCGTATATGGTCCAGACCGGCCGGAAGCCGGGAGAGCGGCTGGTGTTTCCGGGCGTTGGGGCCGTTGTTTCACTGTTTCGAGGATACAGCGCCGGGTATATTGGGCTCATTCCTCCATACGTTGTCCTGACTCAATTGCAGGGGCGTTTTTCCGAAGCCGGTTTTCTCGGAAACCGGTACAAGCCCTTTGCCACGGGAGGGGACCCGGCTCAGGCGCGTTTTGCCGTGGAGGGCGTGGTCGCCCAGGGGATCACGGATCAGCGGCAGCAGGACCGGCGCGAGTTGCTGGACCGGCTGAACACGTTGGGGAGAGCCGTGAAGAATGACGCGGCGCTCAAGGAGTTTGACCGGGCGGGGAAAGAGGCCTACGAGCTGATCCTCGGAGACGCCGGGAAGGTGTTCGATCTCTCGCAGGAAAAGGACGACCTGAGAGAGCGCTACGGCCGGAACACCTTCGGGCAGTCCTGCCTTGTGGCCCGCAGGCTGGTCGAGCGCGGCGTGCCCTACGTGACCATCAATTACCAGGGCTGGGATACCCATCGGCAGCATTTTCAGGCCATGCGTCAGAGACTGCCCCAGATGGACCGTGGTATGGCGACCCTGCTCCAGGACCTGTCCGACCGCGGCCTGCTGGACAGCACGATCGTGTGGTGGACGGGGGAGTTCGGCAGGACGCCGAGAGTGCAGTGGGAATCTCCCTGGAATGGCGGGAGAGGTCACTATGGCCCGGTATTTTCCGCGGTGTTGGCGGGGGGCGGATTCAAGGGCGGCCGCGTTGTCGGTGCGTCGGACGAGAGGGGCGAAGAGGTCAAGGACCGGCCCGTGTACCCGGGGGATCTCATCGGCAGCCTGTATGAACAGCTCGGCATCAACCCGGAAGCGAAACTGCCCAATCCCGAAGGGGCGGACCTTCAAGTTGCGCCTGCTGCCGCGGAAGGCATTACTCTGGCCGGTCGGCTCAAAGAAATCATGTAGGCATCCTCAACCCGTTCGCCGGAGATAGGAAGTTATCTATGAGATCGGTTCGATGGCTCGTCTCTTTTTTGCTGGCTGCCCTTCCGGCGGCGTTTCCGGCTGCTTGGGCCCGGCAAAATGCGCCACACGTCGCATACGTCTACCCCGCAGGTGCGCAGCAGGGTGCCACGGTGCAGGTGAAAGTCGGCGGGCAATTCTTGGCCAATGCCAGCGAAGCGTATGTCTCGGGCTCCGGTATTCAGGCTGAGATCGTCGAATACATCCGCCCCATGAATGCCATGCAGGCAACCCAA
>JAFNAG010000077.1 GCA_017860135.1 Acidobacteriota bacterium
AGGGCTGATGGCCCGGCTCAATGAGAAGAGCTGGGGAGCCTCGCTGCTGAAAAAAGTGGAGATGCCCATCCTCTCGCTGTATGCAGCCATCAAGATCATCCTGCCGATGTTCATTGTGGCCGGCGTGGTGCTTTCCTTCATGCACCAGTCTTCGCTGGGAACCCTGATGCTGATTGCCCCCACCAAGCTGAGCGCGCTGTGGAGCACCCCGGTCTTGCCCATCCTGTTCCTGCTGTCGGCAATCATGGTGGGATTTCCGATGGTCATCCTGGAATCGATTTACGCCAACATCAGTTTCGGCCGTAACCCGGAGATGGATCTTCTGACGCCCATGGCCCGCATCATCCCCTGGTTTATCGGAGCCTATGGCGCCGTGAAAATCGGAGACCTCATCGTCCGGCATAATCAACTCAATCTCCTCGAACATCCCACCGCGACGATTTCCCTGGTGATCGAGATCCTGCTCGGTATCGTGGCCCCCTTCCTGCTCTTTCTCAACAAGGCAGTCCGCCGTTCCATGGGCTGGCTCTTCTTCACCGTATCCCTGATCATCTTCGGCGTGATCCTGAACCGCATCAACGTATTTCTCGTGGGTTACAATCCCCCGTACTCGACCAAAGCGTACTTCCCGTCCATCGGGGAGATCGCCATGACGATTGCGATTGTCTCCAGCATCCTGTTCTGCTACAGGATCTTCGTGACCTTCTTCCCCGTGCTCCCGGGATACGTGCCTACCACAGAAGTCCAGCTTGCCAGAATGCGCGAGGAGCGCGCGCGCACAGTCAGCCCATTCTGGACCTGGGTGATCCGCGGAGCTGCCATCGCCTGCCTCCTCGCCTTCATCGGGCTCTACAGCGTGGTCCATATCGAAGCCATCCAGGCTTCGGTGAGGACCGTCGAAGAGGTGCGGCGGATTCAGGCCCAGGAACCCGCTCCCCGGGCTCCGGCAGAGTCGGTTTACGCGCTGCGCCCGTCGGCATACAGGAACTTCTATCTGCTGGACAGCGCGTTGCTCAAGTCAAAAGCGGATGATTACGAACCGGTGGCCTTCTCGCACCGGATTCACGATGAGTTGACAGGCGGGGATTGCGGGATGTGCCATCACAAGTATTCGGCCGACGAGTCAGACCGCGTCGGGACCGATATCAAGATGCTGCACAATGCCATGGAGATCAAGCTGGGCGGCCCCTGCTCGGCCTGCCATGACGACATGGCGGCGAATCCGCCCCAGAGCTGCAGCCGCTGCCACGGCCTGCCCAATGAGCCGGACGACCCCACGCGTATCGGTCTGAAGGGGGCCTACCACCGCCAGTGCATCGGATGCCACGAACGCCAGCTGAAGCCGGCTTCCGCTCCCACGGAATGCGCGGCCTGCCATCACCCGTGGACCCCGGACCACTCGATTCTGGTGGCTTTCGAGGGCAAGCCAAATCCGCAGGAGGTCACTCGCACGTGCCTGAGTTGCCACCCGAAGGTGGGACAGGACCTGCTGAAAACAGCCCACTGGAACTGGAAGGGATACTCCCCGACTCTTGTGGGCTACGAGCACCGGACGGATATCAGTCTCAGCCTCATGGTAAACAACTACTGCGTTGCCATCGGCTCCAACTACCAGCAATGCATGTCTTGCCACATCGGCCACGGCGGCGTCAGCGAAAGCTTCGATTTCTCCAATCCGGCTAACATCGACTGCCTCGTATGCCATGACACGACCGGCAAATACCGGAAAGATCCGAGCAAGGCAGGGTTTCCGGACCCGTCGCTGGACCTGGTCGCGATTGCGCAAAAGGTGGGCAGGCCAACCCGGCAGGCGTGCGGCGCCTGCCATTTCTACAGCGGTGGAGCCACCAACGCCAAGCACGGGGATCTGGAGCCGGCCCTGGCCGAATCCAATTCCCCGATCGACATCCACATGGGAGCGCTGAACCAGCGCTGCCAGGATTGTCATACCACGATCGAGCACCGGATCGCCGGGATGTCGCTGACCGCCCCCGCCGTGGAAGGCCGCGTCGCGTGCGAAAAGTGCCACGGGATGACCCCTCACGGGGTGGCGGGCCCGCTCAGCAGGCATCTGGATGACCACATCCGGAATGTCGCGTGCGAGTCCTGTCACATTCCCGCCTTCGCCCGTGTGGCGCCAACCCTTCTGCGCCGTGACTACTCCGATGCAGGGAAGGACCGTCCCGAAGGCAGCGACAAGTACGGCATGCCGGAATACAGCAAGAAATTCGGGACGCTGACCTGGGGCAAGGACGTGATACCGACGTACCTTTGGTTTGACGGCACGCGCAACGCCGCCCTCCTCGGTGACCAGATCAACCCGGCTGCACCCGTTGTGTTGAATGCTCCCGTCGGCGAAAGACGCAACCCGGCGGCACGCATCTTCCCTTTCAAGGTGCATACCGCGGTTCAGCCATACGACATTGAGAACAACACCCTGGCCATGCCCAATTTCCTCGAGGATTATTGGGTCAACTTCGACTGGGCCAAAGCAATCATGGACGGGATGAAAAGGGTGGGGCTGCCGTACTCAGGTAAATTCGGCTTTGTGGAGACAAAGATGTATTCCGCCATCCACCACGGAGTGGTCACGGCCAGCAAGGCCCTGGGATGCTCCGATTGCCACAGCACCGAGGCAGTTTCCTGCCAGCGCTGTCACAAGAATGCCCGGGGAATGGATCTCCCTGCCAACCGCCGGGCAGTCTACCCGGAGATCAAGAAGCGGTTCGACTTCGAGGCTTTGGGCTATTCGGGCGACCCTGCGATCACAGGAGGGCGGTTCCTGACCCCCATGGGCCGTGGCGTGCCTTCCAGATAGATCTCAATTCCACATGCCAAGGTCCAAAAGGGCTGCCTGCGGTGGAGGCTCCCTTCGACGAGAACGGATGAATCAAGATAGATCGTCAAGTGCGGTCCCGGTCTTCTATAATGAACAGGCTTGCGGGCGTGCCTTTGAGCCCCTGCGGGAACAGCCTCTCAAGCCGGGACTCGAAATCCGGGCGCTCAGGCGAAGCCGCCGAGGCAAGTCCGGCGTGCATAAGCCGGGCCAGCCTCTTGCCCCGGTACGTGATTTCGATGGTCTCACCGGCTTTCAGCCATTTGGCGATGCGCGAGAAAGAATATCTCAAGTCTCTCACAGTGGAAATTTTCATGTGATGCATAATGCATCACATCGTGTACTCGCATCAAGCAGGCCGAAACCGCGGGGTGCAATCTGATGTGGGAGGCAACGGAGAGAATTTGTCAAACGTCATTTGTCAATTATCAATTGTCAGTTTGTTCGAATCAGTCCGGAGCCTCGTCACAGAGAATCGCGAGCCTGCGCGTTTTCTCAGCACCTCGATCAGGACCGCATAAGCCGAAGGCCCGCAGCCTCAAATGACAAATGACCATTGAACATTGACGCCTGCGCCGGCATGGATGATTTGCGAAGGCTCCCTCAGAGGGCAAAATATTGGTGACCAAACCAGATTTTCCCTCGAAAGGAGCCTTCCATGACACCCTTACGTCGACGAATGATCGAAGACATGAGGGTGCGGACCTATCCTCCAACACCCAGAGACTCTATGTGGACCGAGTCGCCAAGTTTGCACAGTATTTCGGCAAGTCGCCGGAACTGCTGGGACCGGAAGATGTCCGCACCTATCAGTTGAAAACGTAACGCGAAGCAGTTAATACCCGATCGAGCCGCGGGTCCAGGCAAACATAGATCGCAGAAAAGAACTACTAACCGTGAAATGCCACAGGAATGGTGATTCGACGGAGAAGGAGCTCTCATTTCGTACCAGAACGCAGCCAAGTGCCCTCTCCCTAGCCTCCGCATAAGGAATAGCCAGCGCCCACCTTCGCGTCAAGTTACCGTGGAAGAGCGAGTTCAAGACATTCTGAACACTGAAGCCAACCAGATCGACGAGAAGAGGCGGCAATGCCCGCATGTCGATGTAAATATATCCCGAGACATAATCTCGATTCATCGTCGAACCGAAGTTGCTGTTCAGGGAAGGCGGACAGACAAACACGTGCGGCTGATAGGGTGACTTGAAGGTATACACCCAGTAATTTTTGGATAGGAAGTAGTACACGCAATGCATGGTTGTCTGAAAACCGAACAACTGGCTGCCCATGCTGTTCATGCTGCAAAGAGCATGATTCGGAGCACGGCGCAGGACTGTCTGCTGGAATCGCGGGGCGGTTTTGACGAGTCGCTGGGTCATCTGCATTTGTGTCCTCCGATCAGATTTCCTGGGTTTTGATGCCATCATAAATCAAAATGATGATGCAAGAAAGTGGATTTCGGGCACACTGCGGTATAGTGTATGGCGTCGCGCCTTCAGCGCTCAAATTGCCGTAAAATCAGTTATCTGGAAGCGTCAACGGTGGGACCCTGGATCTCGCCCCGCCCGGTGGAAATCATGGGCACAGGGCGGCCTTATGGGACAGGCTCAGCCTCGAAATTACTGGCCACAGTGCGATACCCGGTCGGCGGCTGATGATTTTCGAGGTTGAACGCCTTTTCCCCAATACGACACGGTGAAGATGAAGTGATGCATGCGGATGGTCGCGGACCATCCTGCGCAATCTGCGGTTACATGATGCGCGCGAGAACCGCTTGGATCGTGGCGCTGAATCCGCGGGGATGGAGTGCGCTTTCGATGATCCGGCTCTCCAGCTGAACCTTGAAGAGTGCGTCCCGGTCGGCCGGGGCAAGATCCCACCAGGCCGGGGAAGGCTGAATGCGGCCTGAGGCATTGCGCTCCCGGAAGGCGGAGGCCGCCTGTTCGATCAATATGTCTTCCCGGTCGCGGGTCATGTGCGGATCTCCTCGAGGGGGACGCCGCGCCGCCGGAGGCAATCGCGCAGCAACCGGCGGGCGCGGACGATGTTCTGCAGAAATGTATTCACCTTCATGCGCAGACCCGACGCCAGGTCGCGGTCAGGCAGCATTCCATCGCGCACGCGGGCCGAAATCGCGCTGCGCGGCTTCGCCGGGAGGCGATCCATGCACTCCCGGATCGCCCTCCGCAGCGCGGGATCCGGCGGGTCCGGCTCGACGCGACCCTCCGGAAGTGCTTCCAGCAAATCCAGGTCGACAAACCGGTCGCGCCGGCTCCGGCGCATCTCCTCGAGCGCGACGTTCCGGGCGACGCGGAAGGCATACTTGAGCGAGGCGCGGTCCCCTTCCAGGATTCGCTGCCGGTCCTGCGCAATCAGCCACATGCGCAGGAACGTCTCCTGCACGACCACCTCCACATCGACCTCGCGGGCGCTGCGCGAGAGATTCCGGCGCAGCGGGATCTCGACCATCGCCATCCAGAGCGCAAACTCATCCCGGTCGCCCAGCCGGGCGCTGCGGAACGCCGCTTCCATGCGTTCCGCTGCGTCACTGTCAGTCATGGCAAGTCTCCGCTGCCCGGCATTACTTCCCGATCCAGATGTGAAACTGCACACCGGCATTCTCCGCCTCCGGCCAGCTGACCCACACCTCGCTGTAATTCCACTCCAGCCAGTCCTCCAGTTGAACCGCCAGGCGCACTGTGAGGCCTTCTGAATGCGGCCCGGGGTAGCTGCTCTCGGCGCCCAAGACCGTGGCCTGGCCGGGATTGCCGTCATCGAAGTGGATCTGCACTTTTTCGCCGTCGCCGGGCAGAAGGAAGCCATCCACCGGCACCTCGAATTCAAAAATGAGCAACTGCCCTTCCACCCATAGAATACGCCCTTCGCAGACCCCCGGGGGTGGTGCAGAGAGCGGAGCCAGGGTTTCCTCCTCGGCTGCGTCAGCAGACGCCGACCACTCCTCAAAGACCGGCCCGGCATCCCGATCGAGCGTATCCGCCTGGTCGCGTACGCCCCTGGCGAAGTCCGCCATTTCATGCAATACCCGAGGCAGCCGGCTCCTCATCAAGGCTGCCGGCAGAGCAGCCATACTCAAAGCCATGGAACCTGTCGTCAAACCCACTCCTTCCGCCGATACCTCGGTGGGGAGTTCCACAGCCAGACGTTCGCGGCGGCGAGGGTCTTTCGGATCCACGGTCGGGTCTTCCGAGATCGCAATCAGGCTGGTCCTGCGGCTGGCGATGCGGTGCCGCAATCCCAATTCCTCGATTTCTTTTTCGATCCGTGAGCGCTCCGGCGAACTCGACGCCGCTGCCAGGAGTAGTTCACGGTCTTCGACGGCCTCGCGACCATACAAGGCGCCGAGTGGGAGGGTTGTGGCGCCCGCCGTTGTTGATCGCATCGAAACGCCCGGCTCATGATGGGAATGGCCCGGGATCGATAGCTTATGGGACCAGGCATTGGAGATCCCCGCCATCCGGCCGGCAATCTGCAGCTCGCCGCCGGCGGCAGTCACTTCGGCCATCAGGATCAGCGGGCTGCCTTCCAGGACGTCCTGCGGGTGCCGTGGCGCGAGGGCGGTCAGAGCTGTGCCGCTCACTTCTATGTCGGTCAATACGGGCCGCACAGTCGCCTGGAGGAGCCGCCGGGACGCCGTCCGGGCGTCGTCGTCATCCCCCACCAGGATCTCCACTCCCCGCCCGGCGCGCGCGACGCCGCGGGTCAGCGTCCGGTTCGGAGCCGCGCCGATCCCGACCGCGTGAAGCCGTACTCCCGGAATCATCCGGCGCAGCACCTGGCCGATCACTTCGCTTTCAAATCCGATATACCCGTCCGTAATGAGAATCACCTGGCGCTGCGATCCCGGCCGCAGGGGCGAGAGCGCTTCCACCATGGCCTGCACCATTTCCGTCGCTCCCCCCGCCTGCAGTGCGGCCAGCTTGGCCAGGCTTTTTTCGATGTTTTTCGGCGTGGCTTCCATCTGGCGGCGTGTGAGCGCTTCCACTCTTTCGGAAAACGCCAGGATCTCGAATCGGTCGCCGCCGTCGAGGGTGCGCAGAAGTTCCTGCGCTACCAGCTTGGCGCGTTCGATCGGCTTTCCCGACATGGATCCGCTGGCGTCGATGAGGATCGTGAGGTCCCGCGCGATCGCCTGGCGAGCTCCGGCAGGCGGCGTCAACGTCACGAGGAGGTAACGGCCGTCGTCGCCGGCAACCCCCTTGCCCTCCACGGCGCGAACAGCGACGTCCTCCTGAACCGCCAACCAGCGGAAAACCAGGTCGCGGTCCAGTCTCATGGCATCGTCCAGGACGACGCGCACTCCGCCTTCGCATTCCTCGCAGCGTATCTGACGGCCCGGAGAAACAGGACGAATGGCGCTGCTGGAGCCGTCGGCAATCAACAACGCCGCCTCCAGGCGAACGGGAGTCCCCTCGCCGCCGGCCCGATCGACATCCAGCCGGGCGGCGTCCGGAACCCGGCCCGGCGCGCCTTCATAGCGGACGCCGGCTACGGTAGGGAACCGGTATTCCCACTGCGCCGGCACCTGCACATCTCCCGGGCGAAAGTCGAGAGATTGCACTACAAGGATCTCCACCTCGGCGGACTCTCCCGGCGGAAGGCACCCGAGCTTCTGAGTGAATGCGTCCGCGCGGTCCTGCTCCAGCAGGGCGGCCGTCCGTCCTTCGAGGAGCGCCTTTCGATATTCCTCGCGCGCCGCTTCGCGCCGCTGGACCTCACCACGGATCACCCGGTTCCCAAGCCGGACCGTGTAGCCGATGACGGCGCCACCGGCAGGAAGCGGCAGCGTGTAGAGAACCTCGAGCGGCTCCTGATAAGGATTGCCGTAAATCTGTGTAAAGGTTGTGGCTGCAACTCCACCTTCGGCGCGGGCTTCGACCCGGGCGGACTGCAAAGGGTAGCTGCGGCCGTCCACGGAAACAAGGCCCGCCGGGCGGGTCGATTGAGTACCGATCATTACGCTTGCATTTGGCATATCCATCCTCCTGATACATGGATATGATCCGACAGGCGACTTTAGTGACATTCCGGGAAAAAATCCATGGTTTGGTGCGAGAGTCACCACGCGGGCGCGGGCCGCGACCACCTGTAACTTCGAAGTTGACGAAACGGATCGCCCTCATCTCCTGCCATCCGGTTTTTGTCGCGTAACTCGCAAAACAACGTACGGGCGACCTGCCGGTCGCCCGGATTTCGACAAACCAAACATCGGACAATCCAAATCCGATCAATGGAGAAAAGGGCGACCGTCCGTTCGCACCTGCTGACAGCTTTCAATTCTCGGTGTATCTTAGGCTTTTTCCGCCATACAATCTTTAAACGAATAAGGAGGAAGCAAGCTATGGGTTATTGCAGAGTCGCACTCTTGTTGTTGCTCGTCGCCGTCATCGGCATGAATTCCGGAGCGGCGCGGCAACGCGCTTCGGAAGATGCCGGCAATCCGCTGTTGGCGCCTTTCCCCACTCCGCTGAACACGCCGCCCTTCCACCTCATCAAGACGGATCATTTTCTGCCCGCCGTCAAGGAAGGCATCCGCCGGCAACAGGCGGAGATCGATGCGATCGTGAACAATCCGGCCGCTCCTGATTTCGGCAATGCAGTGGGAGCCCTGGACGCCAGCGGCGCGCTTCTCTCCGAGGTGAATTCCATTTTCGGGGCGCTTCAGAGCGCTGAGACAAATCCGACAATACAGCAGATCGCCCGGGAGCTCGCCCCACTGACGGCGGCGCACAGCGACAACATCCGGCTGAACGCCGGCCTGTTCGCCCGCATCCGGAACGTATACGACCGGCGCGCATCCCTCAACTTGAATCCCGAGCAGCGATTCCTGCTCGAGAATACCTACCGCGACTTCGTGCGCGGCGGCGCGCTGCTGGACGACATGCAGAAGGCCCGGCTCCGCGAATTGAACCAACAGCTGGCAGTCCTGTCGCTCCGCTTCGGCGACAACCTGCTCGCCGAAACCAATGATTTCAAGCTGGTGATCGAAAACCGGGAGGACCTCGCCGGGCTGCCCCCCGCGGTTGTGGCAATGGCCGAGGAAACCGCGCGGCAACAGAAGCTGCCCGGCAAGTGGGTCTTCACGGTGCAGGTGCCGAGCATGATCCCGTTTCTGCAATATTCGACGAGGCGTGATCTCCGCGAAAAGCTCTATCAGGGTTACACCATGCGCGGCGACAGGGGAAACGACCGCGACAACAAGGACATTGTCCGCCAGATCGTCAACTTGCGCTGCGAAAAGGCAAGACTGCTGGGCTACGCCAGCCACGCCGCCTTCGTGCTCGAGACCAACATGGCACGGACTCCCGACGCCGTCGATTCGTTTCTGAAACGGCTCTGGGACCCTGCCCTTTCACGGTCCAGGCAGGAGGCGGCCGATATGCAGGCGATCATCGACCGCGAGGGCGGCAACTTCAAGCTGGCCTCCTGGGACTGGTGGCACTATGCCGAAAAACTGCGTCAGGAAAAGTACGCCCTCGACGATGCCGCCCTCCGCCCCTATTTCAAGCTGGACAATGTACGTCAGGGGATCTTCACCCTCTGCGAGCGGCTGTATGGGTTGAAATTCACCGAGAGGCGCGACATCCCCGTGTACAACCCGGAGGTGACGGCCTTCGAAGTCCGGGACGTGGACGGGGGATACCTGGGCGTCCTGTACATGGACTTCCACCCGCGCCCCGGAAAGCGCGGCGGTGCGTGGTCGGGTTCCTTCCGGCGCCAGCATTACGACAACGGCAAGCGCGTGGCACCCCTGTCCACCATCACCTGCAATTTTACCCGGCCCACATCCGACGCACCCTCCCTGCTCAGCGTGGACGAGGTGAAAACGTTTTTCCATGAGTTCGGCCATTCACTGGCCACCCTCCTCTCCAACAGCACCTTTCGCGGGCGCTCCGTGCCTCGGGACGCCGTGGAACTCCCGTCGCAGATCATGGAAAACTGGGCGCTCGAACCGGAACTGCTGACCGACTACGCGCGGCATTATCAGACCGGCGCCGTGATCCCCGCGGAACTGGTCAAGAAAATCCGCAACAGCAGCCTCTTCAACCAGGGCTTCGAGACCGTCGAGTATCTGGCAGCGTCGATCCTCGACATGAAATGGCACGAGATTACCGAGCCGCAGCCCGCCCTGGACGTGAATCGGTTCGAAAGCCGGGCCATGGGCTCGATCGGCCTGATTCCCGAAATCCTGCCCCGCTACCGGACTGCATATTTTAATCACATCTTCAACGGCGGATACTCCGCCGGATACTACGTCTATATCTGGGCCGAGCAGCTTGACGCCGACGCCTTCGAGGCCTTCAAGGAGAAGGGGCTGTTCGACCGGGCAACGGCACAGTCGTTCCGGAAAAACGTCCTCGAGAAATACGGAGCCCTCGACCTCATGGCCCAGTACATCGCCTTCCGCGGCGCCGGCCCGAAAATCGAGCCGCTATTGCAACGGCGCGGCCTGCTCGAACCCGTGAAGAAGTAAGGGAGGGCGGTAAAGAGAGTCGATTATTAAATTAATTTAACTAAAAATAATTTGCAGTCGCGTCGCGTGAAGCGTATCGTGGGGCACGCTGAGCTGGCGCCGCGCTACGGCCGGCACCAACTCAAGACTCATGTAAGGAGAACGGAAGAAATGGCAGCACTCGCAGTGATCGGTGGATTGGTCGGCGGCGCCGTGATTTTGGCCACGATTCGCTCAAAACGCAATGCTAAGAAGCCCAGTGACCTTCAGACCATGCGGCTGAAATAGGCACCAGCGCGATTTTCCACCTGAGGGGCCCGTACCGAGTGATTGGTTCGGGCCCTTTTGATTTTTCGCCGGAACCGGACCAGATCGCGGAGTGACTGGGATAAAACTGTCGCTGCGACTCAGACAGCAGCGGAGAGGATTGTCCGACCGGAGCCCGGGCACAGAATTCAGTGCCGTGCGCGTCAGCAAGCGGGTGCTGCGCCGGACATTCGGCACCACCCGTTCTCTCACGGTCGCGGCTCTGTATGGCCTGGTTGTTTTAGTGGGGCACGATTTGACGTTGCAGATTTGCGGCGTTTGAATCCCTGAAACCTGTTGCACCATCTGCGCAGAATAAGCTAAAAACAGGGAACTTCCCGGGCAGCGGTCTCGTCTCTCCAGTCGACGGCGCGGTTGAAGCCCGACACGCTCCAGGCCGCGGCGTGCGAGGGAGCCTTATGCAAAACCTGCTGCAGGATTGGCGCTATGGAGTCCGGCTGCTCTTCAGAAACCCTCTGTTCACCATCGTAGCCGTGGTGTCGCTGGGTCTCGGGATCGCCGCGAACACGACGATCTTCTCCGTGTTCAACGCGGTCTTCCTGCATACCCTGCCGGTTGCCGGACCTGACCGGCTGGTTTCCGTATTCACCACCGACGCCAGGAACACGGGGCGGTTCACCAATTACATGCAGCTTTCCCTGCCGAACTACGAGGATTTCCGCGATCAAAACGAGGTGTTTTCGGGACTGGTCGCACAGGCCTTCCCGGCGTTGAGTCTCAGCGCGGGAGGGGAGCCGGAACGGGTTGTGGGTGCGATCGTCACCGGAAATTATTTTGACGTGCTCGGGATAAAGGCGGCTGCCGGCAGAACGTTTTTGCCGGAAGAGGATGATGTCGAAGGCAGGAACCCGGTAGTCGTATTGAGTCACCGGTTATGGCAGCGCCGGTTCGGCGGTGACCGGGATCTCATTGGCAGGCAGATCGTGCTCAACCGGTACGATTACACTGTCGTGGGGGTGGCGCCGGAGGGGTTTCGGGGCACCTTTGCGATCGGAGGCCCCGACGTGTTCGTACCGATGGCGATGCATCAGCAGGTCCTGACTGATTTTGCGCTCCAGCAGTTTCACAACCGGCGAAGCCTGCTGTTCAATGTGTTCGGCCGCCTGAAGCCGGACGTGCCCCTGGCCAAAGCACGCCAGGCCATGCAGAAAATCGCACGGAACCTGGAGCAGGCATACCCGAAGGACAACGAGGCGCGCAGTATCGCATTGGTGCCCCTGACGGAAGCTCTGGTCAATCCGAACGTCCGGGGGCAGGCGGTGCTCGCGGGCGGCATGATGATGGGTGCTGTGAGCCTGGTCCTGCTGATTGCATGCGCGAATGTTGCCAATCTGCTCCTGGCCAGATCCACGGTCCGCCAGCGTGAGATGGCGGTCCGGCTTTCCCTGGGGGCGGGCCGAATCCGGCTGGTGCGGCAGTTGCTGACCGAGAGCCTGCTCATGGCGGGTTTGGCGGGACTCCTTGGACTGTTGCTGGCCGGATGGGGCCGCGACCTGTTCTGGATGATGCGGCCGCCACTGCTGGCCCAAAATGACATGGATATTGCGCTCGACAGCCGCGTCCTGATCTTTACGGCCGCGATCTCGCTGCTCACGGGGCTTTTGTTCGGCCTTGTTCCGGCGTTGCAGGCGACACGGGTGGACCTGACACATGCGCTCAAGGTCAGGAGCGGCCAGCCGCACAAATCCGGCCGCTGGCTCAACCTCCGCAACATGCTCGTTGTGGCCCAAGTCGCGCTCTCATTGATTGCGCTGGTGGGTGCGGGGCTGTTTTTGCGCAGCCTGCAGAGCGCCCAGAGGATTGATCCCGGTTTCGAAAGCAAAAACCTGTTCATGATCTCCTACGACCTGGCAGGACAGAGATACGAGGAGGCTCAGGGCCGGGATTTTATGCGCAAGGTCACCGAGCGGGTGGAGGCGATCCCCCAGGTGGTCGCGGCGGAACACGCGTCGGCGCCCCCCTTCGGAGGCGACGTCATGCGCACGGTGTTTGTGGAAGGCCAGGACGTCAATGACCCGAGGAACGGGCGTCTCACGGCTCTCCTGCGCGTGGGCCCGGGCTACTTCCATGCCGCCAGGATCCCTGTCGTGCGCGGACGCGCGTTTACCGAGCGGGACACCAAGGATGCGCCCATGGTGGCCGTCGTCAACGAAACCATGGCCAGGCGGCTTTGGCCGGGCGAAGAAGCATTGGGCAAACGGTTCCGGTGCTTTGGGGAATCCTGGGTTATCGAAGTAGTGGGGGTCGCCCGCGATGCGAAGTACATGACTCTCGGCGAAGAACCGATGTCGTTCATGTACTTCCCTTTGTTCCAGCATTACACCCCTGCCGTCACTCTGCTCGTGCGGACGAAGGCGGAGCCGTCCGATGCGATCGGCATCGTGCGCGGCCAGATCCAGGCGCTTGACAAGACCCTGCCCCTCGTCGACGTGAACACGATCGGCAAGATCATGGAGACGGTTCTCTGGGCGCCCCGGATGGGGGCCGGCCTTCTTGCCCTGTTCGGGTTACTGGCGCTCCTTCTCGCCGCCGTCGGGCTGTACGGCGTAATGTCCTATTCGGTCGTTCAGAGGACTCAGGAAATCGGCATCCGCATGGCGATGGGTGCACAGCCGAGGGATGTCGTTCGTCTGGTTCTGGGACAGGCGGCCGTAATCGTCCTGGTCGGCGGCCTGATTGGAGTTGCCGGGGCCGTTGCCGTGACCAGCATGCTCTCCAGCCTGCTCTATGGCATCGGCAGCGGGGACCCGGTCGCTTTCGCCGGGACGACGCTGCTCCTGGTTGTCGTGGCCTTGCTGGCAAGCTATCTTCCATGCCGCCGCGCCACGCGCGTCGACCCGGTCGTCACTCTGCGATACGAGTGATCTATCACGCTTCGAACTTGGCTTTGGCCTCCCGCGCAATGCGGCACGACTCCGCGCAACCCCCAGGGTCGGAATCGGCATCGGTACCGCAATCGGTTTCGGGACCGATATCGATCTGATGTCGCAGTCGGATACAATTTGGCGGCTTGCAGGTCCACGTCGTTTTCGACAGCGATTGTCGATCCCGATACCGATGGCTGTTTCATGATTCGAGCGCATTCTGCCGCTGCTGCGATACGCCGGAACGGCGGAGTACCTCGCGGAGGCGGCGCCCGGATGCAACCGCCCGGGGCCAATTCTCTGTTGCTCTCGGAAACCTGTTGCGTGATGATGGGAGCCGGCAGTCGGCGCGAGGGGGAAATACCCTCACAAAACCGGCATGGCACGATGCAACCCGCTGGAGGATGAGCGTATGCAGTGGAAAAAGCCAGGATATCTGGTATCTGCCTTCCTGTTCTGCATCATGGGAAGCCGCGCTCAGGCGCCGCAGTACGACCTTGTGATTTCCGGGGGGACACTTCTGGATGGCAGCGGTAACCCCGGCTCTCCGGGGGATATCGCCATCAAGGACGGCAGGATCGCGGCCATCGGCAGGATCGCCACACCTGCATCCATCCGGACAATCGATGCCGGAGGTGCACTGGTCGTGCCGGGATTCATCGACATCCACACCCACGGTGACCGGGATGTCGCAAGCGACCGTCTCAAGAGCGCACAGAACTATATCGCGCAGGGCGTGACGACGATCGTCACCGGCAATTGCGGCGGCGGAACTTTCGAAGTCGGCGGCTACTTCGACACCCTGCGCCGCCAGGGCGCCGGCCTCAACGTGATCCATCTGGCAGGTCACGGTACCGTGCGCAGCGCAGTCATGCAGAGCGCAGACCGGGCCCCGACCGCAGCAGAACTCGACAGGATGAAGAGCCTGGTCGACAGAGCGATGCGCGAAGGGGCTGCCGGCATCTCCAGCGGCCTGTTTTACGCACCCGGGAGTTTTGCCAAGGTCGACGAAGTGGTCGAGCTTGCCAAGGTCGTTAAAAAATACGGAGGCATCTACACGACTCATATCCGGGACGAAAGCAATTACACGACGGGACTCAGGAAATCCATCGAGGAGGCGATCGAAGTCGGCGAAAAGGCGGGTGTGCGGGTGGAAATCTCGCACATCAAGGCGCTGGGCAAACCGGTTTGGGGCATGGCACCGGAAATCTGCCGCGTCATCGAAGCGGCGCAGGCGCGCGGCGTCCAGGTCTTCGCGGATCAGTATCCTTACGAAGCTTCCGGAACGAGCCTGACTGCCGCCACGCTGGCGCGCTGGGTGCAGGCGGACGACAAAACCAGGGAGAGGCTTCAGGATCCAATGCTTCTCCCGAAGATAAAACAGGAGATGGCGGAAAACATCGAACGACGCGGCGGCCCGGAAACCCTGCGCATTTCCTCATTCCGGGCCAGGCCGGAGTGGCAGGGCAAAAATCTTCTCGAGATCAGCCGCACCCTGGGAAAATCGCCGGTGGATACGGCGGTCGAAATGCTGCTCATGGGAGGCGCAGGGGTCACGTCGTTCAACATGTCGGAAGCCGACATCGAGTTCTTCATGCGCAAACCATATGTCGCGACCTGCTCCGACGGCGATATTGTTGCGTTCGGCAGCGGCATGCCCCACCCCCGCAGTTATGCGGCGTTCACCCGCAAGATCCGGCGCTACGTGATAGAGAGGAAAACCATCCCCATGGAACAGGCAATCCGCGCGGCCACGGGCCTGCCTGCAGAGATCCTGGGCCTGAAGGACCGGGGACTGCTCAAGGCAGGCTTCGCCGCGGACATCGTGATCTTGGATCCGTCGGCGCTGGCAGACAAGGCAACCTATGAAAATCCCCACCAGTACGCCGATGGGATCCGCTGTGTCCTGGTCAATGGCGAGGTGGCGGTGGAAGGCAAAAGGATCACCGGCATTCTGGCAGGAAAGCCTTTGCCTGCCAGGTAATCTTGACGACGCCGGTTGTTATACATAGCGCGGCCGCTGGCGGCAACTGTTTAGCCGGCTTGGAACAGTTAAGTCTGCAAAGAAAGCCACGAATTTCACGAATTCTCACGCGGAGTTATCTCCCTTGATGCGAGCCCTGCGATGCGGCTTTCGTGATAATTCGTGGAATTCGTGGCAGTTTTCTTCGGGCTGGCCAAACAAACACCGATGGCGATTGCGACTGCGATTGCCTGACGGCTTTTCCTCCGCTGCCGGGCGTGAATGGCAGCCGAAGGCACCCCCGGGCGGACGTGGGATCTCTCCGTGGTCCCTGTGGTTCGTTTTTGCTTTTCTTCTGACTGCAGCTCGGTACAAATGGCTGTCAGGATTTATGTGG